>JARRJQ010000221.1:0-13279 GCA_037388985.1 Desulfobacterales bacterium | reverse complement strand
TTTTAAATCGCGTTTGAACAGGATGTCGCGCGGCGTGCGGGTCCCGTAAAGCAAGATGATGCGATGGTATTTTTGACGGTCGGCAAGCAGTTCAAAGATGGCGGGTCTTAAAGGAGCCAGCCCGATGCCGCCGGCAATGACGACCACATCTTTTCCCCGCCCAAGCTCAAGCGGCCAGCTGCTTCCAAAAGGCCCGCGCACCCCGAGGGTATCGCCCGGTTTGAGAGCATGCATGGCTTTGGTAACCGTACCGACAACCCGGGTGGTATGTTTGATCGATTCCGTATTGGCGGGATCACTGCTGAAGGAAATCGGGACTTCACCCGTCCCGAACACATAGAGCATGTTAAACTGCCCCGGGGCAAAAACCGGCCGCGCAACTTTATCAGCGGAATGCAATTCCAGCGTAAAGGTGTCATGCGTCTCGCGCTCAAATTTTTGAATACGATAAGGGACCGGCAGCATGGGCCCGGCAATCGAATGGTTCATGATTTTTTCCTCAGCGCTTTGCTTTTTGCATGGGAGTTTCACAATAGATATCCAGCAACTGCAGGATGGTATGATCCAGGCGCTCTGAGAAAACATGTGCAAATCGCTTGAATAATTCATAACCCAGCTGGTAGTCTTGCTCGCACTTGCCCCGCAAACATCTTCCGTCCAGAGCGATGGCTCTGGTTTTTACAACAGCCCGGGCGCTAAACCGCCAGCGATAAGGAGGAACCAGCCAGGACCAGCCGATGATCTCACCGGCTTCAACCGTTTCAATCGTGATCGCACCGCGATGAGAGCCGTGGATGCCGAGCGCCACTCTCCCATGACGGATGGCATAAAAGTAATCGGCCTCTTGTCCCTCCTGGAAAATAGTCTCTCCGGCGGTAAATTGAATATTGCGCCCGCAGTCTGCAATGGTTTCAAGATGCGAATCGCTCAGGCCTTGAAAAAACGGGTGCTCCCCCACTGACGGTAACGTGCCTTCACTGTCGGACGTATATATCCACCATGAATATACGAAAAATCCATGGTGAAGCATGAATCCCAACGACGCCAGCGTTCGGCATGCTCACCGGACAAATCGGTTACATCTTCCACCGTCACGCAAAAACAGGTTGGACAGACCAGAGTACAATTGGCGCACGATAAACAGCGCCGGGCCACATCATCCCAACGGGGATGCTCCAGATTCCGATAAAGCAACTCCTTGATACGGGTGGTATCAAGTGCGCGTCCCATTTTGGCGGCGGCCTGTTTTGCCAGCTTCTCGCTGATCTGTGTTTCCGTGGTGCCGGCCGGCCGGTGAGGGATGTCGGCCAATACCGCCCGGCCTTTTTCGCTGCCGGTTTCGACGACAAAATAATGATCGTCTCCTTGAAGCACCTCGGTCAAGGCCAGATCAAAGGGGCCGGCGACTTTCGGCCCGGTCTTCATGGAAGCGCAAAAGCAGTTGCCGCCCGGCGTATTGCAGTTGACGGCAACGATAAAAGCCTCTTGACGCCGGGATTGATAAATCGGCTCTGTGAAGGGACCCGTTAAAAAAACCTTATCCTGCACCGAGATAGCCTGCAGTTCACAGCCACGCACGCCGATGAAGGCATAGCGAGGCGTTTTTTCATCTTCGATCGTTATTTTGAAGCCCTGCCCGTTGCGCTTAGAGCACCACAATCTGTGAGTCGGCGGGACAAGAAATTTCTTCCAGGAATGCGGGCCGACCGAATATCCGAACAATGCGGCATGGTCCTGTTTTATGAGACGATACGTCCCGGGCGCCTGCCGGTCGGTCCAACCGGCGGGCAATTCAGAAACGGATTCGAGATGATCATAGACGACGGCACCGTCACGAACGACCGGTCCGATCAATTCAAACCCTCTGGCCTTCAAAACATCAAAAAGCGTATCAAAAGATTTTCGGTCAACGACCTGCATACCGACGCTCCCTGTTTCTCGATACCCGCAGCGAAATGAAGGAACACTCTTTCATAATGAATATGTTCTCGGTTATCTCTCCGGCTGATCTTTTGGTCTGAGCCCTTATCCAGGAGTTCGCATGCGTTTCGCGAACAATTATTCATGGAGCGGTTCAATTAAAGCTGCCCGACTCCTTAATTTTTTACCTATAACCCCGATCAGGGGTGTCGTATATAGGGCCGATTATGTATTCAATATAGAGCCAGTTCAAGTTTGAAAAGGCAAGGACCGCGGTTCCTATCATCGGTCCCAGCGCATTGCCGGCAAATCTGCTTGAATTCAAAACCCCGATCACTTTTCCGTCCAGATCCGAAGCAAACGATGAAAAAACTAACGGCATGACAGCGGCAATCATGGCGGTCTGAAGCATGCGAACGGCAACGAAACTCGTAAGCCCGGGAGTTACCGATAGCAAGAATTGCAAAACAGTTCCCATGATACCTGCAGCAATGATCAACCGGTGGCTCGTAACCCTGGTAGTCAACCTGCAGAGCAAAAAGGTTCCGGCCATTGCCGTCGCCGTGTACAACATCACAACCAGCCCGGCGGATTTTATAGCCAAGCTCTCTTCCATGTGAAATCCCTGGAAAACGTTCGGAAGGACGCTGGGCAAGAACATCAGCTGGACGGTTGCGGTAAAACAAAGTCCCCACCCCATAAGCGTTTTCTTATTCATCGAATGTTTTGCGGGGGCGATGGGGTCTCTTGATTCAGCTGGAGACTCCCTCACATAAAAGAAGCAGAATACCATGGTCACAAAGATGAAAGCAGAGGCAGTTATAAAGGCGCCTTTATAACCCAGCGTCGTGGCAGCCAGCGCGCCGATAGGGGGGCCGATCAACTGTCCGAGGGTCATGGCAACCGATATCTCTAGCTGCCCATTCCCTGGATGAGGACGAAGAGACAATGACAAGGCCGACTGTAGAAATACCGCCCATTATCCCCTGGACGATGCGAAGCACCAGAAGAACAGGAAGACTGGAAACATACCCCATCAACAGGATGATAAGGGCATGGGAAAGCAACCCTCTCATATAAAGCTTCTTGGGACTGAATCGGGTGGCCAAAGATCCCCAAAAGGTAGATGCAAGCGCCGCGGCAAAGCTTGTTGCTCCCATGATAAATCCCACCCATATCAGCGTCTCTTGAGAGGACTAGGGGCTGACATTATGAATGAAAAAAGGGAGAAACACCATGACGAAATTGAAAGAAAAAGCCATTCCGAATTGGGAGGCAGAAATGAAAAAAACATTACGATAGCTTCTTTGATTCATATCATTTCATAACAGGCTTGCAGATGATTTCATGGATGCGCAGTGAGCTCAGCCTGGTGGTGGGCGCTGCAGTGGCAACGAGGGCTGTATCCGCTCCGGAGCCAGTACCCGCCACCACGATCACCTTTTCTCCAATCTTGACGCATCCTCCGTCACAGGCCATCAAAAGGATCTCCAGACAAACCTTGGTTCCCTGCCCGAAGGTGCGAAGAAGATTCGCCATGGCTTGGGGGGCGTTTGTACCGTAAAATTCTGTAGAGTGAAATAACATCGTCCCGAAATGAACCTGGTGGTTCTTCGCCCGAAGCTCATTCACCAGTTCCTGGGGGAAAGGCTGGTCTTCGCCTTTAAAACCGAACTGCCATGGAACGATGACTAGACGGTGGTCTGTTCCGGTAACCGCTTCCAAGAAACCTTTCGCTGTAACCCCCCGGGTTGATGCCACAACAAATCGATTTATGCCTCTGGCTTGCGCTTTGTCTATAACCAGCTGAATGACTTCCGCTGTATTGCCTTTGCCCGGTTTTTCAAAATAGACTATTTTTTCTTCCACAACTTTTCTCCTCTTCGATGCGGAGACCCTCATGCTGGCCTTAGAGGTCGGTCAAACGCTATTCAAGCCCGCTCTCGAGGTTTTGATGAGTCCGCCTTTGTTCTTATCATATACTGGCCGGATCCGGTTCTTTTATCCACAGGATCTACAACTTTTTACTTGCCGGTCATTCGGCAGTGAATTTTGACATACGCTCATGGGCCAGAAAATAAAATGCAGCCAATCCGCGGTATGGTCTAAAGGCTGATAGTTTTCGCAGAGTTCCCTTCGGCGATAAACGATGTCCACCACCGAGATAGCGGCCAACGATGCTTCGAATACCCAGATCATCTGCAGGGACCCGGTCCGGACGGCTCAGACCTCGAACAAGAAAATACTCTGCAGACCAGGGTCCCAGGCCGCGAACCTGCAGAAGAAGAGATCGAACATCTTCATCGGACATCGTCTCTAACCGGCCGAGATCAAGGAGTCCACTTGCCACCTGGTAAGCGACTCCCTTCACATATTCCGCTTTGCGTTGAGAAAGTCCGCACGTCATGAGTTCGGCAACTGAACTTTCATCCAATCGCTGCGGAGTCGGAAAAGCCCACAGGCCATCTACACGGTCGCCATACCGTTCGATGATCCGCGTTCTAATGCGATAGGCTGCCGCCAGAGAAATTTGTTGCTCGGTAATAGCAATGATCAGCATTTCAAACAGTGACGCAGGTCGCATGGGCTTGAGACCATGCAATTTTTTGGTTATCCTCCCTAAAATTGAATGGGAGGCTGCGATCCGGTAAAACGGACGCAGATCCAGATCAGCGAAGATGATCCAGCTAGCGATCCGTTTGACCTCCGATGCGCTGTTTGGCAGAGCCGTCCGTACCTTTAAAATCGGAGGATCACGACGGATTTGGCGCATTTCCAAAACTGTTGGATTATCCTGGATTCTAACTGCAATACGAAAAACAGAGAAATCTTGAAACAAATCAGGAGAAAAACTCCTCGCAATACGTAAACCCAATTCGAAATCGTGCGGAGCAACCGACGAAATAGATAAAACAGTCATGTTAATAATTATCGCCTATGTTTTTCATTCGCAACCCCGGGCCGTTGATTCGTTATTTCAATTCCTTGGCCACAAAAAGAGGAAATATCGACAATGTGCCCGGCGTTTCCGTCAACCATTTCAAGCAAAAACTGTATGGTCATCCATATGACAGCCAGCAGATTGATATCAAGATTTTTTTGCTTTCAGGATAAAAGTTCCCCGGCTTTCTTGAAAAAAGCGGTTCAATCTTAAAAAAAGGGGCTTGACTTTTGACAGAGCAAATGGTATGACCTCTTACCAGATCAATATTAATTTGAGCAACGAGAATGCAGTCTAAACTCCAACAGCCGCTGCGGCCTACCCAATATGCCGAATACATACTGGTCACATCCATATTAAACGGAACTTACCCCGCGGGAACGGCCTTGCCCGGCGAACGAACCCTGGCCAATGAAATCGGCATCACCCGGCCCACCTTACGCGAAACCCTGCAGCGCCTTGCCGGCGAAGGCTGGGTCCGCATCCAACACGGCAAACCAACCGTGGTCAACGATTTCTGGCAAACAGGTGGCCTTAGCGTGCTCGGAACCCTGGCAAAATACGGTGACTTTTTTGCTAACGATTTTATCGCCCGGCTGCTGGAGGTCAGAGTAATCTTGCTTCCGCCCGTCGCCGGATTGGCATCCGTTCATCGACCTCAAAAAATGCTGAGCTTTCTGGGTCACCAGCCGCGACCGGCCGATAGCGCCGAAACCTATGCGGCCTATGACTGGGAGCTGCAGATCTGCATGGCCAGGGAATCCGGCAATCCGATTTATAGTTTGATCCTAAATGACTTTGCGCCCATATTTCAAACAATGGCGGCCCGTTATTTTGCGGTCCAAAAATCACGGAAAACTTCGCTGCGCTATTACCGGAATCTTGCCCGCGCGATCGAGCGTAAAGATCATTCCGTGGAGAAGGTCGTCAGAAAAGCGATGAAGCAAAGTATTGAAATCTGGCACGAAATAAAAAGATCCGTTCGCATTTGAAAGGAGAAAACGTTGCTTCGATGGAACGGGTGGGGTGATGAGTCAATTCAGATGGAATTGTCTCGCAAAGGCAAGGCTCTTTTAAGCCAGCAAATCGGAGAAGGAACGGTACGGCCCGATTCCCCCCTGGATAAAGTTTTAAAACACATTCCGCCCACGCGCCTGCCACGGCATCCGCTGGTGACCAGCGATCCGCGACAACGGCTTGAGTGTGCCCATGGGCAGAGTCTGCCGGATTGGATTCGCCTTCGTGGCGGTAACCTTAGGCATTTTCCCGACGCTGTGGCTCGGCCTGAAACCGCAGAGGATATCCAGACTTTACTAGCCTATGCAACCGATCACGGGGCGGTCGTTATCCCTTATGGCGGCGGCACCAGTGTCGCCGGCCAGCTGGAAATTCAGGAAACTGAGCGCCCGGTGCTTAGTATTGCTCTGCATGGAATGAAGCGCCTGATCGGCATTGATGAAAGCAATTTTCTGGCAACCTTTGAAGCCGGCATCTGTGGACCCGAACTCGAAAAACAGCTCAATGCAAAAGGATTCACTTTGGGCCACTATCCGCAGAGTTTTGAATATTCCACGCTGGGTGGCTGGGTGGTCACCCGTTCCTGCGGTCAGCAGTCCAGCCATTACGGCAGAATCGAACAGCTTTTTGCAGGCGGAGAAATTGCCACATTTAAAGGCCGGATGAAGCTACCCCCGTTTCCGGCCTCGGCAGCCGGTCCGGATATCCGGCAGCTGGTTTTAGGCTCTGAAGGACGAATGGGAATTTTAACCCGGGTCATCGTCAGAATTTCACCTTTGCCGGACGTCGACGATTTTTATGGAGTGTTTTTTCCTTCCTGGGATCACGCCTGCCAGGCGGTGCAAATGCTGGCTCAGTCTCAAATTCCGCTTTCCATGGCGCGACTGAGCAATCCACAGGAAACGCAGGTCAATCTGGCCCTGGCCGGACACGAGCAGCAAATCAAATGGCTCAACCGTTATTTGAAATTTCGCGGCATCGACCCGAACGCGGCCTGTATGAGCCTGATCGGTTATATCGGGCGCAAAAGACAGGCCCGGGTCGCAAAAAGCGAGGCCGGGTCGATTATTCGCCGGTTTAAGGGCATTGAGATCGGTAAAAGCGTCGGAAACGCCTGGGAAAAAAACCGGTTTCGATCGGCATACTTGCGCAATACCCTATGGGATCTGGGCTATGCCGTTGATACCCTGGAGACCGCAGTGCCCTGGGATAAGGTAACCGATACGATGAATCGCATTGAAACCGCACTGAAACAGGCACCGGAACCGGCCGATGAGCGCATCCTGACTTTTAGCCACCTTTCCCATATTTATACCACTGGCTCAAGCATCTATAGCACATTTGTTTTTCGCCTGGCCGACAGCCCGGAAAAGACCCTTGAACGCTGGCGGGCAATGAAGCAGGCAGCCAGCCGGGCAATTGTGGAGTGCGGGGGCACCATCAGTCATCAACACGGCATCGGCAAGGATCATAAATCTTACCTGGAAGCCGAAAAAGGACCCATTGGAATAAACACGCTCGAGCAGGTCTTCAGTTATTTAGACCCCGATCGACAAATGAATCCGGGTAAATTGCTGCCGTAAAAGCCACAAGACAGAGTCCAGATACAGGATAAAATGCAGCCGGTGAAATCAGTGATGAACATTAACAACATTGCATCGCACTGGGATCTGGTGGTTATCGGCGGCGGGATAACCGGCGCCGGAATACTGCGCGAGGCCGCCAACATGGGGTTGCAGGGAACGTCCAGCCGCTCTTCGAAACTGGTCCACGGAGGCTTGCGCTATCTCAAAGAAGGGCATTTTTTGCTCACCAAGATGGCGGTTGAGGAAAGGGAGCATCTGCTGAAGGAAGCGCCCGGACTGGTCGAGCCCCTGGAATTTCTATTGCCCATATACGAGCACCAGCATCCCGGCAAGCGTATACTTCAAATCGGTCTGTCGCTTTATGATTTGCTGGCTCGAGACCACCAGCACCGCTTTTACGAAAAGACCGAATTTTACCGGCGCCTGCCCTATGCCCGGCAGCAGGACCTGAAAGGCGGATTTTTCTTCTATGATGCCCAGGTTGACGATTCGAGACTGGTATTGCGCCTGATCAATGAATCTGTTGCCGACGGTGCCGGTGCCTTAAACTACACCACCGCAACCGATATTCTGCGCAATGACACCGGCAACGTTGTCGGAGTTAAAATCGAGGATACCGAAACCCGCGAATCCAGAACGCTTGAGACCCGAACGGTCATTAATGCCACAGGTTGCTGGGCTGAAAGGCTTCACCCCTCACCCGACCCCGACCGCCATCTACGCCCCTTGCGCGGCAGTCATCTGGTATTTTCAGCCGAAGTGCTGCCGATCAAATTCGGTGTCTCTTTTCTCCACCCGCGGGATAACCGCGCCGTCTTTGCCTTGCCCTGGGAAGGTGCCGTGTTGGTCGGAACCACCGATCTGGATCACAAAGCCGACCTTTCCCTGGAACCCAGCATTACGGAGGGCGAAATCGTCTACCTGCTGGAGGGTCTGAATAGGATATTTCCGTCACTGGAGATTTCCTTAAATGATTGTATTTCCACATTTGCCGGTCTGCGACCCATAATAAGCGAAGGCCGGCGGTCACCTTCGGAAGAATCGCGCGAACACGTGGTCTGGGTGGATAAAGGCCTGGTAACCGTCACCGGCGGAAAACTGACGACATTCCGCCGCCTGGCCTGGGATGCCCTTAAGGCTGCCAAACCGTTTCTGCCGCCTGAAAAGCTCTTGGATAAACACAAACCGCTTTTCTCCAGACCACCGGATAAACCGCCAAATCGCTTTGGCCTCGCCGATACCGTCTGGCATCGGCTTTATGGCCGTTACGGTCAGTATGCAGAAGCGATCGTCCAAGCTGCAGAGGCCCGGGATTTAGAGTTAATTCCCGGCACTCACACCCTGTGGGCCGAATTGCCATTCGTCGCCGCAAACGAGCGGGTGCGCCATCTGAGCGACCTGCTTCTGAGAAGAGTGCGCATCGGCCTGTTGACGCGGCAGGGCGGTAAAGAACACTTGAAACGAATCCGGAGCCTGTGCCAATCGGCGCTGCCTTGGGACAACAAGCGCTGGAAAGAAGAAATCGGCATGTATCTGGAGCATTGGAACCGTTATCACGGAGTACCGATACAACGCACCATCCAGAAAAAGATGAAAATTTTGCTCCCCCTTGTCGCCGTGGGTAAATGGTTCAATACGATTGCCGCTAAAATTTTGCGCCAGCGATCGCGCGGCGATTCGAGCTAATTTACATGTAGCCCAAATTCTTCTCTTTTTATTAAAAAAGTGCCGGAGTGCGGAGAACAGAGGTCAGCATATAGAAGGCAGATGGCAAAAATGGAAGGGACCGCCCTTGATGCAGCGGCCGCGGATAAAGCCTGCGAGGTCATCGGTTCGCGCACCCTCTCCACGCAGCCCACGCTATGCATACCCAGCCGGCCATAAATGCCAACCCGCCAACCGGCGTAAACGCACTAAACCACCTTACACTGCTTACACTCAGCAGGTAAAGACTGCCGGAAAAAAGGATCGTGCCAGCGACAAACAACCACCCGCCGGCAGCACCAATCCTGGAGGGCCACTTCGCCTGCGCCCAGGCTGCCGCGATCAACGCGAATGCATGATACATCTGGTAGCGGACGCCCACCTCGAAGATCGAAAGCATCTCGGCATTCATTCGACTCTTCAGCGTGTGAGAGCCGAGCGCTCCCGCCGCGACGCCTAACAGGGCAAAAAGAGCGCCGATGACAAAGAATACCCGCTCCATTCTCTATTCATCCTCCTGATAAAAGACTGGATCATTGCTTAAAATTCCAAACTACCAGATCCTGAGAAAAATTTTCTCCCCCCTCTTTTCAGCCCTTGCCTTTTCCATATGCCTGAGAGTGGCAAACTCCCTGTCTAGCTGAGACCGGGTCAGTTTTCCTTTCAATTGTTCCAGCAAGGCCTCGCGCTCGATCCCTCCGGTCTGCTCAAGTATCCGAATAATTTCAGTCTGAATCGGCGTCAGGGTTGTGGAACTGCCGGTGTTTTGCT
The DNA here is from genome assembly GCA_037388985.1 of Desulfobacterales bacterium. Taxonomy (GTDB): domain Bacteria; phylum Desulfobacterota; class Desulfobacteria; order Desulfobacterales; family JAHEIW01; genus JAHEIW01. The sequence continues at coordinate 3,340 of JARRJQ010000221.1, read as the reverse complement.
CAAAAGTTTTGGCACTGTGTACCGCCCACGGATCGCAGCTCCTGGCAGGGGACAAAGCATCCATATAACAGTCCTCGCACAGCATCTGCCCGAGATGTTCCCTTTCCTCACCCTTTTCAATGGTTGCGTTGCAGCGAGCGCATTTCATCTTGAATCTCCCATATATTCGGCCATTTCCCGAGCAAGGAGGTCCCCGTATCCATTGCCGGGCGATGGCGTTAATTATTCCGATTTTTTTCCGATAACCAGGTCGTTGTTTACGGTTCCGAAGCAATTGGGCACGGACGGTTCGGTTTTGGAGGCTTCCCGCCACTTGCCGTCAACCAGAAACTTGAATTCATATCTTCCGGCTGAAAGAATCAGGGTTGCCTTCCAGATTCCGTCCTTATCCTGCTTCATTGGAGTGGCGGCAGCATCCCAGTGGTTAAAATCCCCCAGCAATGAGACCTCTTTTGCGCGCGTGGCCTTCAATGAAAAAATAACTCTTCGACGATAAATTCTTCTTTTTGATTCTTCCCGGGGCATAATGATTGCCTTTTTAAAACCGACAAATAAAACTCCGCCTTCTATTTCAAAAACCCGGCCTCGGTTTCTACGATATGGCTTTTCGGGCGTTTAGGTATATGCCTTGGCCGCTGCCGAAATCTATAAAAAAGTCGGATCAAAATCAAGCGCTTTGGAATAGGAAGACCGGGGAAGAAAGTCACGCGATTTATGCATGGATGTTTTAGCACATGCCACCCACATGGTCGGAGCCAGCATCCTGATGAAGTCCTTCAAGATGGATCAAACAGGCCAGGTTCGGTGGGTTTGTCTCAGGTGGCCTGCTGCTTTTAAGTGGACGAATTCGGGCAATAGATCGTCCCGGCCTTATACCTTTTTCAGCATGGTTATTTTCTGGGGTGGTTCTTGAAAAAGGTCCACATAACGTCGTTAGCTGAAACCATCGTGCTCGGAGGATCGGCGCCGGCCCAGGGCTTTTTGCCTCCCGGCCACGCATGCCCCTGGTTAAAAATGACATATTGGACCACCTCTGAGCCACCCAGGCCTCCACGATACGTTATGACCTTATATTGGTCGGAGTGATTCACTTCAACCCTGGGCTGTGGCCGGCATTTGTTCGCCTTGACCCAAAAAGAATGCATATCATCAGCCGCTGTGACATATGCCGGCTTTGCAACCGACTTTTGCTGAATTCCGCCTTGATACGGAATATGCTGGTCCAAAAGCCCGTTAAAGGCAATAACCGATACGGGTTTTTCAGGAGTTGATGGATAAATAAAGGGCTCACTCAATTTCTTTTTTCCGCCGATGCATGCCACCACCGGCGCGATGGCGGATATTTTATTGGACAACGCGCCTGCAAGAAAATGACACAATATCCCTCCATTGGAAATTCCGGTGGCAAAAATTCTTCTGGGATCGATCTTTAAATTATCTTCCAGTTTTTCTATGAGCTTGCGCACGAATCCAATATCATCGATATGGTTGCGCATCGCATAACCGAATCCAAAACCCACATTCCAGGTCAAAAACCGCTTGCGGAGTCTGCCGGTTCCATTGGGAGCCACAAGAATAAACCCCTCTTTATCAGCTTTGGCCGCAAGCCCGCAGGAATCCAATAACTGCAAGGCATTACCCCCACCCCCATGGAAAGCCAGAACCAGGGGCAAATCTTTTTGGGAGCCGTATTGAGGAGGAAGATGCAGGATGTAATTTCGATGCCGGTTGCCATCTATAAGCGATTCGGCATATTGCCCCGGTTGATGATGGACGTCCTGACTCCATCCCGCAGCAGGAATCAAAAACAGAATGGTCAAAAGTTCAATTTTTGTTGCAATAGATAGTATCGGCCGCAAGGACACCATCATGATTTTATACTTTTAGGGTTCTCTGTATTTCCGGCAAAAGCTCTCGGTTATCGCCCACAAGTCCGGAGTCAAAAGCTGCTCAACCTTCATCCGGATGCGGGGCGGAACCGCGCCATAAAACGCCTCGGCAATTGCTCCTGTTATGCAGGCGAGCGTGTCGCTGTCACCGCCCAGCGAGACGGCATTGCGCACCGCATCCTCGTATGACTGCGAATCCAGAAAAGCGATGATCGCTTCCGGCACCGTTTTCTGGCAGGAAACATCGAATGCATAGCCCGCTCGGACGTCATCCACTGCGCGCTTCAAATCGTAGCCGAACCGTTTCCCGATCTGCTTGCGGATCTCTTCTTTGTCGTGAATTGTCCGGGCCAGAAAAACAGCCAGTGCGGTTGCTTGAGCTCCTTTGATCCCTTCCGGATGGTTGTGGGATATCTCGGCGGTCTTTTGCGCCTCGTGCAGCACTTCTTCTGCCGTGTCAAATGCGAAACCGACGGGGCTGACCCGCATGGCAGAACCGTTTCCCCAGCTATTGTATGGCCGCGGATCATGGCTGTGGAGCCACTGAATGAATGCGCCTCCGTACCCCGCAGCCGGATAGCGCCTGCCGATCTCCCGTATCGACACCAAATAGGTACGATCCCTTAGAATCGCATCGGCCACTGCCACCGTCAATACGCTGTCATCTGTGAACCTGCAACGCGAATCAAACAGGGGAAATTCTTTCGTTTTGATCGGACGGTGCTCATAAACCGAACCGATGATATCTCCGGCGATAGCTCCGATCATGTTTCCTGCCCTTCAGTTAAAGGCGGCCGCTGCCCGATGTCAATGAAAGACTAAAGCAAACTCCCCAACTGGCCGAATATATAATTATATACTGGATGAGTCAGGTATATTCTCTGAAAAAATATTTTAGGCAAGGAGGATTTAATGCCTGTTTATCAATTCTTTTGCGGAAAACACGGATCGTTTGAGAAAATAACGATTAAAGCTGAATGGGATGCTATCCGGTGCCCAAAATGCGGCGATAAACCCCAGCTGGATAAAAAATACAGTTCAGGCCAGAATGCCGGTATAAAAATATCTACCCATAGCCCATTTCTTCCATCATTGTTGTCTATCCTTACTAAATGCGGATTACTTTTTCAGAAAAAGGTAAGCCGCAAGCCCAACAAGGATCATCGCGAAGATCTTCTTGAAATGCGCTGTAGAAACATGCTCCACCAGACGTGCGCCGATCTGGGCACCAACGATGCCCCCGATGCCCAATAGCAGACCGATTTTATAATCAATATTGGCCAACTTTTGGTGGGCGACCAGGGCCGAAATCGAGATGACCAGGATTGCCAGAAATGAGGTTCCGACGGCCTTTTGGGCGGGCAGCCCCAAAAATAGAAGCATCGGAACCATCAGAAAACCGCCCCCCAATCCCGTAAAGGCCGCACCAACTCCCACCAGAACCCCACCAC
>JARRJQ010000220.1:6194-9185 GCA_037388985.1 Desulfobacterales bacterium | reverse complement strand
TGAACATTGTTTGTTTTCGCTTCAATCCGGGCAGGATGGATGATGAGACACTCAACGCACTGAACAAAGAGATTCTCATCCAATTGCAGGAGCAGGGAACCTGCGCACCATCTTATACGACCATACACGGTCGGTACTGTCTGCGTGCGGCTATCGCAAATCATCGCAGTGTACAAAACGATTTTGATGTCCTGGTGGAGGAAGTCATTCGGATTGGCCAGAAATTGACCCCGCAATTCCGATGATGATAACATGAATTGGAATATTGGCAGGTTTGCTAGCAGGCAGGCCAATTAATTTTAAACTGCCCTTTTAAATTATAAGATGTCTCCAATTTTTTAAAGACCTACCGCGGCGGCAAGCTCATATTTTCGAATATTGAAGACTTTTATCAGCTTCGTTACAAAACGAATATTTTCGGTGCGCATTCCTTTAAACCGGATACCGCTTCCAAATGTGCTGTTTTTATAAAACGTCGAGTAGATGACTTCTCCTACAATCTCCACCAGATTGTTGTTGTAGTCTACCGACATCATCGAAATGAATTCGGAGAGAATCATCTGTGGTGTTTCGAGAAAAATTCCACTCTGGCTCACGTTTAACGCTTTGCCCATGCTCTGTTCCAGGATCTCGCCGTTTGCCCGTATGCCGACATAAGAGATAAGGTTTTCTATTTGCACTCGCGGATATTGCCGTCGCTCCATCTTTGCCTTTCTGGGATTTTGCTGGATTTACTTTCCAACTTCACACCTATATATTTCAGAATTGGTATCTCGCAACATAAAAATAGCCTGAAAACGGATCTAAAGATTAAGGCCCCATCAAAAGCATATTTCATGCCACGCGGATCAAACAGACGCGAATTTTAGATTGAATAAATTATACATTAATATCAATAGGATATAAAACAATCGGCAGGATGGTAAAATCCGTTTGGAGACTTTTAGTTGCAGATTAAAAGGCAAATTGAGAAATTTTTGTAATAGATTCTGTGAAAAAAAGAAACCCGCTACATCTTTACAAATAGATAATTACACAAAAACGGGTGATTTTAAGATCTTAAGCCGTTAATCATAGATATTTTTGGACTTGTCTTATGGGACACGGATTTTCTCAGATTAACTCAGATTTAGTATTTAGGTTTGATAAAAATAATATTTAATCTGTGTTCATCTGTGTTTACCTGCCCGCCATGCAAGCAAGGCGAGGCGGGCGGGTCTGTGTCCTAATTAAAGAGATCGCTCACGGCCGGTTGACTTTATGAAGAAAGCTATGATAACTATTGAAAATTAAAAAGAATTGAACCAATAGCGAATGGGGATTTTTGACTCCCGCGGAGGAAGACACATGGGTATCGTAATCGTATTTTATATTATCATTGCCGGTGTGATTATCTATGTTTTAGGCGAGATCGTTGTCAAAATTGTCATCGATCCCGTGCAGGAACTCAATCGGGTCATCGCAGATATTGCCTTCAAGCTCATTCATTATTCGCATGTCTTTAAGCTTTCATCTGCTGAAGACACATCTGCAGTAGCCGCAGAAAAAACCATCGATCAGGATAAACTGGAACAGGCCGCAGACGAATACCGCAAACTGGCATCCATGTTAAATGCCGCATTTCGCCTGGTACCGTTTTATCCGTTTGCCAGGATTGTATTTTTTCTGCCCAAAGAAGCCGATATTATCGATGCCAGAAATGAATTGATCGAGATGTCGGAAGAAATTTTTGCCGCCCCGAAGTCCTTCGTTATTGCCGAGCGGCGAAAGAGCATTGAAAAGAATCTAAAAGTAATCTGAGATCCATTGCTAAACTCATCGCGGGCGTAAAGGGGATTTTTTAGGTGGGGTATTAAAGAGATTTCTAAGAAGTGGCTTCAGAACCTCAGATCATGTTCGAGAGCCCCGCTTGCCAGCGGGGTCTCGCATCTATTTTTATCAAAATTATGGAATTCAACAAGCGTCCCGCGGATTGAAAACGGAGCGTACACGTAAGTACGTGAGTATTTCAATCCGCGGGACAACGCAGCTATCGGACATTAGATGGGGTTCTGAAGCCACTTCTAATTTGAGGCAGCTACCAGCCCGTCTTTAATCATCCCTTTTGAGGAGCTTCGATAGCCGTATATTGATCTTAAAAAACCGCCGCACTCGTCACAGAATTTTAGCCCACGGCCGTCTACAATTGCCCGGATATATCCGCGATAGCCGAATTTATTAAACTCGCCTCTGCTCATCGGACACAGGGATCCGTCCGGGGCCGGTTTAAAAGAAGCGTGGTCGGTTAAACCAAGATTATGGCCGACTTCATGCAGCGCCACTTTGGTGGTTCTGGCGATAAGCAGATCAAATTCCTGGTCGGAGCCCATGTTCTGCGGAATCAGCTTTTTTGTGGAAACAACGGCCACATCATTTTTCGGATTTTTGCCGCCGATGATCGAATTATAGAACTCGTCGTCATCGTTTACCTTTAAATCTGCGTCCGTAATTCCCAGGGTATTTCCACAATATTCCTGCCCAAGTATCAGCGTTAACAGCTGCGCATCGATGCTTTCCACAACCGGCGACTCAAGATGGGACAGGTTGATCTCCCCGATGATGCCGCTGAAAGATTCCAATAAGCCGCCGGCAATCTCTTTGAGACTGCTGTAAGTGATATAGCTACCTACGCGAACCAGATTTAATTTCGAAATATCTTCAAGCATTTTTACTGGAGCCAATCAAGGAGCGAAAACCGTTCGATTCTTTAAAACTAAATCACCCCAGTCCCTAAATAGCATAAACACCTGCATTTATAAAGGGAAGCCACATGAATATGAATGCAAAATCTGCGCCAGCTTACCCTGCTAAATCTGATATTTTATTTATCTTAGACAGGATTAACAGGATTTCCAGGATTATTTTCTTTTCCAGTTTCCTGATGAAACTGGAAAAACTCAATCCGCTTTGAGCGGAATAAAATAGTTTACAAAATTATTTATTTTGCGATGC
>JARRJQ010000220.1:0-6132 GCA_037388985.1 Desulfobacterales bacterium | reverse complement strand
TGCGGTTAATATCGTCTTACTTCTTTAATTCGGCGGCCGGCAGGTAAATGAAAAATGTCGTTCCATGGCCTTTTCTGGAGTCAACATTAATATAGCCTTCGTGACTTTTCACTATGCCGTAAACCGAGGCCAGGCCAAGGCCGGTTCCCCTGCCGGTTTTCTTGGTCGTAAAAAAAGGATCGAAAATACGCTGCTGAATCTGTTTGTCCATCCCGACCCCCCGGTCTGAAACCGTCAGTCTGACGTATTTACCCGGCTTGGGCTCATAGAGTTTGCTTTTGATATTTCTGTGGGTTACGTTTTTGGTCTCTAAGGTAAGTTCCCCGGCTCCCGGCATTGCATCGGCAGCATTGATGTATAAATTGAACAACATCTGTTCCATCTGGCCCTGATCCGCTTCAATAAAGTGGGGTTTTTGGGTGAGTTCGCGATGTATGGTGATCTCTTTTTTCATCTGGCCAAATGTCTGGGAGGTTTTTTCAACAATTTCATTGAGGTTGATCAGACGGGCCTGGTATCGCCCTTTGCGCGCGTAGCCCATTAGCTGGCTGGTCAGATCGGCACCGTCCTGAATCTCTTTTTCGATTTTCCTTAAGGCCTCGTAATGCGGATGACCGGGATCAATATCCAACAGCAACAGGGAAACATGTCCTTGAATGGCCATCAGGAGGTTGTTGAAGGCATGCGCAATCCCCCCTGCCAGAGTGCCGATGGCTTCCAGCTTGGCGGCAAATTGAAGCTGGGCGTCCAGCTTCTTTTTTTCGGTTACGTTACGCACAAAATTCAAGGTGGCCGGCTGTCCCTCCCAGTTGACCCGGATCGCCGTGTTCTCAACCCATATTTCTTTGCCTGCCTTGCTGATAATCCTGAAAGAATCGGTATCGGAAAGTTTTTCGCCCTGCAGTCTTTTGATTTCTCTGGAGACAACGGTTTCCCGGTCTTTGGGGTGGACAAGCTCGGCGACCGGCATTGCTTTTAATTCTTCTTCCGTATAGCCGAACATCTGACGCGTTCTGTGGTTGGCAAATTTTAATCCGCCCTCCTGAATGATAAAGATGGCATCGACGGCTTTTTCGAAAATCAGTTTATATTTTTCCCCCAGTTCCTGCAGAGCTTTTTCAGCCTGAACCCTCTGCTGGAGTTCATTTTGCAGATTTTGGACCTTTGCTTCCAACTCTTCGTATGTCGGCTTCTTGACCATCGGGCGATCGCCGGAAATTGAACAAAAGGCAGCCTGGTTGCCTGCATTCTTTAAATGATACACGTTATCCATCAATCCATCGCAACAAAAACAGTCCGCTTCACAATGAAATCAACTCAACTTCCACTTTTTGTGATATCGGCTGAAAATTAGAAAAGCCAAACGAATTAGGCTGGTAACTCAAAAATGATGAGTCAAAAGCAGCAAAAATTATACCAATTGATAAGCGATATGATTCCTGTATAATGCCTGTTACTTAGACAGATGTTGATCTTTCCGGTAAGTTCCTACTGACAAAAAATGTCAGATCCTGTGCCAAACAGCGTCACAACCGGGCCGTCAAGGTTTTTGCCCGGCGTGACGCGCCTGAATTTTTCTTAATTCCGCCACGTCAGGACCGGCGCAAAAGGCCGCCGGCAAAGATACCGCCCACTTTTCCGGTTCCGATAACAGCCACTGCTTGATTCACAAATCTCAAAGTTTGATTCCGGGCCAATTCGCGATTGGATCGGATGAGCGCACTACGTGCATTCCCGCGTCAGAAAATTTTTGAAATGCGGCGTCCGCCTGATCGGTGTAATCAATAACACCGGGAATAACCACCGGTGAGGTGCAATCTTCCAGTAGATAAACTTTTTCGGACAGCTTCCTGTCGGCAATCTGGATTTCATTCAACAGGTCCTCAATTGTCCAGGCCATGCAGTGGCTCTTTGCCTGGCCGGCAATAATAACGGCATCAAAGTCCAGGAGTTTGTTAATGAACTCAACATTTTTCTCGGCAATCCCCTCTCCTGCGGGGCCTTCCAGCACTTCCGGGCTGAGAACCGAGTAATTCTCGGTGAACGGATTGTCGCCCTTTACTTGAAAATCCGGTTGACTGAGGCGCGCGATACTGTGAAAGAAGAGCGCTTCCTCAACGGAAGCAACCAGCGCATGACCGATCCCGCCAAGCATGGCATGATAGGGCCATATGGTCAGGTCATATTTGCCACCGGCCTTCAATTGCCGGGTATAGTGATGCAGCAATTGCTGGCCGTATGTTTCATCGATTTGGAGGCTGGAAGATAATTGCGGGTTAAATTTCCATATTCCTTTTTCAATATCATCGGCGGTAATGAGGGTATACGGTGCAGGATGCTCCCCCCTGTCATTTACCAGAAAGATGCAGTGAAAAATCTGCATGGCCTGGTGGGTATCCAGTGTCGGGCAAATCTGAGTGATTACATTGAGATTGCGATAGATAAAATTGCACAGCCTGCGGTTATCATCAACGGCGCCTGTTCCGGAAGGTCCTCCGACATAAAGCTCAAAACCCGGGATACAAAACGTATTTTGAACGTCAACCAGCAACAGAGAAATTTTAAATTTATCCCGGGAGGCCGGCTGCAATTTATATTGTTTTGCCCATTTTTCTGCAGCTTCTGCCAGTGACTGGTATGCAACTTTCCAAACTTCAGCCACTTTTTCCGGGTTGAAATGAGATGGAATCGGAATTTCAGCGGCTGCCATGACTAATCCTCTCAATTTAAGGTTCACTAGAACCTATCTCAAAAATGCATCTAACGCTCAATAGCTGCGTTACCAACCTCCTTAAAATTAGCTCATCCCGCCCCAGGCGGGACTGCGCTTTTTCGTCGGCCGAGAAGCCTTGCTGAGCACTTTTATTTTAATAAATCAGATGCGAAGTCCCGCTACCAAGCGGGGCTCTTGAGCGTGATCTACTATTTTTGAGAGAGGTTCTAATTAAAAAGTTGGATCGGAACGCATCTTCCTCTATAGGACAATATGCCAATAGTATCCCGGTGTGTCAACGATGACAGCGGCGAAATGGAGAGACGATGCTCTCAGAAGGAGGGTATTTTCATAGATGCATGGGGTGGCTCGCTGGAAAGTCTGCGGTCATGTGTTATCACTCACAGCGCCGATGATAAAGTCATTGATTCGGCTGTTTGCTTTTTCAGCCAGTTGGATCGGGAAAAAATTAAAAACATGAATTCCGCCCGGATAGACAGCCAGTTCCGCGTGGTTGCCGGCCGCCAGCCAGCGCGCGTGCATAAACAGGGTATCGTCCATCAGCGGGTCCAGCGTTCCGACGGTAAAAAAAGCCGGCGGCATTGGTGACAGATCGGCATAGAGCGGAGAAATATCCGGATCGTATACATTTGCACCCTGCACATACTTTTCATTAAACCATTCGATGATCTTTGTATTCAATATTAAATGTCTTTCGCCCCAGCGCCGAACACTCGGCGTCATGGACATATCAAACGCGCCATAGGTCAGCACCGCAGCTAAAAATCCCTGGAAGTCATGCCGATCGCGCATTCGAAGCAGGGTTGTCACAGAAAGATTCGCCCCGGCCGACTCTCCGCCAATAACCAGCCTGTCGCTGCCAAATTCTGCCTGGCAATTTTTGGCCAGCCAGACCGCTACCGCCTCGCAGTCATCCGGTCCGGCAGGATACGGGTTTTCCGGTGCCAGCCGATATCCCGCACTCACCACGGCGACCTGACAAGTTTTGCATATCTCAGCGAGAAATTCATCCTGCTGATCCGCGCCGCCGAGCATAAATCCACCGCCATGAATATGCATGTATACGCCTGTGACATTATGCGGGATGAAAATGCGAACGGGAATATCGCCGGCCGGGCCCGAAACGAGGCGATCCTGAGCTCCGTCTAGGTGTTTAACGGGACCAAGCACGGAATGACCGGCGGCGCGCGCATCACGGATAACCTGAGGCTCAAATCGGTATAAAGGCGGGGCGGCTGAAAGCTCTTTTTCGATGCGTTCAATAAAAGCAGCGGTTTCGGCATCGATGGCCGCGGGATCAAACAACGTCGGGTCAATGATGGATGAATGCGACATGATCACTCCTTTTTTAATCGTTTGCCGATTGTACGGTTTACGACGGTTTACGGCCGCCTTCGTCCAAACTTTTCCGCCACCAGCTTCTCGGTTTCCTGCTTGCGGTGGCAGGCAACAAGATGGCCGTCTTCCACGGATTCAAGCAGCGGTTCTTCCCTTAAACAGCGATCCACAGCGAATGGACAGCGGGTGTGAAACCGGCAACCTGCAGGCGGATTGACGGGACTGGGAACATCTCCTGAAAGGACGATGCGCCACGGCTTGCGTTCGACATCCGGAACCGGAATGCCCGAGAGCAGCGCGGTGGTATACGGGTGCAAAGGGTGTTTAAAAAGATCCTGGGTTCGGGCGATTTCCACGATTTTGCCCAGATACATCACCGCCAGACGATTGCTGATATATTTAACCACCAGCAGGTGGTGCGTAACAAAAAGATAGGTCAGCCCCAGTTTTTGCTGAAGCTGAATCAATAGATTGAGAATCTGGGCTTGAACCGAAACGTCCAGGGCAGAAGTGGGTTCATCCAGCACAATAAATTCCGGGTGGGTCGCAATTGCGCGGGCAACCGCGATGCGCTGGCGCTGTCCGCCGGAAAATTCGTGAGGATAGCGAAGATAATGATCCCTGGTCAAACCCACAATATTCAGAAGCTCTTGCACACGGTCTTGCAGCGCAGAACTTCCGACACTGTTTTGGGCCTTGATCGGCTCGGCGATAATGTTTTTGATCAGCATCCGCGGGTTTAAAGAGGTAGTCGGATCCTGGAAAACCATCTGGAGTTTACCGCGAATTCCCAAATTTTTTATCGACCCCTTTTTTAGCGCCCCGAGATCCGGGGCTCGACCCGTCCCGTTTCGGGCCGGGCGGTAATAGATGTGACCCGCTGTGGGATCATACAGGCGAATGACGGTTTTTCCCGTGGTTGTTTTGCCGCAACCGGACTCGCCCACCAGCCCCAGGCACTCGCCGCGAAATATATCCAGGTCAATGCCGTCCAGCGCTCTGACATCGGCGACTTTGCGCCGAAATACGCCGCCATGGATCGGAAAGTACTTCTTAAGACCTTTTATCTCCAGTAGTTTTTGCATTTTTTATTTTAAATAAGCCACAGACTCACACGGACTAACACAGACGAATTTCTTTCCTCCCGACGACGTTGTCGGGAGGAAAACTGTCAGCCCTGCGGGCAAACAGTTTAATATTTATATTTCCTGACTTCGCTGTTTTGGATGTTGTAACGATCATTCTGGCTCCTAATGCATTTTTATTCCGCGAAGCGGGATGACAATTTTTGTTCGGCCGAAGTCGGCCGAACAGAAGGTTTGTGTGTGTCTGTGTGGGTCTGTGGCTAATTTCATCATCATTTCTGGGATGCGGCCCAGTAGCAGGCGACCAGATGATTTTTTTCGATTTCGATCATTTCGGGAAATTTACCCCGGCATACGTCCATGGCATGGCTGCACCGGGGAGTTTTGGTGAACGAAATAAATCTTTGATGTCGGCAACCTCGCAAAGGTTGCCGGCGTACATGACACCGACACGGTCACAGGTTTCTGCGACAATGCCCAGATCGTGAGTAATCAGCAGCACCGAAGATATTTCTTCTTGTTTGAGCTGCTTTAAAAGTTCAAGAATCTGAGCCTGAATCGTCACGTCCAGATTCGAGGTGGCTTCGTCTGCAATTAAGAGTGCCGGGTTGCAGGCCAGAGCCATTGCGATCACAATGCGCTGTTTCATGCCGCCGGAAAGATTGTGGGGATATTGTTTCACAATCTCAGCGGCATCGGCTATGCCCAGTTTCTCGATGATTTCAATGGATCGTTTGAGAGCCTCCCGCCGCAGTCTTCTATTCCATTTTTTAAGGATCGGGACCCAGCGGATCACTTTCAGCAGCCACGCATCCGGGTTTTGTCCGGCGATCCGGTAAAGGACCTGTAAGGCTTTTTTTAACGGGTAAACCGTGCGACAGTCCGCTGCTTTCAGATCATCGCTGATTTTGTTGCACATATCCCTTTTACGGTGAAATAAAAAGCTTTCCGCAACCTGGTCGCCGACACTCATGA
>JARRJQ010000219.1:0-6884 GCA_037388985.1 Desulfobacterales bacterium | reverse complement strand
CCGTCTCCTTCCAGAAGGTTTTGTAGGACCCGCACGTTCCCGATTCGCCCTGCCGATGCCGTTTCATATTCATTTGAAAAATTTCTCAAGTTTACTATAATTGAGGCCGAGAGAAATCTTTCTGACCTTTTTTTGCCGGCCCAACTGGGTCCGGATGAAGCGTTTTTCGGTCAATTAACCCATAAGAGAGGAGGGCAGTTTGATGAAATCAGTGTTTTCTTCTTTAAAAGTTGGCGTCGCGTTGATCTGTATGTGCTTGTTTATTCCGACTGTCGAAGCCCAGATGGCTGACAAAATTGAAGTGGCGGCCTCGGCCATCTGCAAAAACGTTGTCAATCGCGAAGCGGTAGATGTCGGCACCCGTTTTCCGAGTTCGGTGTCTAGATTGTATTGTTTTACAAAAATTGTGGGAGCCACCCAGCCTACCGAGGTTTTCCATGTCTGGAGTTACGGTGATGTCGAGCGTGCTCGAATTTCTTTGGAGGTTAAATCATCAAACTGGCGCACGTACAGTTCAAAAGCCATTCAGGCTCATGAGACCGGTGCCTGGCGGGTGGATGTTTTGGACGCTGCCGGCAATCTTCTGCAAACAATCAATTTTGAAGTGACTCCATAGCCTCAAAGAGGCAACGTGCTTTAGGTTATTACTCTGACTCTGTCAAAGGCCGTGTCGCAAAAACACGGCCTTAATTTATGCGGCACATTTTAAAAATCAGGAATAATCCATAAAATAAATATTTATAATATTATTAAATAGATAAATAAATAACGATTTGCTAAAAATTGAAATCGAACCGGTTTTCTGATAAGCTGATGCCATTAAATCATTTCCGATCACTGCTGGGTAACTGCAGCATTTTGACCCGGCCCAATTGCCCTTACAGCGTGCCGTAAACATAAAATCAAATGGAGGTTTTTATGACATTTGCCAACATGTTGCATATTACGGCCAGCCCTGCACTGTCGGTATTAATATGGATTATATTGTTTCTGGCCGCACTTTATTTCGCCCGCCGACCGTTTCACCGGGCGATCATGTCGTTCAGTAAAATAATTTACAACGCCATGCGCCTTACCGCGGCATCGGTGCTGTCGGCCGAAAAACGACTGGTAAAGCGAAATCGCGAAGTGATGATGGCCGCCGGCCTTCAACATGCAGAACGCATCGTTGAACGGGAATTTGACCGTATCAGTGCTGCTGTGACACGGGATCTTGATGGCTATCCCAATGTCCATCGCCAGCTGTCGGAGCTAATCACAAAGCTCGACGAAGATTATATGAGCAGTGCCGATGTCCCGCCTTCTTTGCCCAACTGGATGCCGATTATTGATTCGATTGCCAAAATCAAACATACCGGAGATTCGATGGTCGCCAATATGCTGGGGGAAATCAACCGCTCACTGGCCCAGCAGAATAAAAAGGCTATAGAGGACTATCGCAACTCCACGGCCTCACGGCACGGCATTTTAAACAAGATGATGCCGTTTTGGCGCAAGGTTGAAAAATCGCTGGAAAGCATTACAAAATCCATCACCAGCATCCAAAAGCGGTCCAAAACGGTAGATCGTTATATGGACGAATATGAAAAAATCCGTTCGGGGTCTGACAAAGCAGCTCGTGCGCTATCGACCTCTGCACTGACGCAATTTGCCATCGCCGGGCTGGTGCTATTGATCGCCATCGGTGGCGCCATCATCAATTTCAACCTGATTGCCCTGCCGATGTCGGAAATGGTCGGCGGCGCCAGCTATATCGGTCCTTATAAAACCTCCGATGTAGCCGGGCTGGTCATTATTCTGGTGGAATTGACCATGGGGCTGTTCTTAATGGAATCGTTGCGCATCACACGCCTGTTTCCGATCATCGGCGCTATGGACGACAAAATGCGTCACCGGATGATTATGTTCACCTTTATCTTGCTGGCGATTCTGGCGGGTGTCGAGTCGGCTCTGGCTTTCATGCGGGATCGCATCGCCCATGATATGGAAGCCTTGCGGCAGACCCTGGCGGGGGTGGAACAGACGGGTTTAACCACCAGCATGATTCCCACCGTGGGACAGATGGTCATGGGCTTTATTTTGCCGTTTGCGCTGGCCTTTGTAGCCATTCCATTGGAATCCTTTGTAACCTCCTCCCGCACCGTGCTGGGCGGATTGGTCGCCTGGCTGCTCAGAATGCTTGCTTTTTTCCTTCGTCTGCTTGGCAATGTGGGATTTTATGCCGGACGATTCATTGTCAATGTCTATGATCTGATTATTTTCCCGGCCATCTGGCTGGAAGGCATCTTTAGGGGAGCAAAAAGCAGAAAAGTAGACATGCCTGAGGTGGAAATGCCGGAAGATTCGCCACTGGTTGAAGAAGCCGCCGGCAGCTTCGAAGAAACGTTGAAATTAAAGGAGCAGCAGGAATGAAAAAACAACTGGTCCTGGCGCTTATCTTTTGTATCCTGACTGCGGGCTGCACCGATACCAAAAGCCATAGTACCGGAGTATACATGCTATTGGACACCTCCGGCACCTACGCCGTTGAGCTGAAAAAAGCACAGAAAATTTTAAATTACCTGCTGGGGGTCCTGGCGCCCGGTGACACGTTGGCCGTGGCGCGAATCGATACCGGCAGCTTCAGTGAAAAAGATATTGTCGCAAAAATCACCTTCGATGACCGGCCCTCAACGGCCAACAGCCAAAAAAGGGCTTTTATGCAACAAATTGATGCATTCGTCAGCTCGGTGAAGGAAAGCCCTTACACAGATATATCGGGCGGTATTTTGCAGGCTATTGAATACTTAAACGAAGCGGGCTCCGGAAAAAGATATATTTTAATTTTTTCGGATCTTAAAGAAGAACTGGCCAAAGGGTATAAGCGCGATATTCCACTTCAGTTGAAGGATTTTAACGTCATCGCACTGAATGTTACCAAGCTGCGCGGTGACAACATCGACCCCAAAGAGTATATGGCCCGCGTAAAAGATTGGCGCGGGAAAGTGGAAAAAGGTGGCGGTCGATGGGGCATGATCAACGATCTGGAGCGTCTGGATAATATTTTCACCAATTAGCAAAACCCATAAACCTAAATCAGAAGATTGAAAAAGGGGTCATTTTTAGATGACCCCTTTTTTATGATTATTATTTCCCACCTACGCAGACTGCCCGCGTGAAAACACCCCTGCTTGGCCAGGAAAATTGATCAACCCCTGATTTATTTGTGCCTGCTGGATATCGACTTGACATGGGAAACAACCCCGACTTAGAATTAGACCCACAATCTTAATCGATTCATCCAACAAGAAGCCATCTGTTTTGGGTTTTACGGAAAATCAGTTTATTTTATCACCTTCGAAATCTCCCGGCACCGCTGGTGCGAATTGATCTGGAGGCAGCGGCTCCAAAACCCTGATTACCGGCACAAAAGAAGCTGATTACGTCCATTGGAAACGCCAGTTAAAACATCGCCGTTTAAAATTCAAAATATCCGCCTGTTTATTGCCTTTCGGGTTTTCTTTAATTGCCGCTTTTATTATCCGGTATTTACCATTTTATTTTTAGATTATGGATTGACCCTGGAGCAATTTGCCCTGCTCAATGCCGCCTGGGCGGCGACCATCGTCCTGCTGGAGGTACCATCCGGCGCGCTGGCCGATACGGTAGGCCGCAGGAATTTGCTGGTTTTTACCGGCGTCTTGATGGTCCTGGAAATGATTTTGCTGTGTTTTGCGCCGCGGGGCAACCCCGGGCTTCTGTTTGCCCTATTTCTGATCAATCGGGTTTTAAGCGGTGCTGCGGAGGCCTGCGCCTCCGGCGCTGATGAGGCCATCGCTTACGATACCCTCAAAGAAAAAGGCGATATCAACGATTGGCCACGGGTTCTGGAAATACAGATGCGGGTTCAGTCGATTGCTTTTATCATCGCCATGAGCCTGGGAGCTGCCGTTTACGATCCGAATCTGATGCAGCGGCTGGCCCACGGGCTAGGACTCCACGTTCAGCTTAACCAGGGCCTGACCCTGCGATTCCCACCTTTTTTGACGCTGTTGATGGCTATCCTTACGCTGCTTTGCGCCCTTAGGATGCGGGAAACCGACTCCGGAAACGATCAGTTTCATGCCGGCCGCGGAATCTCGATTATCGAAGCATTTAAGCTGACCCTGGCGGCCGGCAAATGGATATTGATGACACCGTTTGCCCTGATCATTATTCTGGCCGGGCTATCCTTCGACAACTGCATTCGGATGATCATAACGTTAAGAAGTCAGTATTACCGCTTGATTGATATACCGGAAGCGATATTCGGGTTGATCGGTTCGGGCTTGGCCATCATGGGATTGATTATGCCACGTTTGGCCCGCAGCATGGCCCAAAGGCATTCGCCTCAATTCAATCTGATGGTAATGGCCAGCTGCACATTGATCGGACTGATCGGAATGACCTTTTTCTGGCCGATAATCGGATTGATACCGGTTATCCTGTTGGCCGGTGTGATCTATCTGCAAAATTTTTTTCAGAGCCATTATTTAAACCGCATCACCCGCTCCCATCAGCGAGCGACGGTATTGAGCTTCAAGGGGCTTTCATTTAATCTGGCATACGGCATGATCGGGGTGCTGTATTCGATATTGCTCGCGCACCTGCGATCAGGGGTCGGCAAAGTCCAGCCCGATCTAACCGGCGCTCAACTGGAGAACCTGGTGTTTATCAAATCAATTGCCTATTTTCCCGGATATTTCCTGCTGACCATGTTGGGCGTTTTGATTTTTGCCAGCTGGCGCTTAAAACATACCGATGCGCACAAAGTGCGAGGTTGAGCCGGTTAGCCGGTTGTCCCGTTGAGCCCGCCAGAGGGTTTTCCCGTTCGCCGGTTAACATATATTCCTTTTCTAACAGGCAAACGGGCTCAACGAGCAACGGGCCAACCTGAGCTATATTTTTTTGTTGCCTTTTAAACGAAATAAAATTATTTAAGCCAAGAAGGGTAACGCTAAGTAACGCCCCTGAAGCCTACAACAAAAAAGAAGGATCAGAAAAATGACACCATCCGAAAACGGCAATGATAAAGATTTCGTATTAAGCGGCAGCCTCCAAAGCAACGAACCATCGGAGCCCCGCGAAGAAGTTTATTACGGGTCCGCTCTAAAATCCGCCGACGGACATTATTCCAGACACATTTACCTTGCCATCGCCGGATTTCTCATTTTGATTGTGCTCAGCATTGTGCTGATTGCCAGAACTTACAGTCTCGCCGAAAAAACCCAGATGCTGGCTCTGGAATCCAGGCTTGAGCAATTGGAAGATCGTCTGGGCTCAATGGAAAGCGAAGGGGGATTGTCCTCAACCGGCGGTTCTGAAAACCCGCTGATCTTATTGACCGAACGCCTGGACCAGTTAGAGGCTAATATGACCGCCCGCATCGCAAACCTGGCAAATCAGATTCAATCGACAGCGCAACCATCAACCCCGGCTGCCACTGCTGAGACTAAAACGCCAGCAGCGCCGATTGCCGATCAAAAAGCGACCAAAGCTAAGATTCATACAGTCCAAAAAGGCGAAACGCTCTATCGCATCAGCCGGCAATACAATCTTTCCGTAGAGCAGCTGCGCCAGTACAATAAACTGGATCCCAAAGCATCAATTTATCCCGGACAGAAATTGAATGTGCCGATAACACCCCTAGATCGGTGTCAGTTAAAACCGAAACGACTTCGCATTTTATCTTATAAAAACAAGGTGTTTGAATGTCCGGCGCTAAAGAATCGAAACATATAGAATGGAAGATAATTGATCGGCTGATCGGATTTGTCGTTTCCCATTTTTACCGCCTTAAAATAGCCAAAAAACTCATGCTGGGATACAGCGTGCTGATGATCCTGCTGGTCGGTATATCCGCTTACGCTCTGTTTAATTTAAAACAACTCAATGAACTCAACAACAGCATCTTAAACTCTGATCTGCCGGTGATCGATGCATCGGAGAAAATGATCAATGTCATCCTGGACCAGGAACGGCATGCCCAGCGCTATCTCATCTTAAAGACCCCCGAAGAGTTGAAATCGTTCTGGGATAAGGGGAAAGAATTCAATCAGCTGACCGAACATATCCGCTCCCTGCCGAGCCACAACGCCTATCTCCTCAACAAGATCGTCAGCCTGCATATGGAATATAATTATATCCTTTCGGAATCCCTGGGATGGATTGAAGACCCCGCTTCGCCAATCGCAAAGGCATTTGAAAAAAACGTTAAAACGCAACAGGAAAAGATTATTGCCATCATCAAAAGCATGAAAGACAGTGCCTTAAGAGACCAGAATGAAAAAACCGGTCTGACCGCAACCATCGGCAAAATTGCCTTTAAAGCCTCGGCGGTTTTATGCGGGTTGGGTCTGCTGTTTTCGCTGACCGCGGCCTTTGTCATCACCCGCAATATTTCCGGCGCATTAAAAAAGTTGAAGTTCGCCACCGGTATGATATCAGAGGGCAATTTTGATCATCGGCCAGACATCCGCAACCAGGATGAACTGGGTGATCTGGCCCAGGCATTCGTCACCATGGCCGGTCGCCTAAAGCAGTTGGAGGAAATGTACCTGGATACCAACCCGCTAACGCGACTGCCCGGAGGCATCGCTATTGAAAATGTAACCAACAAGCGCATCGCTGCCGGTACACCGCTTGCCTTTTGCCTGATGGATATCGATAATTTCAAAGCTTACAACGATCACTACGGATATGCCAAAGGTAATGATGTCATCCAAGCCACCGCCAGCATTATCGGTGAAGCGGTTGCCAAATACGGCAGTCAAGACGACTTTATCGGCCACATCGGCGGTGATGATTTTGTCCTGATCACCACACCGGATCTTTATCCGCGAATCTGCCAGGCGGTTATTGATAAC
>JARRJQ010000218.1:0-12454 GCA_037388985.1 Desulfobacterales bacterium | reverse complement strand
TGGGTATCTTGGTCGGCAGGGGTACGGCTCCGGTCAAATTTGATATTGCAGCGATTGAACAAAAACTGGCCGGTTCCGCAAAGACCGATTCCGCGGGACAGCCGCAAATGCCGGGGCAAAAAGATGATCTAACGGTAAAGGATAAAACCAAACTCGATTTTTATGAAGCGCTGAAAGAAAACCGGGAAGATGTGAAAACCCCCGCATTACAGCAGCCGAAAGCCGTCGAAGGCAAGCCTGAAGAACCGCTTGAAAAAACCGCAGCTGAAAAGCCGGCAGCCGATAAAACCGCATCGCAAGATACAGCGCCGCAAGAATCCAAACCGGCCGCCATTCCTCAAAAGAAAGCGCTTAAAGAAGAGCGGCAAAAAGCGGCTGCCGTCGAAAAGATAAACACCGCCGGTCCCACATACACCATCCAGGCCGCATCCGTTAAAGATCCTAAAGACGCAGATCGATTGGTCGAAAAATTAAAAAAAGCCGGCTATCCGGCATATCGTGTAATCGGAAAGATTCCGGGAAAAGGCGTCTGGTTCCGGGTCAGAATCGGAACATACAGGGGCAAAGCTGAAGCAAGGGCCGTCATGGATAAGTTAAAAAAGGACGGTTTGGAGCCCATTCTGGTAATGAAGTGATGTGAATTACCACGAAAGCACGAAAATCCGAAGACACGAAATAATTATTATGAAAATTATCCATCATAGAGAAAGAGTCTTTAAACCAAATAAAAAAATCACAGAAAAACATGTATTTGATAAGTTAAGTGAAACTATTATTGGCGCTGCAATTAAGGTTCATAAAGAATTGGGAGCCGGTTTTTTAGAGTCTATTTATGAGGAAGCTTTAAAAATCGAATTATCAGAAGCCAATCTTAATTTTGAATGTCAAAAAGAAATCAAAATTGACTATCATGGTAAAGAAGTTGGAACCCATCGGCTTGATCTCATCATCGAAAAGAAAATAATTGTCGAACTAAAGGCTGTAAAAGAGTTTACTGATGCTCATATTGCCCAGCTCCTTTCATATCTCAAAGCTACGAGATTGAGGGTGGGCCTGATGCTAAATTTTGCAAAACCCACATTAGAGATAAAAAGAATTGTGAATTAATTTTCGTGTTTTTATCCTTTCGTGATTTCGTGGTTCTGAATTGGACGAATCAATATGAAGAGAATATTATGAAAATAACCAAAAAAGAAGTTTTGTATGTTGCGCAGCTGGCACGCCTGGATCTGGATGAAAAGTCCATCGAGCGATTCGCCGGGCAAATCGATGAAATACTGGGTTACATTGATAAACTCAATCAGGTGGAAACCGAAGGGATCCGCCCCACATCCCATGCCATTTTTTTAACCAATGCATTTCGAGACGATAAGCCAGGCGAACATCTTGAGCGTGATCGTGTGCTGGCCAATGCCCCGGATAAGGAAAACGGGAATTTTGTGGTTCCGAAGGTCGTCGGCTGACGCAATTGAAAATCTAACCACGCTTACTTTTCTATTTCGCGAGTTCGCGGTGAATAACCCTTTTCAGGCAGGTAACAGGAATACGTACCCGTGAAATTACATGAACTGACCATCCATGAGGCCCACCGCCTGTTAAAAACTAAAGAAATATCCTCTGTCGAATTAACCCGGGCGGTTTTGGATCGCATAAAGGCAGTCGAAAGCAACATCGATGCTTTTCTAACGATTGCAGAAAAGATAGCAATGCAGCAAGCCAGCGCGGCGGATCAAAAGATCGCAGCAGGGCATTGTGGGGCACTGACCGGAATTCCGCTTGCGATCAAAGATGTCATCTGCACGCGGGGGATTCAAACCACATGTGCCTCAAAAATACTGGCGAATTTTATCCCCCCTTATAGTGCCACGGTTATTGAGAAGCTTGAGCAGGCCGGGGCGGTGATTTTAGGTAAAACGAACATGGATGAATTCGCCATGGGCTCATCCAACGAAAATTCCGGTTTCAAAATTACGCACAATCCATGGGACCTGACGCGGGTTCCGGGCGGGTCCAGCGGTGGCTCCGCAGCCGCTGTGGCCGCCGATATGTGCCTGGGGGCCCTGGGTTCCGATACCGGAGGCTCAATCCGTCTGCCGGCTTCCTACTGCGGCACAGTGGGGATGAAACCGACTTACGGACGCGTGTCGCGCTATGGCCTTGTTGCATTTGCGTCGTCGCTGGACCAGATCGGACCGCTGGCAAAAAATGTGGCCGATTGTGCGACGATGCTAAATAGCATTGCCGGTTATGATCCTGCCGACTCGACATCCGTATCCCAGGAGGTGCCGGATTATGCGTCTGCCCTGCAAAAGGGCTTAAAAGGGATCCGAGTCGGTATGCCCGGAGAATACGCAGCAACCGGGGGAATGAATGCGGAAGTGGTCAATGCGGTAAACAACGCCGTGCAGGTCATCGAGGATTTGGGAGCTGAAAAGATTGATGTGTCGTTACCGCACACCGAATACGCGGTCGCTGTATACTATGTCATTGCACCTTCTGAAGCGAGCTCAAATCTGGCGCGTTACGACGGTGTCAAGTATGGTGTTCGGGATAAGGATCAAAAGGAGTTAATCCAAATGTATCGCCGCACACGCTCACAGGGGTTTGGGTCTGAAGTTCAGCGGCGGATTATTATCGGGACTTACTGTCTTTCGGCCGGTTACTATGATGCATATTACGGCAAAGCGTCCCAGGTGAGATCTCTGATTATAGACGATTTTAAAAAAGCGTTTGAAAAATGCGATGTCATTTTGTGTCCGGTGGCGCCGACCCCGGCTTTTAAAATCGGGGAAAAAGTCGATGACCCGCTGACGATGTATTTAACCGACATCTTCACTTTATCCGCTAACCTGGCGGGGATTCCCGGCATGTCGATTCCCTGTGGATTTTCAAAAGAAGGCCTGCCGATCGGGTTGCAACTCATGGGCAAACATTTTGCCGAAGAGATGCTTCTTAAAGTGGCTTACAATTTCGAACAGGCCACGGAGTTTCATAAAAAAAGGCCCAATTTATAGCGTCGAGGTATAAATTGGGCCTTTTTTGTCAGTCGTCCGTTGTCAGTCGTTGGTTACAATGCTTTTACGAGGAGTGATATTCGATTTAGCGCGCGAAACAGGCTGGATGAAATGCTTTTAACAACGGACAACAAACGACTAACAACTAACCTTTGACACAGGAGACCCCTGCCATGACAACTGTACAGCCGGAAAGTGAGGACATAAGAAAAGCCTTTAAATGGATTTCAGATGAACGCAAATATAATCCGGAAGCCAAATTAGCAAAGCTCATCGAAGAAGCCTGCCTGAAGTTCGACCTTTCGCCGATGGACGCCGAATATCTGCTGAGGATGCTGAAATAGAAATGAAGAATAAAGACTCGCTGCTGGAAGCTGCTTCCACTCGTACATTCATCTTTTATGCAATGGGAAAGGCTCCCGGCAAAGAATTAGTTGGAAAATAGTTGATTGTTCGAGGCAGGATGCTACTCTCACTGTTGATAAGTCTGGTTCTGGGAAGTGGGAGCGGTTTTCAGGAGATTGGATAGATAAAGAAATAAGTTTAAGTATTTAGGATGGGTAATTCTTTTGATTCAATAAGCTTTAAGTAGAGGTGGGAGCGCCTTGTGGGAGCGGCCTCCGGCCGCGACTAAAAGAAAGCTTCTCCAAAGCACCGTTCGATTATGAAACCTCCAAAAGGCTCTAATTTACTCCGCAAGGGGCGAACCTCCATTAAAAATCAACATTATCTTATTACAACAGCGGTTCATAAAAGAAAGCTAGTTTTAAATTATCCTGAAACAGCTCAAATTATTCTATCCAGTTTACACTGGTTCGAATCTCAAAAAAGAATCATTCTCGATGCCGCCGTGATCATGCCCGACCATTTACACTTTGTTGCTGCTTTGCAGCAGAATTCACTAGAGCGACTCATGCACAGTTTAAAGAGCTATACAGCTAAAAAGATAAATGCCCTTCTACACAAACAGGGCGCATTCTGGCAGCCCCAATATCATGATCATGCTTTGCGAAAGGATGAAGCCCTGAATGAAGTGGTGCTCTACACTTTAAACAATCCTGTGCGAGCCGGTCTGGTTGAGAATTTCCGCGATTATCCATACTGGTATTGTCGCTGGTCGGTCTAGATGTTAAATATAAGGAATCGTGGCCGGAGGCCACTCCCACAGCCGGAGGCCACTCCCACAGATATCATACGCCAGACTTCGGATAGTGGGAGCAGCCTTCGTGGTAGAATGCCACTCCCACTAATACGATAAGTCAGGCCCTGGAACGGGGGAGCGGCCTGTGGGAGCGGCCTGTGGGAGCGGCCTCCGGCCGCGATTCCTTATAGAAATATTTCAAGCCTAAGAGCAGGAGCATAGCATGCCCCAAATAAGCGTCCTTCCCGAAACCCTGTCCAATAAAATCGCGGCCGGCGAAGTTATTGAACGGCCGGCATCGGTGGTCAAGGAACTGATCGAAAATGCGCTGGATGCCGGCAGCACCCGCGTTATCATCGAAGTCGAAGAAGGCGGCCTGACGCTTATCCGGGTATCCGACAACGGATCCGGCATGAGTCATGAAGATGCAATTTTGGCCATCGAGCGTTACGCGACCAGCAAAATTTCCACAGATGCCGACCTGTTTGCCATCGACACCCTGGGGTTCAGGGGCGAAGCTTTGCCCAGTATCGCCGCAGTTTCGCACTTTGCGATGATCACCCGCGACGCTAACTCCGACAGCGGTGCCGAAATTCGGGTCGAAGGCGGAAAAATAAAAAGTGTCTCCGAGGTCGGCGCTCCGCAAGGAACCCTGATTTCAGTCAAGCAGCTGTTTTTCAATACGCCGGCGAGAAGAAAATTTCTGAAGGCCGTCAGCACCGAAATGAGCCATATCGCCGACACCGTAGCAAAAATGGCGCTCGGCCGTCCCGCGGTGCAGTTTCGTCTCCTGCACAATGATAAAGTCGTTAAAAACTGGCCATTTGCCTCTGAGCATCTGGATCGGGTAAAGGACGTGCTGGGCAGGGAGGCCGGCCGGGACCTGCGGGCCATCGAATTAAAGCGCAACGGGATTGCGGTTTCAGGCTGGGTTTCATCCCCGCGGACGGCGCGCCGCACGTCGAAGGGAATTTATATCTTTGTCAACGGCCGCTATGTGCGCGACAGGACCATTCAGCATGCCGTCTTCGATGGCTATGCCCAGCGCCTGGTCAAGGGGCAATTTCCGATCGCGGTGGTTTTCATCCGGGTCCCCTTCGATGAGGTGGATGTCAACGTTCATCCGACCAAAAATGAAGTTCGTTTTGTCAACCCCCACCAACTGCATCAAACCGTAAAAAGCGCCGTTGCCCAGACACTTTATGAAATGGATCGAGTCAACTGGCTTCCGGCAGACCGATCCGACAGCCAGGCCTCCGGGAAATCGCCGCAGATTGCCGAGCCGGTTTCACCATTTGCTGCCTTCGGAGGAAGGGATGAATTCGGAATTCGGAATTCGGAATTCGGAATTAAAAACAAAGGACAGAAGATAGCAGCAGGTGATCGGCAGCCAGCATCGAGGGTCCAGCCTTCTGGCCGAAACCCTCGAGCTCAATTTCAGGGAAGCCGAAATGCTGGAACAAACGCTTGCGGATTTAAAGACCCTGGGCCTGGAGATCGAGCCCTTCGGTAAAAATACCTTTGTGATCAAGTCCGTGCCGGCGATGCTTTCCGATCAGGACCCCAAGCCGATTGTCCGCGAGATTGTGGAAAAAAAGGCCGGCGGGGGTTCTGCGACGGATCTGCAAGAAGCCCTGGATGACTGCCGGATGGTGATGGCCTGCCACGCGGCCATTCGCGCCAACCAGCAGCTTAACGCCGAGCAGATCAAGGGCCTGCTCGCCGAGCTGGATCAATGCGAAAATCCCTCCCATTGTCCGCACGGGCGGCCGACCTGGGTCAGGTGGGATCTGCAAATCCTGGAAAAATCGTTTAAGCGGATCGTCTGATGATAAAAAGCCCCGGGCCAAAGGCCCGAGGCTTTTGTCTTACGGTCGACTTCTAGGTGGTTATTAGAAGTTCAGCTGGATCGCATGAAAAAGCGCCCAGGGGTCATCATCGTTACCATCTGCTCCATTGACTGATTCAGAGGCATCTTTCCAGTAATCGCCGGCAAACAGATAAGATCCGATAACGCTGTAGGTCAGGTTGTCGTAAAACGTCCAGTTTACACGGAGATCAACCTCGACACCCGCATCATCGGCCCAATCCTCTGACGGCTGGTCAACTTGACACCAGGCAGCCGAAAGACCCACGTTCAGTTGTTCGGTCAGATTGGTAGAGGCACCGCCGTAAACGGTCATGTAACCGTTCAGGTTTCCACCCGTATCGCTGAAGTTTCCGACACTACCCAGAGCTGCGGGGGTCGCGCCGGTGGAACCAAACAGAATATAGAACTTTTCCCAGTCATCACCCGGAGGGGTTGCTTCGTAATCGGTGTCGTTCGGATCATCATCGCCGCTCACATAGGCAAAACCCAGCTGAAGCGCGGCCATGCCCAGGTCATAGGTTCCTTCGGCATTAAAGGCATATTCCTTGAAATCTACACTGTCGCCTGCGGCATTTTTGCCCGCATCTCCACCGGCTATCCAGCCTTCGGCCTGCAAGGCGAGGTTGCCGAACTTTCCGGTGAAGTAAGGATTAGCGCTATAGCGTTCTGAATTTGCACCGTTGTTGTGATTGACGAGCGCAACCTGCAACGAGCCGATGGACCAGTTCTCCGTCGGATAGACAAGCGCAAACCCATAAACATCGATGTCGTCTCCACTTTGCTCAAAACCTGTGACGCCAGCCCCATCTCCGTCGCCTTCCAGGGCTTTCTGTGCAGTGGCAACGAAGACCACTTTATCGGCAATCTTGGTGCTGTAATTGATTCTAAAAATACTGGATTCGCTGTCCAGAAATCCGGTGCCGAAGGTCTTGGTAATCATCTTGCCTGCTTCAAACAGACCGTAGGGGGTCTGGACCAGCATCCAGGCGCGTCTGATTTCAAAATTGCTCAGATCAGAGTTATCACCGCCCCCGACTTGATTCAAGGCCCGCCAGCGGCTACGGATTCGCAGGTAGTCGTTTACCGTCAGGGTCCAGTTGGTTCTCCATTTCATGTCATAGTAAGCATTATAATCATCTGCGGTATCACTCATCGGCGCCTTCTCCGCGAGAAACCCTCTTACCCGCAAGTATCCGTCCCAGGTGACGTCGATTGCCATGGCCGGTACGGCGAGCATCAACGCCACGCCGATATCACCCCTTTTCATCTGATTTATTTGCCGTCTTTGAAGCTGCGGCGCATTGCCCCTCTCCCTGGTTCTAAGTGGTAGCAGGGGGGGCTTTATCGGGAACATATTGATATATGTGCCTATAATTGTCAAGTATTTTGTCACAAAGTTTTCAATTTTACAAGCTTTTCTTATTTTTTCAGGTAATTCCGGTTGGAATTACCTTATTACTGAATTTTTTCTGGCTCCGGGGCATTTACCTTTGAGCCTTCAACCATCAGCGAATGCAGCTCGTAGACGATGAGCGCACTTCTGGCTTTCTCAATCAGCCCTTCCCGGCGGCTGATAACGGCAGCCACCAGCTCGGGCTCCCCGTCGTTATCAATGTCCCCAATGGCACTATCCGCAAAATAGCCCGAGATCTTATTGGTGTGCCAGTTTTCAGAAAGTCCGAATCCGTCCCATGATAGGGATACGAACTGGCCGCTGGTGAAACTGCGGTAATTTTTAAGGGCAAGCCCGGTGAACGAATAGTTTTTGATCACCGTCACCTCGGTTTTGCCGTTTTGGTTAAGGTCGGTGATAAAAATTCGTTGGGGCAGAAAGATGCGCTGATTCGCGGACTCTCGAATGTAATTTTCGCTGCCGCCGTAGCGCTCATCACTTTCCCACTCTTTTTTTCCGCTTTTGGTCAGAATCCGGAGCCGATCGTTGCGCTCCATGGCCACCAACTCCTCATTGCCGTTGTTCATCACGTCTCCCTGCGAAAATTCGAAGAGCGTTATGCTTTTCGGAAGCGAAAGCCGCTCGGCCGACTCGTATGCTCCGCTGCTCCAGGTCAGTTCGTAGATGCCGGGAAAGAAAAGATCTTCGACACCCATTTTCTGCCCCAAAAGAACCGGCCCGCGCCCCGGCATTTGCAGCACCCTGAAATACCATTTTTGCCGCTCGGCAATCATTTCAAAATCCTTACCGTTCCACTCCAGCACAAAGGATTCCAGGTTTCCGGTGTTCAAGTTCAAGCAGCTGACAAAGATCTCGGCCCTGCCGTCTTGTTTAACATCGGCGACATCCACCCAGATAAAACGTTGTTGTCTCTCGCCGGCGATCTCTTTGAGCTTTAAAAGCCGGCCCCCCTGTGTTCTAAAAATCATGACTTCCTGGGTGGAGATGATGATCGTCTCAGTGGCCCCGTCCCCGTCAACATCGCCCAGGGCAATCCCCTGGATTTGGACATCGAAGTTGCCGCTCTTCCAGAAGTCGGCGCTTTCTCCGGCCGAGCGGGTCATGATAAATGCCGAGGAACCCCCCTCTTTTTCACCTGTGCCCAAAGTGCCTTCTTTCAAAAGCTTCTCAGGATGGGCATAAATGGAGGGAGTTTCCGCGGGCTTTTTCTCAACCGGCTTGGCGGGCTGCGGTGGCGGCGCGACCGGTTTGCTGCCAAAGACCTTCTGGTTGATCTCTGCGGCAATACCATCGATGCGGGGGATCACCTCTCCCATCGTCTGGCTCTGATCAAAAAAAGTAAGGGTCGGTTTTTGGCCGGATAGATCGATCATTTTGGCATCTAGGCTCACGCTGTCGCCAAATATCGTCAGGCTGCCGTATAAAACGAAATCGGCGTTCAGGCTCGCACCGATTTTGCGGGCCGCATCTTCGGTTACCGCTGCGTCACCGGATACCGTTTCGATGGCTTCTTCAACCGTTTTGCGGCCAAGTACCTCCACCTGGCCGGCCTTGGTCAGGCGCGTTGTGAGCATGTCAAAAATGCCGTCCCTTAAATAGGACAGATCCTTTTCGGCATTGATTTTAAAGGGCAACAACGCAACCCGTTTGGGTTCAGCCGCGGCAGAGGAAAAATTGAAGGCCAATATGGCAAATACTAAAAGACCGAATAAAAAAAGCCTCTTGATTGCAAACAAAAACTTTTTCACCATACACGCTCCTTATTTTGAATCTGTAATGGTGTTGGGTTTCAGCGCCTCGGCGGAGAAACCCACAGAAATCCAGCATTGAGTATCGAGTATCGAGCATTGAGTATCGAGTATCGAGCATCGAGTATCGAGAATCGAGCATCGAGCATCGAGCATCCAGCAACCAGCGGTCAGCAGCCTCAATCAGGTCTCAAGTTTCTTTTTCAATATTTCATTGACCATCCTGGGATTGGCCTTGCCGCGTGTTTCTTTCATCACCTGCCCGACAAAAAATCCCATTAATTTGGTTTTACCGTTGCGGTAGGCTTTAACTTCCGCCGGACTGCCGGAAAGGACCTTTGCGATGATGGCTTCGATGGTGCTTGAATCAGATATCTGAACCAGTCCTTTTTCCTCGACAATCTGCCGGGGCGGTTTGCCGGATAGGGCCATTTCACCAAACACCATCTTGGCGATTTTGCCGCTGATGGTCCCATCATCAATGAGTTTAAGCAGCCCGGCAAGGTCCGGAGCGGATACGGGCGACTGGTCAATGGATTTTCCTTCGGCATTTAACAGGCCCAGCAATGACCCCATGATCCAGTTGGCAACCGATTTGGGCTGATTAAAGCCCTCCAGACATTTTTCGAAATAATCCGCCAGATCGCAATCGGAAGTCAAGATACCGGCGTCATAGAAAGGCAGCCCGTATTGCGCGATAAAGCGTTTCTTTTTTTCATCCGGCAGTTCAGGCAGGCTATTTCTAACCGCTTCAATCCAGTCGTCATCAACTACCAGGGGAAGTAAATCCGGATCGGGGAAATAACGGTAGTCGTGCGCTTCTTCCTTGCTGCGCATGGCGGTTGTCATGTTCTTAATCGGGTCCCACAATCGTGTTTGCTGGGTGACCTTCCCGCCGTCTAAAAGGATTTCCCTTTGCCGATCGATCTCAAATTGCAGCGCCTTTTCCACATGCTTAAAGGAGTTTAAATTTTTTAACTCTGTGCGCGTACCGAATGTCTTTTCGCCTTCAACCCGGATGGATACGTTGGCATCGCATCTGAAACTTCCTTCCTCAAGATTGCCGTCGCATATTCCAAGGTAACGCACGATTGACCGCAGCTGCCTCAGATATGCCCCGGCGGCTTGCGGAGATCTGATGTCCGGCTCGCTGACGATCTCGATCAGCGGCACACCGGTTCGGTTGAAATCGATCATGCTGATCGGTCTGTCGGGATCGTGGCCCAGTTTGCCGGCATCCTCCTCCATGTGGATGCGGGTGATGCCCACTCGATGGCTGTTGCCGTTGACCTCGATATCGATAAATCCGTGTTGCGCAATCGGCAGTTCATACTGGGAAATCTGATATCCTTTCGGCAGGTCGGGATAAAAATAATTTTTGCGGGCAAAGCGGCTTTCGCCGAGGATTTCGCAGTGGGTTGCCAGCGCCATGCGCAGGGTGTATTCGACCACTTTTTTGTTGAGTACGGGAAGCACTCCGGGCATTCCCAAACAAACCGGGCAGGTGTGGGTATTGGGCGGAGCTCCGAATTTTGTCGAACAGCTGCAAAAAATTTTTGTTTCTGTTTTTAGCTGGGCATGAACTTCAAGCCCGATGACCGATTCAAATTCCATAGCGTTAAAGTTACCAAACAGGTGACACCGACCACCTTATTTATTGGAGAATTAACCTTGTATAATCCCATAACGCTAAATTAATAGTCAAGCCATTTTGTCTTTTGCTTACTTTCACCGATAATTGCTATTGCAAAATGATGGTTTTGCATATAATTTACCTGATCCCAATGAATCCAGCAATAATGACCGACTTGACCCTTAGGATTAAAACACTTATTTTTTGACCGAAAAGCGCAAATATTTTTTGTCATAACTCACAATTTTATTTTTATGTCTTTGAAAGATGGAGGAAAAAATCATGATCCAATCGCTAAAACCCCGCAAATGGTCGGTTATGCAGATGGCTGCAGCGATCCTGATGATTGGCCTGCTGGCGGGCTGTGCGGCAAACCGGCAAGCCCGTGAAAACTCTGGATCCTTGAAGCTGAGTCCTGAGGTGAGCCAGATTTTTCAAACTTACAAGGTGCTTCCTCAATACAAGTACTATTTTAGCGGACCGGATACCAAGCCCACCGCAATCGTCGGCATCGATCGAAATTACACCCTCGATACTCAGGTCTGGCAAGCGGCAGCGGATCTAACCCCCGAAAAACTCCAAAATTGGGTCGGTCAGATGCTTGGATTTAATCCTGCGTGGCGTACCTTTGGCGCCTACATTCTGGACGGAAAGGGGCAGCCAGTTGGCATTTGGTATTCCCTGGACAATGAAGTTCCGGTGGCAGTGCAACCGGACAAGCGTATCGAGATTATTGCCCCTCCCGATACAGGCGAACGTGGCTTTCCTGAGGGGATGGGAGGCAATGGCAGAGATGATTGAGGTCTGTGTTTCGGATAAGAATTGAAAAAATACCTTTGGAGGGATGGAGAGAGAAATCATGATCCAATCGCTAAAACCCCGCAAATGGTCGGTTATTCAGATGGCTGCAGGAATTTTGATGATTGGCCTGCTGGCAGGCTGTGCGTCAAACAAGGTAGCCCGTGAAAACTCCGGATCCTTGAAGCTAAGCTCTGAGGTGAGCCAGATTTTTCAAACCTATAAGGTGCTGCCTGAATACCGGTATTACATTACCGGCTCTGTTACCAAACCCCATGTGATCATGGGCATTGATCAAGATTACACCTTCGATAGCCCGCTTTGGCAAGCGGCAGCGGATCTGAGCCCCGAACAACTCAAAAAATGGGTCGATCAGATGCTCGGATTTCAAATTCCGACGCGTACCTTTGGGGCTTACATTCTGGACCCTGGTGGAAAGCGGGTTGGCATTTGGTATTCCCCTTACCCTGATGTTCCAGTGGAAGTGCATCCGGACAAGCGCATCGTGGTTATTTACCGTACGTCCTTCCCAAAGGCCGGAAGACACTAAATATTTTCATGCCGGACGGTGAATTTATCGGCGACTGCCGGTAGCGTTGATTTGGAATTGCAGCCCGCGTTGACGACATCGATGTCTTGGCGAAAGCTGGTGCGCGGGCTTGGCGGCAATGCCGTCAATGGAGGAAAAAATCATGCTAAAATCGCTAAAACCCCGCAAATGGTCGGTTATGCAGATGGCTGCAGCGATCCTGATGATTGGCCTGATGGTGGGTTGTGCGTCAAACCGTCAAGCCCGTGAAAACTATGGATCCTTGAAGCTGAGCTGTGAGGTGAGC
>JARRJQ010000217.1:5715-12879 GCA_037388985.1 Desulfobacterales bacterium | reverse complement strand
CAGAAAGCCCCATCGGATCCGGGTGGACAACACCAGTTCGAGCTTCTTTACGATCATTGAAGTTTTTACCTATGATTTTCCCGGCTTGCTTTTTAGCATAACCGATGCGCTTTTTCGCTGCGGATTGAATATCTGGGTTGCCAAAATCGCAACAAAATCAGATCAGGTCGTCGATGTTTTTTATGTCAGAGATGTAAACGGACAAAAAGTGGATTTGCCCGATCAGGTAACAAAAATAGAAGCGGCGCTAATGGAAAGGCTTCCAGCCGCCTGACTCAATTACGGAATCGTGAAAGAACCGGAGATTTGAAATGCTTGCTTTGCAGAAACCCTGAATATTTAATTAAGGAGGAGCGATTTTAAATGAAATCGAAAATTTTGCTGGTAGCCCTAATCCTAATTGCAATGCCATTTGGCTCGGCGGTTGCTTCTGAAGGTTTAAATTCGGGTGACACCGCCTGGATGATCGTTTCGACCGCCTTGGTCATGATGATGACCCCGGCTGGATTGGCCTTGTTTTATGGAGGAATGTCACGCTATAAAAACCTTTTAAATACATTCGCGATGACCGTTGTCGCTTATTGCATCGCCAGTGTCATCTGGATGATGTGGGGATACAGTATCGCATTTGGACCGGATAAAGCCGGCTTGACCGGCAGTCTCGACCATCTGTTCTTAGCGGGTATCACGGTGACCAGTCTTTCCGGAAGTATCCCCACCTATGTTTTTGCCCTTTTTCAAATGACATTTGCCGGTATTACAGTTGCTCTGGTTCTCGGATCGGTCGTTGATCGCATGAAGTTCTCGTCATGGATTGTCTTTACGGTGTTGTGGCTCACATTCATTTATAGCCCGATCGCCCACTGGGTGTGGGGTGGCGGCTGGATCGGCCGTATGGGCGCTCTGGATTTTGCTGGCGGAACAGTTGTGCACATCAATGCCGGGGTTGCGGGTCTGGTGCTGGCGCTGGTACTCGGCAAACGAGTCGGCTATGGCAAAGAGGCCATGTTCCCCTCCAGCATTGCACTCACCGCGGTGGGAGCGGCGCTTTTATGGTTTGGTTGGTTTGGTTTTAATGCCGGCAGTCAGCTGGCAGCCGATGGTATCGCGGCTTCGGCCTTTTTAGTCACCAACACTTCTGCGGCGATGGGCGCTCTGGCATGGATGTTTGCCGAATGGCTGATTGAGAAAAGACCGACGATGCTGGGTCTGGCTTCAGGAATTGTAGCCGGACTAGTTGCCATTACACCGGCTGCTGGTTTTGTCAATATGCCGGCTGCTTTGATGATCGGATTGGTTGCCGGCTTGCTGGGCTTTTACTCTGTTGCCAAGCTCAAGCAAAAGCTGGGTTACGATGATTCCCTGGATGCTTTCGGGGTCCACGGCATGTGCGGGCTCTGGGGTGCGCTGGCCACAGGGCTTTTTGCCAATCCGGCCGTTAATGAAGCTGGTAAGGGATTGTTTTACGGAAATCCCAAGCAGCTGTGGATTCAATTGATCTCAATTATTGCTACAGCGGTGTTTACGGCAGTCGGCACTTTGATTGTCATTTATCTAACCAAATGGCTCACCGGAGGAATAAGAGTCTCTCAGGAAAATGAAGTCACCGGGCTTGACAGTTCCATTCACGGCGAACGTGGTTTTGAGATTCTGTGATCGTGGCTAGCGGAACGGTGAAATGCACAAACAGATTTAAGACGCAAAAGGAGGTTTGACCATGAAGAAAATTGAGGCGATCATCAAGCCCTTTAAGCTCGATGATGTTAAAGAAGCTTTAAATAACATCGGCATCCAAGGAATGACGGTTTCTGAGGTGAAAGGATACGGACGCCAGAAGGGCCATAAAGAAATCTACCGTGGAGCTGAATATGCAGTGGATTTTATCCCCAAAATTAAAATCGAAATTGTAATCGATGCCGACCGGACCGATCAGGTGGTTGAAGCCATTCGTGAATCTGCAAACACCGGTAAAATCGGCGATGGCAAGATTTTTGTGCTCCCGGTCGAGTACGCCTTACGGGTCAGGACGGGGGAGACGGGCGTTGATGCCATCTAGTTTCCATTCATAAATGGCTATTTTTTCGATGGGCGGCGTTCTCCGCGGATTTTTGGCCTGCGACGTACTCCATGTACGCCTCGGCCAAAACCCTTGTGCGGCCTTGCCCATCAAAAAAATCCCTCATTTATGATTTGGAAACCGCAATGTTGATAATGATAAATTAGATCTAAACAATAAATATCAAACCTTAATCAATCCAATTTATTAAAGGAGGAACGATCTTATGACACCCAAAGAGGTATTGGACATGGCGAAGGAAAACGGCGCAAAAGTCGTGGATCTGCGATTTATGGATTTTCCGGGTCTCTGGCAACATTTTACGGTTCCGATCAGTGAGCTGGCCGAATCAAGTTTTGAAGATGGTTTTGGTTTTGACGGATCCAGCATTCGCGGCTGGCAGCCGATTCATGCCAGCGACATGCTTGTCGTCCCAGATCCGACTACCGCCAAAATGGATCCGTTTTACGAAGCGCCTACCCTGGTATTGATCTGCAACATCGTTGATCCGATAACCCGGGAAGCTTACAGCCGGGATCCGCGAAATATTACTCAAAAAGCAGAAGCGTATTTGAAAAGCAGCGGCATCGGCGATATTGCTTATTTCGGCCCGGAGGCGGAGTTTTTCATTTTTGACGATATCCGTTTTGAATCCACGCGTTTTTCGGCATTTTATAAGATCGACTCTGTTGAAGGCAGCTGGAACAGCGGTCGGGATGAAGACCCCAACCTGGGCTACAAGCCACGACACAAAGAAGGCTATTTTCCGGTTCCGCCTATGGATAAATTCCAGGATTTGCGCACCGAAATGGTCCTGACCCTGGAAAACCTGGGAATCGAAATTGAGGCCCAGCACCATGAGGTGGCCACCGCCGGTCAGGCCGAAATCGACATGCGCTTCAAACCCCTGCTGCAGATGTCTGATCAATTAATGTGGTTTAAATACGTATTGAAAAATGTGGCCTACCGCCGCAATCATACCATTACCTTCATGCCCAAGCCCCTATTTGGAGACAATGGTACCGGTATGCATACCCACATCAGCATCTGGAAAGAGAATCAGCCGCTTTTCGCGGGTGATAAATATGCCGGAGTATCTCAGGAGGCCCTTTACGCCATCGGCGGTATTCTAAAACACTGCCGCGCTTTAACCGCTTTTACCAACCCGACCACCAACTCATACAAGCGGCTGGTCCCGGGTTTTGAGGCTCCGGTCAATCTAGCATACTCCAGCCGCAACCGCAGTGCGGCGGTGCGTATTCCGATGTATTCGCCTTCACCGAAGGCCAAACGCATTGAATTCAGAACACCGGACCCCTCCTGCAACGGATACCTCGCGTTTTCAGCCATGCTGATGGCGGTCATTGACGGCATCCAGAACAAAATCGACCCGGGGGATCCTCTGGATAAAAACATCTATAATCTGCCTCCGGAAGAACTCGCTGAAATCCCGTCGGCTCCCGGATCTTTGGAGGAGGCCATCGAAGCCTTAAAAGCCGATCAGCAATTCTTGCTCAAGGGCGATGTGTTCACCCAGGATGCCGTTGACATGTGGATTGAGTACAAAACCGAAAATGAAATCAACGACGTCAAGCTGCGTCCGCATCCTCACGAGTTTTACCTGTATTTTGATATATAAATAGCGGTCGGTCCGCCTCAGGCGGATTGAGCCTATACGTTAATTGAAATAAAAACAGCCCCACTTGTCCGACTGGGGCTGTTTTTATTTAATCAAAAATTTTCCAAAACCGGTTTCAGAGGGTTTAGATTTTGTTCGCTGGCAACCAAGCTTAATTTGAATCGTCCGCATAATCTTTAGATCTTGGTCGAGAGTAAGGCGCAAATCGATTCAAAAGCGGAGCATACACAGATAGTATGTGAGCATTTTGAGCCGAGCCGCAACACAGCCATGAGCCCTTAGACGCATTTTTGAGATGGGTTCTAGCGGTAGTGTTTGTAGTCTACCCCGTACTTCTGCGCCTTGTAGGCAAATTTTCTCACGGTTGTCTTCAGAATATTGGCTGCTGTGGTGATATTGCCCCGGGTATTTTTCAGAGCGTCAATGATCATCTCTTTTTCCACGCTGGCGACCGCATCCTCCAATGATCGTGCCGGCACCGTATCGGATTCCTTACCGGTTTGAAGGGTTGGTGGCAGGTGGTAGCTGTGGATGACCCCCTCCTCGCACAGCAGCACTGCCCGCTCAATACAATTTTCAAGCTCTCTCACATTCCCCGGCCAGTGATATTCCATGAGCATGTCGATGGCCGGGGTCGACAGCGTTTTAATATTGTTTTTGTTTTCCGCGGCATATTTTTCAAGAAAATAGTCGGCCAGCAGCAACATGTCGGTCTTGCGCTCACGAAGCGGAGGAAGGTAAATCGGGAAAACATTCAATCGATAATAAAGATCCCCTCTGAAGGTTCCATCTTCAACGGCTTCCTCCAGGTTTTTATTGGTGGCGGCGATAACACGGACATCGACTTTTAGTGTCCGGTGCCCACCCACACGCTCAAATTCCTTTTCTTGAAGAACGCGAAGCAAATTGGCCTGAACATCCAGCCCCAGCGATCCGATTTCGTCAAGAAATATTGTGCCCTTGTGAGCCATTTCAAATTTGCCGATTTTCTGTTTAATGGCGCCGGTAAAAGCACCTTGCTCATGCCCAAACAACTCGCTTTCAATCAAATTTACGGGCAATGCCGCGCAGTTCACTTTAACAAAAGGATTTTTTTCTCTAAGACTGTTGTAATGGATTGAGTTGGCAACCAGCTCTTTACCGGTTCCGCTTTCGCCGCGGATCAAGACCGTCGCATTGCTTTTGCTGACCTGCGAGACCATTTGAAAGACCTCGCGCATTTTATTGGAGTTACCGACGATATTGCTGATACTGTATTTATCTTTAAGCACCCGCTGCAACCGCCGGTTTTCCTCTCGCAGCCGTTCCTTTTCCAGGCCGTGGCCGTGCGATCCAGAAAAAGCGGTTCCTCGCTGATTTTGGGAATGGAGACCGCGTTTCCAGTTTCAATCACTTTGCCGGTAATGCCTTCCCCAAGCTTATACTTAACCCGGTTCATTGTGCTTTGGGCCAGACCGTGGGCCACCTCGATGTTTATCTCATTGCGCAGGGGATCCAAAATTGTGATTGTGCCCTGCACCATATTCATCGAATTAAACAGGATATCCAGCACTTTATATAAAGATTTTCTCAAATCCAGTTGCTCGTTAAGCGCCTTGGTGATTTCGTAAAGCAGCGTTACTTCTTCAATAGGTTTCATGACTTATAATTCTGCTTGAGTTTTTAGAAGTGATTCCATATAACGAATCTGTTGACGTTCGGTTATAATAATACAATTTTGTAATAAACTGCAAGCTGTTTCGGTCGGTCACTGGACCTTGCGACTGGCTATTGAAAATGGGGCAAAGGGGCGATACCGATCAGTAAATCTCTTCAATCAAAAATCAACAGACGAATATCGAATGATCCTGCATATCGACATGGATGCATTTTATGCCTCCGTAGAGCAGTTAGATGATCCGCGGCTTAGGAACAAATGCGTTATCGTTGGCGGCACTTCTAACCGCGGCGTCGTATCGGCTGCCAGTTATGAGGCCCGGCAGTTCGGTGTCCACTCCGCCATGCCTATCTACCAGGCCAAACAAAGGTGTCCCCATGGCATTTTTGTGCCTCCGCGAATGGGTCGCTATCAAGAGGTATCCAAAAAAATCATGGCAGTCCTCAGAAATTTTTCACCACTGGTGGAACCCGTATCAATCGACGAAGCCTATGTCGATATTACGGGATGTCAACGTCTGTTTGGCGAACCCATGGACATTGCCCGGGAAATCAAAAGCGAAATAAGAAAAACGGTTCAGCTCACCTGTTCGGTGGGTGTTGCGCCCAATAAATTTCTGGCAAAGATCGCCTCTGATATGCACAAGCCGGACGGGTTGACCTTAATTCCCGCTGAGAAGGTAGCCGCGTTTGTCGAATCGCTGTCCATCGAAAAAGTTCCAGGGGTGGGAAATAAAATGTATCGGCAGCTTGAATTGCTAGGAATCCGAACACTGGGTGACGTTCAAAGGCTGCCGCAAAAAACCTTACTGCGACATCTTGGAAGATTCGGCTTGCGATTACATGCGCTTGCGTCCGGCAGCGACGATTCAGCTGTCACCCCGTATACCCCCCACAAATCCATCAGCTGTGAGCACACCCTGGCGGCCGATACCCGGGACATTGGGCTCCTGAAAAGTTTTGTGTTAAGACAGTCGGAGGAAGTGGCCAAACAGTTGCGCAAAAATGGTGCACGCGCCAAAACCATTACGCTTAAGATTAAGGATGCAGACTTCAAGCAGCTTACACGGAGGACGACAATATCGATCCCAACACAGTCTTCAAAAACCATTTACCGGTGCGCCGCCAGATTAATCGATGATTTAAAAATTAACAAAAAAATTCGACTGATCGGTGTCGGAACTTCAGGGTTTTCCCCGGTAACCGCCTCGATCCAAATCGGTCTCTTTGAACCCAAAGAAGAAAGCGGCGGCGATTGGGAAAAAGTGGACAAAGCCCTCGATTCGATCAGCCAAAAATTTGGCACCAATGTGGTTCGCAGGGCAACCCTCAAGGAGCGCTAGTCTCTGAAGAAAAACAGGGCGCTCCGCGCCGTCCATAATCGTAGCTGATCGCCTCCTGAAGCGGTTTTATTTCATAAAAAATACAGCGTTATTTGACCAAATTTACGGTATTTACCCCATTTATCCATAGGGCATTTTTGTGCAGGTAGATTGAGAACAGATAAAATCATTCAATCAACAATTCACCCCATTTTAACGTTTTCTTATCGGTTTTCTAATCAACGCATGCTCTTTAAGCTTATGCTTGAACATGCATGTCGACGACCGCTACCTGGTATGTTAAATTTTGATCAAGAATGGCGGTTGCGTTATCCGGGTTAATAGACGATACATACTCAAAAGTTGCAGAGCCCGATGAGCAGTCCGTTTAAAATGAGTGTGAGGCTTGGGATATGGGTATTAATCGCTTATTAAATTGCCTGCAAGTATTTTGCGGAGAGATTTCGCAAAGCAACCGAAAAAAATGTGAT
>JARRJQ010000217.1:0-5706 GCA_037388985.1 Desulfobacterales bacterium | reverse complement strand
AAGGAGGTGATTTAGAAGCAGAGCTCAAATTTAAACGTCATGCCATGATTCGCGGTCAAATCAAAATATGAAGGAGGATTTCGACGATGAAGAAGCAAAAGGCAATCTTTATTTTTCTGGGGTTGCTGCTGGCAGTTGGGGGTTTTTATGTAAGCCCGGCTGAGGCTCAAGATGCCCAAACGATTGAAAGGCTGGAGCGTATGATCAAGGAGCAACAGCAGCAACTGGAATCGCTGCAGCGACAGTTGAACCAACTGAAGCAAACCGCCACCGAAGCGCAAACCCAGGCCAAAGAGGCCAAGTCTGTGGCTGAAGAGGCGAAAACAACGGTGCAGGCGCCTGCTGCAAAGACAGTTACCTCAGGACAGGAGCGGGTTAAACTGGCCATCTCAGGGCAGGTCGACCGGGCCGTGAACGTCATCGACGACGGGAAAAATACCGCCGCCTACTTTGTGGACAACGACTCCAGCAACAGCCGGGTGCGCTTTGTCGGCACGGCCAGGGCCACCGACGATTTGACCCTTGGCTCGCGCATGGAAATCGCTGTTGCGCCTAATGAATCCTCGAGGGTTAACCAAAACGACGAAGACAACGGCAACCTGAATAGCGGCGACAATTTTCTCGATGAGCGCTATGTGGAATTATCCCTTGACAGCAAGCGTTACGGCAAGCTTTCGCTGGGCAAGGGCGACTCGGCCTCCAACTACAGCGCGGAGGTCGATCTTTCTAAAACCGACATTATCGCTTACGCGAGCATTGCAGACATTGCCGGAGGGATGTTTTTCCGCCAAAGCAGCGATGACAGCCTCACAACTGTGAAGGTGTCGGATGCATTCACCGACCTCGACGGTTTGAGCCGCAGGAACAGGGTGCGCTATGACACACCCGACTTTTACGGATTTACCCTGGCCGGCTCGCTGATCAGCAACCAGCGCTGGGATGCCGCCTTGCGCTGGGGAGGGCAGGGATATGGCTTCAAGGCCGCCGGTGCCGCGGCCATCGCCGATCCCAACCAAGACAACACCAACTACCAGTACGACGGCTCGTTTTCCATTCTGCACGAGGCCAGCGGGTTGAATCTCACCCTGTCGGCCGGTCTGCTGGATCGTGACGGTCAAAACGGCGGCAGCAACCTGTGGGGCAAGCTGGGATGGCTGACGAAATTGTTTCCCGTCGGCGAGACGGCGTTTTCGGTGGACTACGACCGATCGACCAATTTCCCCACGAACAGCGACAAGGGCTATTCGATCGGTGGGGCGGTGGTCCAGCAATTCGAAAATTACGGCACCGAATTTTACATGCAGTATCGGCTTTACTCACTGGATCGTGATGTTGCGCCCAGTGTCCAGAAAATGAATGTCGGTACAATCGGGGCAAGGGTGAAATTTTGATGCATATTTGCAACATACATAGCCGCAAAAGGCGCTGGACGGTGGTCTTGCTGTTGATTGTCTTTGTCCTGGCAGGCTGTGCCGGAATCAAGCCTTACGAACCGCGTAACAACCGGGAGGAGGGGCCTGAAAAAGGCCTCTTCTCCGGCTCGGAAGGTGAATTCGTAATCTTCAAAAGGGCAGATGAGCAAAACAAACCCAGCGAAGATCAGAAAAGCGCGAATGAGACCCGGGAGAACGATACCAAAGACGACGGGCAATCACAGAGCTCAGAGTAGCACTTGAAAGCGCCATGGGCGCAATGACCATCACCCTGCAAAAGCCGCCGCCAACTAATAACACCGGCTCAACCCACACCCAAATCTACTATGGGCAGCCTTTTGAAGGCGGCGCAGCGCTGATAAATTAATCGATCAGCTTTTGGAGTTTCTCAGCAGTTAGATCGATTTCGGACCATTGTGTGGTTTCAAGGGTATAGTCGCCACGAATCCCCATAACCGCATCCGGTCTGCCTTCAGGACCGGTGAAATAATACCGGTAGTCGGAAGAACCCGACAGGTATTAAAAACCTCATTTGCTTCCTGATTTCGCTCCAGTCGGCCATTGTTTCCCGCACAACCGACATTTGCCGCCAGAGCCAACAGATTCAAAACGCTGATGACTTTTTATAGCCGGCATCCTTTTGTCCGATTTCCAGTATTTTTGCCATCCATAGCCCCCCCGAATAAAATAGACTGCCCCCATCAGTCTGAATGATTTTTAGATCAATGAAATTAAACCGTTATCACGTCAACCGCGCAATCAATTGGCAAGGGAATCGACGTCCACTGCGGATTAAGGCAGCTCAGCCTCAAGCGGCTCCGATCTTTTTCGGATCGGATTAAAATTGCTTAAAAATACCACTTTATTCTTCTCTTACTTTTATGACCATTAGCGTGAGGTCATCTTCCTGATCCGCCATGCCACAGAAATCTTTAACGGCATCTAAAATAGAAAACACAGTTGTTTGGGCGGACTCTGCGTTATATTTGCGAATGACCTGTTCTAAACGTTCTTTGCCGAATATGTTCCCTTCGGCATCGCGTGCTTCCCAAATCCCGTCTGTGCCGATATAAATAATCTGCCCCGGTCTGATTTCGCAGAACGATTCTTTATACCCTGCGTGTTCAGAAACGCCAAGGGGCAATCCCTTACCTTCGTTGAGGTTTTTGAAGGAATCTGTGGCCAAGTCATATAAAATAGCCGGGTCGTGACCGGCGCGCACCCATTCTAAATGGTTTTTGGATCTGTCAATGCGGGCCAGGAAAAAGGTCATGAACTGACCGGACTCTCCGACATCTTTGGAAAATTGCCGGTTGACGTCGGCGACGATATCTCCAAGCGCGCCTCCCAATGCGGCGCGTATACGTAAAAAAGCCCTTACGGTTGCCATCAACAGTGCCGACGGGATCCCGTGACCGGATACATCTCCTACGGCAACACATAATTTTGACTGCCCCTGATCGTCGATGCATAGGTAATCAAAATAATCTCCGCCGGTCTCATCACTAAAAAGGGTCATCCCATAAATTTCCAACCCCGGAAGGTTGGGTGGAATCGCGGGCAGGAGGTTTTGTTGGATTTCCGTGGCCACTTCCAGCGATCGTTGCATTCGATAATGCTCTTTTAACTGGGGCCCGACGCGGTTAAAAATATGCCCCATATTGCCCAGTTCGTCTCTGGATTTTATTGAAACGCGAGTATCAAAATCGCCCTGGGCAAGCTTTTGCGCAGCCTGAGAAAGTTTTTCCAGAGGTCGGGTAATGGTGCGCGAAAAGGCCAACGCCAATAGGGCAACAGCCAATACCAGAAATATCAAAAAGCCTACGGTATAGTCTTCCACCTTGCTGACCCGATTCTGGATGGATTTCAGAACCGGGTGGGTTGCCGGTAGAATGGCATCACGCGGCACAATAAACACAAAGCCGGTTCCCTGGTGTAACAAGGGCCCATATGCCCAAAAACTCAGGCGACCATTAAATGGCATTTCACGAATGCGGCGCTGCTGCTTTGCGATATCATCCAGCATCGCCTCGAATTCAGTTGCGTCAGATGAAAGCAGCCATTGGTCCTCTTTTATTATGGCGGAGTCGTCAGAAATTATTTGGGGATAGCGTGCGGATGCGAAAATTTTTGCACCGACAATGCGCGTGGATGGATTGGATGCCAATGTATACAGATACATCCGGGTGCCTTCCGGAAGCCCGGAAATTACAGATCCCTGCTCCATTAGACTATTTAGCGATACCAGCATGCTGGTCACCCCGACAATACTTTCATCTTCTCTTTCAACAGGAACAGAGACGGCCATGACCATCCGGCCGCTGATCGGATCTAGATAAGGCCTCGACCAGGCGGTTGCCTTATCTTTAAGGACTGATGTATACCAGCCCTGTCTAGTTGCGTTGGCTGATAACGGGATCTTCGAGTAGCAAGGATAAACACTGAACAAACCGTTTTCCAGACCGAAATACTGCCGCAGGACTAGATCACCGAGATACTGAGAAACGGCCTGATAAATTGGAGCCATTGCCTTTAAGCGAGCCATCTCTGACTTCGCATACTCGGTATCCATCGAGGGAGGTACTGAAAAACATGGACTTTTATCATCCAGCGTTATTTCGCCGGCATCTTTGCCGGTTGCAACCGGCGCATTGAAATGCGATCCGATTGATTTATTTGCGGATGGATAAGGAGAGCCTGGCATCGGTGAACGGGTATTTGGACCGGGTTGACCCAATTCTTTTTGCAGGATGCGTTTCAGCTCAAACATCTGGTAAAAGATCGCCATTTCCACCTGTTG
The DNA here is from genome assembly GCA_037388985.1 of Desulfobacterales bacterium. Classification (GTDB taxonomy): domain Bacteria; phylum Desulfobacterota; class Desulfobacteria; order Desulfobacterales; family JAHEIW01; genus JAHEIW01. The sequence goes on along the minus strand of JARRJQ010000217.1, from coordinate 1,473 downwards.
ACGAATTGTTCGAATGTCCTTGGAATAGCCATTTATCACAAGCTGTAGCTGGTGTCTGGCCTCATCAACCCGGCTTGTTTGCACCGCGGCAACAAGAGCATCGCGCATCAGATGGACATAGTGAATGCCAAAGATTCTTAAACTGACCACCGGTATAATTGAAATGCTCAGTAGCAAAATAAGAAGTTTCCAGCGAAATTTCATTTACGATCCCTCACCCCATATTTATTATTGAATAGATTGTTTAGCAATGAACGGGTTTGCCTATTATATTGATGGGTCGGGGAGTCTTTACCCCAAACCTATGAGCTGGTCCTAAGGGGTTTTGGTGATTTCCATAAACCCGCCTTCTTCTTCATACCAGGAACGCATACCTTCCCCGGTATATAGTGAAGGCCGTTTGTGAAGAAAGAAGCGAGATAGGACGCATCCGGTTCAACTGCTGAATCAGCTGATAGGACAACTTTCGCACAGAAAAACACAAAAAAATGACTAAAAATATTTTTAATAATCTCATTTTCGGTGGTAGATTGCAATACTAGTTATGAGTATATGCTCATAACACTAAATTTAACATAATTTGCTTTTTGTCAATATGCGCTAACTTAATTTTTTATATTATATGCGCACCTTATTGCTGTTTTCCAATTATGGAAAGTTTTTTGAGAATTTCTGCAGGTCACTTTATTCGATAAGCAGCCCTTATAAATTTTAACACTACCCTTTTGACGGCCTAATCCGTTAAGTATTATTTTACTTGACATACAAGATATTGTATGAGATAAATAATAACTGCACTACATGATACGCTAATATGGGAAACCAAGCCACCTCGGGCCTTGATCGTTGAGACGCGTCTTGTCAGAGCGATGTTAGAAGGATAATAGCCATCCATTTTTGCACCGAAACGACTTCCCTTTAGCCGTATCACACCTTTTCAATTGGGTTAAAATTCCGCAAAGAAACAAAACCAAAAATGGCTATCAATAAGATAGCGATGGATTTTTTTGTTCTTTAGACAAAACAGCGAAGCTAGTATAAAATTCCCCTAGAATCTATATTTTAGAATCAGGAGTAGCGCAATGGGTCAGAAAAGCAAGCTTTTAGTTACCAGTGAAGGCAACTTTGATCTCAGCACTTACACCTGGGACGACCAGCTTTTTACGGATATTCTCATCAGAGAAAACCCGATTGATTCCGCTCAAGCCATGGGTATCAGTCGTTCTTTGCGCGAAGACATATCCAATCTTTAAATAACCAACATTCCGGTCTCCTTCATCGAAAAAATGATCGAAGCCAAATTAATGGAATTCGGGCTGACCAAACCTTCACCGATTCACTTGGACAAATCGATTTTCGTCAAAAACCGGCTCAACCTTTCGGAAAACGCCATAAGGGTTTTAAAAAGACGCTATCTGAGAAAAAACCGCAAAGGTAAAGTCATTGAAACCGCGGAACAAAGGTTTCATCGGG
>JARRJQ010000216.1:0-7199 GCA_037388985.1 Desulfobacterales bacterium | reverse complement strand
CAAATTTTTCAGGCCGGAGCTTGAATTTTGACAGAAAATGAAAAACCGACATCGTAAAATCTGATTTGATGTCGGTCTAAAATGGTGCCCTTTTTGTTTGGTTATTCAGGGGGATGTTCTCTTATAAAAGAGGATTCAATACTACTATCTAATCTTACAGAAAAATAAGCCTTGCAAGCTAAATACTATCTTGATGATAGAATAAAACCATATTTAGAATCCAGCGCTTGCTGAATTTCCTGGATCAGAAAAACTCATGCGTCAGATGGGCGACGCTTCGATTTTCAAGGTTTTACGCACGTTCCCCCAATCTTGCTATTCTTCTAGATGCATCTCACCCGTCCAGGGGATATTGTGCTCCTTCATGAATTCATCCTTGATTTTTTTACCAAGGCTATTTGCCATCTCTAAATCCTGTTCGGCTTGTTCCTTGTCTCCTGCTTGCGCATATGCTCTTCCCCTGCTAAAATATGCTACTCCATAGCCGGGGTTCAACTCAATCGCCTTGTTAAAGTCCGCTATGGCATTATTCTGGTCTCCACTTTCCATTCGGGCAAGTCCTCGCATATGATACGCCTTGGCGTCTTTTGGTTTTAACCGGATGAATTTTTCAAAATCCTCTATGGCTAAGTTCAGTTTGTGCTGGTTGAAAAAGGCTAGGCCGCGGCTCGCATAAGCTAATGAAAAATCAGGATCCATCTGGATGACTTCTGAAAAAGCGGTTACGCTGTCATTCAAATCTCCGCTTATAAATGCGTTTGTACCTTCATCAAATCGTTTTTGTGCATTGCTGTAATTGCTCATAATCTTTCTCCTCATTTCTGGAGGACACGCAGGAAGTCTTTATGCTTGCGTATGATTTCCTTGGGTCCTATCGGTATATTAACATTAATAAACTGGATGTTATCATTATTTTTTCCGAATTTCTTTTATCATCGGCTTTTAATTTTGCTTTCATCCAAAGATCATATAGTTCAACTCATTGAGACGCTGATTGATTTGGAATTCAAATATAAAGTGCTACAATGTGGCATATTTGTCAAGTTGTTTTGGTCCAGAATCTATGGATCGATTAACATATAGAAATATAGTATCCGCAAAAAATTGAGACTCTCAAAAGTTGAGATACTGATAAACGTATCAAAGATTTTTCATCCCGCAATGGATCTGTGATATCATATCGTCCATCCGAGTTCCCAGCCCGTCCAATTCTGCTTGACAACTAACAAAAACCCATTTATTAAATAACAACTAACATACTAATATTAATAGAAAAATTAGCACTTGTTACGTATAGCGTGCCTTAATCACGAATTCCCAATTTTTTTGGATTACAGATGCAAATCTAAAATTGGGAATGTTTGAAAAGATGTGAGTGCCCTACCCCCATCTTTGATCATATTCATATTTATTACACCACATCTCCCTCCTCGCATTATGTGTTTGCATTGGATTGCATATTCCCTGCCCTTTTATAATCCCGGTGATGGTATCCCCAGTCTTCAACCTATGAAATACACAATTTCTTGACCCAACGGCTACCATACTCTATAAACTTCATAACACACTTGAATTGCATTGCAGTTGAAAATGGCATACGTTTTGAGTGCTGTCATGGGTAAGGCTTTAAATCAAACAAATCTTAGGGGCTTTTATGGCGAAGACCACGGATGTAACCATCGAATACCACAATACATGGATCGACATTTCAGTTCCTGAAAATGCCGAAATCTTCAGATACGGCTCACCGGATTTTCCTGAGATACCTCTTCATCCAAATCCTGAGCAGGCCGTAAGAGATGCTCTCGAAAATCCCATCGGCATTGAAAGAATACCTGAGCTGGTCAAAAAGAAGAGCAAGGTGACCATTGCCTTTGATGATCACTTAAAATCGCCAGCTGAGGCACTCAGGGTAATCATTCCGGTGGTTGTGGAAGAGCTTTTAGAAGCAGGCGTGAGTGAAAAAAACATTTCTCTTTTGTGCGCTACGGGACTTCATTGCAAAAGACATCCTAATGAACTGAGGGCTCTTTTAGGCGAGCAGACCTACAATCGTTTTCGTCCCTATAGCTGGAGAGAGGGTAACATTCACAATCATGATTGCAGTGAAGGCAACATCAATTATGGAGAAACCCCACTCGGCTCCGAAGTGGAACATGACAGCGCACTCATGAATTCCGACCTGCTAATTTACGTGGGTACGATCTTTCCTGTTACCTATGGCGGATACCCTGGTCAGGGTGTTGTTATCGGCCTTGCCGGCCAGCGAACCCTGAAATCGCTTCACTCCTATGATGTTTTCCGCGTTGGCGGAGCGTTGAGCGGCGATTTCCGGCCTGATAAAAATATATACCGAAAGCACAAATTGGCGGTGAATGAGAAAATAGAAAAAGAAATAGGGAAGAAAATATTCTATATTGATGCCATCACAGGACCTGATGCAAAGATCGTCGATGTGTTTGCCGGACATGTCCCGGAATTGGAAGAAAAGACATATGCCGAAGCCGATAAATATTTTGTAGCCAAGATGTCCCGGAAAGATATTGTCGTAGTAGGCATGCCGAATCATTTGGGCTATGACACGAGCGATAATCCCCTTGTGCTCTGCAGTGCCGCCCGCCGGGCCGTAGGCGTTTGGCGGAACAAACCTCTCCTGCGCAGAAGCGGTGTCATAATCGCGCTGACCCAGTGCACAGGGGAGATTACGTCACGGCGACCCACCGACGTTGAAGCATTCAGATTGTACAACGATTATTTCGAGGCCAAGAATCTGTGGGATTATTATGATGCATTTGCCAATAATCCCGAATATCTGTACAAATACCGTCATGAATACGCATATGCGCCTATTCACGGTATCATGATGGCCCAAGGTATGGACACTTTGAAACGTGCGGCCAGACAAACCATCTTTGCAGGCGAGGTGAACCCTAGCGTGATTCGCAGAACAGGAACCATGCCGGCGAGAAACTTCGATGAGGCGCTGTCCAAGGCGGCAGATATCATAGGGAAGGATTTAAAGGATGCTGATATACTGGTGCTTCCCAGCTACTCTCATGATCCTAAGCCAGTGTTTGAAGTGGAATAGGCAAAGGATGCCCTGCATCCCGATGTTGAAAGAAGACAATGTCAGAAAGGGGTTTTTTGAACACGACGACTTTTTAGCCTTGCGTGATGCCCTGCCCTCTTATCTTAAAGGTCGCACCGTTTACCTGGGTGACGAATTAAGACAAATTTTTGAAGCACAATACGAAGCCAGAAAAAAACAAAAGAAACTTGTTCCCTATATTTTCCCAAACAAGGAAGGTGACGAAAAAATCGGCGATTTTAGAGGCGCCTGGAATGCGGCCTGCAAAAAAGCCGGTATCGGCAAAAGACTTTTCCATGACTTTAGAAGAACTGCGGTCAGAAATATGATCCGCTCCGGCATCCCGGAGCGAATTGCAATGATGCTTTCAGGCCACAAGACAAGACGGGTACAATTGTCGATTTTGAAGAAAAAAATGGATCAACCACTACATCAAATAATAGTGATTAACCCATTGATTTCATTTGGTGCCCGGGGCCGGAATTGAACCGGCACGGCACTCAGTACCGAGGGATTTTAAGTCCCTTGCGTCTACCATTTCCGCCACCCGGGCTTTTTAGATTAAAAGCTCTGATATCCGAAATGAGGCGAGTTTTCAAGGTTTAATTGAGCGCTCGAGTTCAATTAAGCGAATATCTTATTTATTATTTGATAATAAGCTCTCAGGCTCTGAAAACCTAAAATCTTTTTCGTTAAAAAGCTTCAGGCAGGCACTGACGACCCTTTGATCATAAAGTTTGCCTCTATTTTGTGAAACCTCTTCCAGCGCCTTGTCCAGCCCAATGGAGGGCCGATAAGGTCGATGAGAGGCCATGGCTTCCACCACATCGGCGACACCGACAATTCGAGCCCCGATCAAAATTTCTTCTCCGCCAAGGCCATGAGGATAACCGGACCCATCCATGTGTTCATGATGCTGGAGAACGATCTGGGCAATCGGCCATGAAAAATCAATGCCCTTGAGAATATCATAGCCGACTTTTGAATGGGCTTGAATCATTTTTCGCTCGGTATCCGTCAGTTTTACCGGTTTGCTGAGAATTTCAGCAGGCAATGAGATTTTGCCGATATCATGAATGGAGGCTGCCATATAAACGCCTTCGATGTTTTCAGCAGACAGCCTAATTTCTTTAGCAATGGCTTGCGCCAGTTCCGCCACGCGGTGCTGATGACCGGAAGTATAAGGATCGCGCATCTCGACGGCCATTGCCATGGCACTGATGGTGCCGTCCATCACCCGCCTGAGATTATCAAGGCTCAGCTGCAATCTCTGCTGCATTTTTTTGCGATCGGTGATCTCTCTTAAGGATGCCAGATGGGCAGCCTGCCCCTCCCATTCGGTCTCCATGACCCGCATTTCGGCTACGCTGGATTTGCCGTCCCCGGTAATAATATCCAGTTCGGTAGGTTTGTCCGGAATAACTAAGTGCTCGAAAGCCCGGCCGACAAAATGCTCGGCTTTGGTTCCGAAAATTATTTCGGCCGCCGGATTCATGAACTTCACGATTGAGGAGTCTTTATCCAAAATCAGAATGCCGTCGGCGTTGCTGTAAATCATATTGCGAAAATTAATTTCGCTCATATGCAGGGCTTTTTCGGTTTTCTCACGATATTCAACTTCTTTTCTCAATTGCTTGTTAGCCTGCAGCAAGGCAGCCGTACGTTGTCCCACCAGGTTTTCCATTTCCAAATGAAGATTGCGAAGTTCGACCTCGGCTTGCCATTTTGCGCTCAGCGCAGTTGCGAATTGCATGATTTCCTGCCGATGAAATGGCTTCTGCAGGTATAGCAGTTTATCCGGTATTCCAGATTTTTTTGCCAATTTTCCAGGGCTTGTTCGCATGAATCCACTGACTAGAACAATATTTGTTAAAGGATCCAGCTTTTGAATCTGCTCGGCCGCCCATTCACCATCCGCACCTGGCGGCATGCTCAGATCAAGGAAAACAACCGCATACGAGCGGTTGAAATCAAGTGAAAATTTTACTGCCTCAACTGCTTCTTCACCTTGGGCACAGCAATCGACTTCGAAGGGAGAATCCGACCGGCCCCTTTGTGGGTCCGCATTCAAAATTTGCTGATACAGATCCAAAATTGCCGGGTCATCGTCAACAGCCAGGATACGGTATTTGAGGTTGTTTTTTTGAGTCATTGCCAGCCTTTTCGAGAAATATGCAGTGTGCTAAAGTGGTGAATTCATCAAATTTAACCTATTTAATTTATTTTAATTTCTTGCTTCTTGTCAAACAGTTTTTCATCTGATAATGATTTGACATGAATCAGCCGCATGATCGTTTCAGGTTAATTCTCGCCTCCAAATCCCCACGGCGAAAGCACCTGTTAGAACAGGCGGGTCTCAAATTTTCTGTTATTGCAAGCAATTTTAAGGAAAGTTCGGTGGCGATGTCCGAACCTGTTGCTTATGTTCGGACGCTGGCTGAGTTCAAAGCGCTTGATATTTCGCAAAAGCATCCTAATAGCTGGATCATCGGTGCTGATACGATTGTGCTTATCAACAACCACATCCTGGGTAAACCCGGCTCCAAGGATGAAGCCAGAAAGATGCTTATGCGCCTCAGCGGTAAAAGCCATCAGGTACTCACAGGGTATTGCATATGCTGCAAGAATAAAAAGCAGCTTTTTTCAGACACCGTCAAAACGGAGGTGCATTTCAAAAAGCTGCGTCTTGAAGAAATCGACTGGTATATCGAAACCGGAGAGCCGTTGGACAAAGCCGGTGCCTATGCAATCCAGGGCGCCGGGAGCTTTTTGGTTAAAAGCATTGATGGATCCTATACCAATGTGGTTGGACTTCCGGTCTGCGAGGTGATGGAGTATTTGATTAAGCAGGGTGTCATCGGCTTAAATTCAGAACACGACTAACTCTCGACAGATTGTAAATTTATTTTGACAGGATTTGCAGGATTGTTTCGGAGGATTTCGGCAATTTGAAATTGAAACAACGGCTGGAAAATATCAAAGAGCGAATTCGCCGGGTAGCCGATTCCTGCAACCGTGATCCAGATTCAATCCGTCTGGTGGCGGTGAGCAAAACGGTTGCGGCCGATACGGTGAAAGCCGCCATTGAAGCCGGCGCAACGATTCTGGGTGAAAATTACGTTCAGGAAGCCCGTGAAAAATTTGATGCGCTGGTTCACTATCAGGTTAGCTGGCATTTTATCGGCCATTTGCAATCAAACAAGGCCAAATATGCGGTTCGACTCTTCGATTTAATTCATTCCGTAGATTCCCTCAAACTAGCCCGTGCACTGGATAAAGAGGCTAAAAAAGTGGATAAAATTCAACCCATTTTGATACAGGTCAATATCAGCGGGGAAGATACCAAATCCGGCATATCAGCCGCCGAGGCTCCAGGGCTGATTTCAGAGGTCAGCCAGTTGGAAAACCTGTCGCTTAAAGGCCTGATGACCATGCCGCCTTATTTTTACCAGCCTGAAAAAGTTCGTCCGTATTTCGCCGCTTTGCGCAAGCTGCGGGATCGACTCATGGATCAGTCGATACCTAATGTATCCATGGACGAACTGTCTATGGGGATGACCGGTGACTTTGAAGTGGCCATCGAAGAAGGCGCTACGCTCGTTCGGATCGGCACAGCGATTTTTGGAGAAAGAAAATGAAAGTCCTTTTGCACGTTTGCTGCGCAAACTGCGCCATATACCCAATAAAAATTATTAAAGAAAAAGGCCTGGACGTCATGGGATTTTTTTATCGCCACAATATCCATCCTTACACGGAATGCTTAAGACGTCAGGAAGCTCTGCAAACCTATGCTGAGAAAATCGATTTGAAGGTGATTTACCAGGAAGGCTATGATCTGGAAGGCTTTATTCAAAATGTGGTTTTTCGCGAATCGGAGCGCTGTAATTATTGCTATCACGACCGCTTGCGCTCAACGGCCCTGCTCGCCAAACGCGGCAAATTCGATTACTTCTCAACGACTTTGCTTTACAGCAAACACCAAAATCATGAGTTGATTCGCTCGATGGGTGAGTCCATCGGAAAGTCAGTAGGCATCAAGTTCCTGTATCAGGACTTTCGCGAAGGTTGGAAAGAAGGCATTGAATGTTCCAAAAACATGGGGCTTTACCGC
>JARRJQ010000215.1:0-9210 GCA_037388985.1 Desulfobacterales bacterium | reverse complement strand
CTGAATATGCCGTCAACTCCTCTCAACAACCCTTTGGGATAAAAACGACCCAGGCGCGGTTCGGTGACTACCCCCTTTCTGAATTGCCGGTCAAACTGGTTGTTTTTGACCTTAAACAGGTTCCGATCGCTGAAGGCCGCTACGATATCCTTACTCTTGAGGGGCACTTGCAGACGTTCGCCGGTCCGTTTGCCCATGAGAGCATCCACAAGCATCGGCGGTGGCAGGTCGCGCCATATGTTTACCCGGCTGGCTTGGTAGCATTCGGTGTGCCAGACAACGTCACTTTTCCATTTCAGGCAAAATATCAAATCAACGATGCTGTCAGAAGTGATTCGGTAAGCATCTTTCATCATTATCCTCTCCATTCTTAATTAGATCTCGAGCTTAATTCCAGATTGGTATCGGCTGGAGTTTGATTTGGAGGCATGCTTATTTCCAATATGATCAACTAATTTTTAGGTAATTAAAAATTATACACAAAAGCAAAAAGCGCAATGGGAGAAAATTCGAAAAAAAGCTTTCATCCGTCCCTATTCGCCGAGGATGATCGGACTATTGTTCGGCGATTCGAATAATAAGCTTAATCACTCAGGACGGCATTGATGTTCATTGTCGCGGGTGCCAGTGCGCGCAGAAACGGGGCGCTGAGAATGCGCAGCGTTTCTTCAGAAAGGTTGCCGTGCGCTTTGATCTGCATAACGCTGTCTTCGGGGATTTCAAACAGACGGGATTGAATCCAATCCTTGATTTGCCTACCGTTTATCTCTGCGGCGTGCATTTGAATCCGGGTCATCGGGCGGGCAGGCAGCACGTGAAAAGTCCAGCATTGAAGTTTGTCGGCTGAAGGGCCTTGGGTTTCAAATTCCAGGTGGGTGCCGGCAATCAGCAGAAGGCGGATCATACCCATGGCAATATTCCGGACAGCTGTTTTTGGCCGAGGACGGCCGTTGGATTTAACCGAATTTCAATTTGGCGACCTTCAGCCATCAGGCGTCGCATTTCGGTGGTCAGCACCCGCAAGCGCTCGTAAGTCGATAAATCAAACATTTGCTGTCGCTGGGCCATGCGCTTGGCATATCCGGGTGATGCGGGTGTTTTTTGGGCGAGGAGCAGTTGCTGGCGATGGCAGATAGCGCCGTTTGCCAAAACCAGAACGATTTTGCTGCCTTCTTTTGAGTCGCGCATCTCCCAGGCCAGTGAGGATTCACTCAGCAGGCACAGCCAGCGGGAGCGGCGAATCAGAAGTGCGCTGCGCATGGCCAATTTTTCAATTCCGCGGGCAACCGCTTCAGGCGTCCAGCTCGGCGCTTCTTCGGATTCCAACGACAGGTCAGCCGGTGACTCTTCGTCGGTTTGTTCCTCCGCTTCTGTGCGGGCGTTTTCAAGCGCTTTAAGTCTTGCATGCCAGAGATCACGACCGAGCCCTGTTAAAAATCGCAGCGGGCAGGCTCGTTTTAACCGCCTCTGGTGATGGCTTCGAAACAAAGACAGGCCCTTGGCGAGGCATTCCGGTTCCGGTGCGTGGGCTTGGGGTGCGTTAAGCATACCGTAAGCGACATTGAGCAAATCATCACCGGCGATGATGCGGCCGTTTTTATACCAGGTGCCGAAAGCGGTCATGGCTGCGATTAGGTTTCCATCGGGTAGCGGGCCGATACAATGGATTTTATCGGGTTGAACAGCGCATTTCTGGAGATCGCTGGAGCAGAATATGAGTTTGCGCTGCCCTTTTTGCAGAGCGACGTTATAAGGCGGGCTATGCCTTTTGATTTCATCCGATTCCAGCACGGCGGCTTCCAGCGCCGAGCCGGTCTGTGACACATCCAGTTTGACCGCCTGGCTGAGCATTTCCAGCGTATGTTCGGCATGCAATCCTTTCTGCCGAAAATAACTGTTGACCCGCTGCCTCAGGGAAGTTGCCTTGCCGATATAAAGCAGATCGCCGTTGGAGCGCAGCATGCGATAAATGCCGGGTTTGTGCGGCAGATTGAGACGCAGCTCGCGGCTCATCGGGTATACCCGGTTGATTCGTTTTTCCGGGGAGGTCCATTTCAGCCAGGCGGTCAGCTGATCTAAATGGGTGATGCCCTGTTCAGCAGCCAGCTGCTCAACGAAGTTTTTCCAGATCACCGCCGTACCCAGGGCATGATCGGCACTCCGGCGCTGCGGCGGTACCGTGTAGCCAAAGTAGCCGGCCACCGCCCGCAGCCCCCTGCGCGGCAGACCGGGCAGCAGCCGTTTGGCGATTTCATGGGTGCAGACAATTTGCAACGGAAATGCATCGGGGTGACGCTTATTTGGATGAAGGTGTTTCAGAAACGGTTTTTCAAAACGGGCGTAATGGATAATGGTCGGGCATCTATCCAGCTGATTGGCAGCGGCAATCGCGCGGGCGGTTTGAACTAATTTTTGCCAGATAGCGGCTGCCGAAAGCGCCTGGCCCGAATCCGCTTTCGTGATGCCGGTGATGCGTTGCACCGCCGCGGGGATTTCGGCATCTTCCGGCAAAGCGACCAGAAATGAGCTGGCGTGCAGATTCTGCGGTTTAAAAGCTTTCGCGGCGCAGGTACCCACCCAGCCGATTTCCAGCAGGTGTCCTTTTTGAGGGTTGGCTCCGGTCGCCTGGCAGTCCAGAGCCAGAACCTGTAGCTCACTTAGGGGGATTACCATCTTTATAAAATGGATTGCAACGGTTTGCCGACCCAAAAAAACCGCGGACGTTAAACAGAAATAGCCTTTGTTTAGCTACCGCAAAGCAAAGACTCTGTCAAAGTTGTTTATTGAATCCGACAAATTTATTTTTTGTTTTAATGATGTCAATATGTTAAAAGGAATCAGGTGATTTGCCCCAAGGGCAATATTGCCATTATGGAAAAATGGAATAATGATCTAAGGCGTTTGGATTCATGATGAGATGATGCTATGCAACCCGAGTTTCACCATGCCCTGAGAGATTTGAAGGAAGGTATCCCCGGCCTGTCAGAATTGCTTAAATCTGGCCGTGCAGCCGATATCGCCTCCTGGGTCAACGTCGTTGAAGCCAAATTAATACCCCGATTTTCATCCGATTTTCCGATCATTGCGGCTATTTGCGGGGGCGGTTCTTCTGGCAAATCAAGTCTGTTCAATGCGCTGTCCGGAGAGCGGCTGGCACCTACCGGCGGTCGTGCGGGCATGAACCGCCGGGTGCTCTTTTCAATACCGGCAACCTGGGTGGCGCAACATCGGCTGGTATCCGATCTGGCCGAACCGTTTAAATCGGATTTACAGCCGCTAAAAAACACTGTAGAACTTACGACTCCCGGCAATCCCTTGTATGTCATTAACCGCTCGGGGCCGCCAGACCTGGTTTTGCTGGACACTCCCGACTTTGACACCGGAGCCAGGGGCGCCTACATCAACCGGGAGGTGACCCAGATGGCCCTGGAAGCCTCGGATATTTTTATTTATATCTTTACCAACTCCAATTACAACAACCGCGATATTTTGGACATAAAGTCGGTATTTACGGCGATGACACCAAAATAAATATTCTGGGAGTTTTCCGTGCCGATGAAGACAACCGGGTGGCTGCCGAAGAAGATTTTATGAAGCTTCGGGCCGTGCCGCGTGAAGATCCCGACTTTATTTCCGCACTGGCATCCATTGATGCACCCGAACTGCACCTTGAACTGCACGCTTCAATTTTAAAGGATGTGCTGAAAAAGGCTGATAGTCTTCTTGACGATGCACAGCTCTCTCTGGACGGGCTGCGCCTGTATTTTGATGCCCTCCAGACCGTCCAGGGTCAATACGTGCATGAAGCACTGAAGCATTTCCCGATGGAACGCGTCATGAAGCAGTTTGCCAAAATATGGGCGAGAACCGACCCGGCGCATATCAAGTTTATGCGCAAAACCGGCAATCTGATCGAGTTTCCGCTGAAGGTGCTGTTCGGGGCAGCCGGTTGGGCAAAAAATCGTCTCGTCTCTGCCAAATCCACGACTTCCGATCAAGGAGATTTTCAAAAAAAGATGGAAGAGGATCTGGTCTTCGCCGTGACCGGCTTGCATGCGCAAACCATCGGCCCTCAGGTTTCGGTCGCCGGCTCGGTAAACGATCCGGTGGTCAAGCGCATGTTGCAGGCCATTGATCTCATTCGCGCTCAACAGGGCAGCAGCGAAGCCCGAAATCCCCGGACGGAAGCTACCGAGCAGGACCGGGTGCTGCGCTTTTTTGTTGATGCGCATCCGGCTGTTTTATCCGAACAGGAGCGATTGCGGGATCAGGATTTCCGATCTATTCTGCAATCCATCCTTTCCCGCAGGGAAGAATTAATCGACATTCCCCGGGACATGCTGGCGGATCTCAAAAAGCTAGCCGACCATTTTCGCAGCAAAATGGGAATCTGGGACAAAATCAGTCAAACCTTCTGGGCCTCTTTAAATGTTTTGCCGGCAACCGCAGCCGTTACCTATGTGCTGACCACCGGAGACCCGGTTGGTGCCGCCGGGATTAAAATAAAATTGACCGGGCTTTTCGGAGCCAAAGACCTTTATGCACTGGTTGCCATACCGGTGACGACCCGTTTGAAAAAAGCGGATCAGCAACAGCTCAAAAACATGCTGGAACCGATTGCCCGAACCTGGTTCGATCATAAATTAAAAAAAGTGCAGCAGCTTTTTGAAAAAACGATCACCGGCGGCATGATCCGTACCGCTGCCGTAATCTCCGAGCAGGCAGGGGCCAGGATCGCCGAAATAAAATCGAGTCTGGATATCTGCGCAAAGGAACTAAATTAAAAAATGGATCTGGACCGCCATACGGCCGTTTTAAGAGCCATGGGCAAAATCGAGGGCTTTAAAAATGATCTGCGCCGCCTGAATTCCGAACTGGGCCGTGCGCCCCTGTGGCTTCCGGGTCGCGTGCTTAAAAAGCAGTGCAGACAGGCTGTCCGCATGATTGAAGGGATCGTCGAGCGCTTCGAACGCAAGCTGGTGGTCACCATCGTCGGGCCCAGCGGTTCGGGCAAATCCACCCTTTTGAATGCACTGGCCGGAGTCGATGATCTTTCGCCGATCGGCCACAAGCGGCCGACCACCGATCAACTCATTGTTTTTAGCGCCGATCCAAACGATGCCGGACAACTGCTGGAAGCCTTTGATCCCGAAATTTTCGAAACCCGCTCGACCCCTGCTGCCGACCGATTCGAGCATGTACTGTTGATCGACACCCCGGATACCGACAGCACGGCTTTTAGAAAACATATCCCCATTGTCGAGCAGGTCATCACCAAATCCGATATGCTGATCTGTGTGTTTGATGCGGAAAACCCCAAGCGGCGGGATCACGTGGATTTTCTGGCCCCGTTTATCCGCAAGTTCAGCGGGGAGTCTTTGGTATGTGTCCTGAACAAATGCGACCGGCTGGATGCGCCGGAGCTCACCAATCAAATTGTACCGGATTTTCTCGAACACATCCGGATGGGCTGGCAAATGCCGGCAGATCGGATATTTTGTGTATCCGCCCGGCGTAACTTAAAAGATCCGCATTGGGATGATGCGGCCGGCCCGAAACATGATTTTGATCAGTTTGAAGATTTGAAGCAGTTGGTGGCAAACACCATCAATCGAGCCGGATATGTCATCGACCGGCGAATTGAAAACGCCCAACACCTGCGGGATTTTGTATTTGAGCAAGCCCGGATTCAACTTTTGAAAAACAAAGCGACCCTGACGGATGCCGCCGGCCGCCTGACCGGTGCCGAAAAAAGGGCACTGGAAGATGCGATTGCCGGTATGCAGGCATACGGCACAAAACAGTTTGTCGGGCTGAATGTAGTGATTTATCAGAAGTTGGCTCAACGCTGGGTGGGACCCATGGGCTGGATGGTCGCCATCTGGGCAAGGTTGTTGATTTTTGGCAGCGGTGTGATGGCGATTTTGCGTTTCGGCCGCCCGGTGCGCCAGGTGTTCAATACATTGTCTGCGCTGAAGCGCTCGGGCGAAACCCAGTCCGCTATTGCAGACCCTGAAAACGATCAACAGACCGCCGCGGCCTTCAGAAATTACCGAATCGTGGTCCTGGAGCATTGGCCGGAAATTGCCGGATCTTTGATCCAGGGCGGTTTTGACAGCTCGATCCGCAGAGTGGAAGATGCGCTGTCCGGCAATGAAGGGTTTAAAGAACGGCTCGCTTCCATCTGGACCGAAGCGCTGGACGCCGAAATCGAAGGCATAACGGGCAGACTCAGCGGACTGCTGCTTCAAATCCTTTTTAACATTCCCGCCGTCGGTATTTTAGGCTACTGCGGCTGGTTAACCCTGCAGAATTTTTTTACCGGCAGCTATCTTTCCGGTGATTTTTTTATGCATGCCTTTTGGGCGATCGGCATCATCCTGTTTTTAAGCTTTTTTCTACTGCAGCTGGTCGTCCGGGCCGCGGCTGGCACGCAGCGAATCGCTTCCCGCGCATTTGAAAAACTGAAAAACCGGCTTGATCATTTGAATGAACTCAATCAGAACCCGCTAAAATCCCAGCTCGAAACGGTTCTGGGCCTGGCAACTGTGGCTGAAGCCAAGCACAGGACTGAGGACTGAGGCAAGCACAGGACTGAGTGCTGAGGACTGAGGACTGAGCAAAAAAAGTCTAGCGGACGCACGTTCCCCTTTAACATGACGTGCCTGTCCGGCATAGCCCGTCAGAGCGGCGCCGGATCTTTTTCCGGTATGAATGGTCCTCTGGAAGCCATGAGTGGTCGTTTTTCGCCATGGGCTGTCAAAGAACCACTTTCTAATTCGATATACCTCAGTCCTCAGCACTCAGTCCTCAGTCCTATCTTTTGAAAATTGAACTGCAGATTATCTGAAGTTGAATATCTGTTCAAACCATTCTAAAGATTCGTCATTGGTGATTTTCAGTCTTTTGGCCACCGCAGGAGAAAATACGGCAAACATTCCGGTGGCCCTGGCACAACACGCTTTATTTTCATTGAAAATTTTGCCTTCCATCAAGACCTCGTGCTTGCCGATTTTCTCAAGTACCGTGCCCTGAACGCGTAATGCCCTTCCGACATAAACCGGTTTGAGGAAATCAACGGTGATGGACTTTGTCATGGGAACCCGTTTGAGCAAATAGATAGCAGCCCAGCTCATGATTTCGTCCATCATGGTTGTTAGAACGCCGCCGTGAGCCAAATTGTTCCAGCCGCAAAGATGGTCGGGGACGATTACTTTTGAGTATACCGCCGATTCATCTGTGTAGAATTTCATCTGCAAGCCGGATGGATTAACCGGACTGCATCCGAAGCAGTTGTGGTTACGGCTATTGGGCAACTGTTTGTCAGGATCGGGTTTTAAATGCATCAGTCGTGGCTAGGGGTAAATCTCGTCAAAAAATTTAGCGGCTGTCGCCTCATCCAGGCCTTTAAGGATTTTATATTGCTCCAAGGCCGCGGCTTTGTCGCCCCGCTTCAAATAGGCTCGCCCAATTGCATAATGGGCGGGCGTAAAATCCGGATTCGCCCGAATGGCCTGCTTATATTCTTCCAGTTCGTCTTTGTTGTTACCAAGTTCGCCGTAAACAACACCCAGGTTAAAGTGGGCCTCGGTGAAGTCCGGCTGAATGGTGATTGCTTTCTTATACGCCTCGACGGCTTCTGCATACTGGCCGAGTTTGGTGCAGGTGACCGCAATATTATAATGGGCTGTTTTGGACTTCGGATTGATGCGGACAACATTTTGAAATGCTTCTTTGCCTTCCTCAAGGCGGCCGGTCCTGAGGTAAATGATTCCCAAATTAAAATACGCTTCTTCAAATTCGGGGTTGATCAATACGACCTGCTTAAATGCTTCGATCGCTTCATCGTATCGACCGAGCTTGTTCAAGTAGTTTCCGAGATGAAAGTGAGATATTGCATTTGTTGGATTTGTTTGAATAGCATGCCTATAGGCAGCGATGGCATCCGTGTAAGAATTTTGACCGGCGTAGCAATAACCCAGGCCGTACCAGGCTGTTGTGCTGCTCGGGTCTTTTTCGGCTGCTTTCTTGAAATACTCCAGGGCTTTTTCATCCTGTCCGTTGATCGAAAAACTAAACCCTTTGCGGCACAATTCTTCCGCCAATACAGCCTTTTGATTGCTTTGATTAAAGGTCCATTCCGACAGCGATTGGCCGGACTGATTTGTTTGCAGGTCCCGGATCGATTGGCTGGCAATGGCAAAATTAAGATTTTGACCCTGTACGAATTGAAAAGTTGCCACCGCCACAACCTTACCCTTCATGTTGACCACCGGGCTGCCGCTTGAACCTGGAGATATCGGTGCGGAGATCTGGTAAAACGTTCCGACTCCCGGAATTTTCCTCACTGAAGAAACAATCCCGTCACTGACCGATTGTTCCAGCCCCATGGGACTGCCCACAACAACCACATGCTGGGCAATTAAGGGCGGCTCGTCGCTGACCTCCAACCAGCGGACGCTATCAGCAGGGATGTCCACCTTTACTTTTAGAAGATCTGTCGCTTGATTCTGGGCGATAATGGTTTTTATAGGGTAGGTTCCTCCGTCTGCAGTTTTGATTTCAGCGCTGAATTTTCCAAAAAGCACATGATAATTGGTTACTAAGAGCCCTTCTTTACTGACAAAAAATCCGGTACCGAGGTTGGCCACGTTGCCGTTCACATCATATGCGACAACTGTGGCCACCGCAGGTTGAATAGTTTTTACCAGTTCGGTCAAGTCGGTCTCGGCCAATACCGCATCTGAAATCGCTATCAGCAGGAGACCTGAAATAACATAGCGTATTAATTTCATGAATTTTTTCGCTCTTTTAAAACGGATGAACAGAGCCATATTGCATTATTTTGGGTGAATTCGTCAATAGACGTTTATAGTTGACCACTAGTTTCTGATTTAAACGGCTTAAAGCGGCCGATAAGCACAAAAATATACAAGATATGGTATTTTTTCTTGACAATTATCAATATGTTGTGATAAATATAAATCATTACAAAAATGATTGTTGCTGGCCATTGGTGATAATCATTTGAGGGCAGGCAGGGCAAAACCAATTTATGGGTTTGCCCATTTTGGTCATAGTTGAAGGTGACAGGGCATTGCTAAATCGGTTATAGCTGAATTTATATCGGAATAATTCTTCACTATGGCCTTAATTAAATACCCCCGGGTGGTGTGAGGGCTGCCCGGGGGTTATTTAATTCATCTCGGA
>JARRJQ010000214.1:0-9342 GCA_037388985.1 Desulfobacterales bacterium | reverse complement strand
CACCGAGTATCTGGTTGACGGACCCAAAAGAGATCGGGCTGTCGCCGTCATAAATTGCAACAGCCCAAACGGAAAAGAACTGGCAAGCATCCTTCAGGTTCCGGTAATCAGGACCGGTTCGGCTCCCGATGATACGGTTCGCTCCCTAAACGCGCAATTTGACCTGAACGGCACCAGCGGCAAGATTGCGACTCCAGGCGGAATATTTCAGTTCAAGTCCGAACTCGTCGGCCGGCACAACCTGGAAAATATTCTCTGCGCAACGGGCGTGGGATCGGCGCTGAATCTATCGACTGGCGACATGAAATCAGGAATCGATGCTGTTTCGGCAATCCCCGGACGGTTGGAACGCATTGAAAATAATACCGGCCGATTTGTATATGTCGATTATGCCCACACGCCCGATGCATTGAAAAATGTCATTGATGCGCTACGCATGGTGATGGCCAATAGAATCATATGCGTGTTCGGCTGCGGCGGCGACCGTGACAGCGCCAAGCGTCCCCTGATGGGAAAAATCGCCGCACAGCTGTGTGATCTGTCGGTGGTTACTTCGGATAATCCGCGGACTGAAAATCCCGCGGCGATTATCGATCAGATCATTAAAGGCGTTCAGCAGCTAAAAAGCCGCTGTTATTTGCCGGCCGATTTGCGCACCGGCTTTACAGACAAGGGCTATGTGGTCGAAGCCGACCGTCAGCAGGCCATCCAGCTTGCAATCAGAGTGTCAGAACCCGGTGATACGGTGCTGATTGCCGGAAAAGGCCACGAGACTTACCAAATTCTGGGGACGTCCACCGTGGCCTTTGATGACCGGGAAGAAGCCAGGAAGGCGCTGAACGTTGTTAGTAGTCCGTAGTCAGTGGTCCGTTGCATCGGCCAGCGGCGCTTAATAAATTGAAAACATAAGGCACACGGCGCAGGGCACAAGAAAAGACCCTAATAGCCTTGAGCCTTGAGCCTGATGATTTATGAACAACTGGCAACCCTTGCAATGGACGGTAAATGAAATCCTGAAAGCCACCGGTGGTGAGTTGTTGTGCGGAGACAAAGAAAGGCGATTTGCAGCGGTAAGCATTGATTCCCGCAACATCTCTGCCGACGATATCTTTGTTGCCATTGTCGGTGATGTCCATGATGGCCACAGCTTTATTGGTGATGTACTTGAACAGGGTGTTGCCGGCCTGGTTGTTAACCGGCAAAAAGCAAAGGATTTGCCGATCTCCACATGGCAGACACAGAAGATTGCCTGTGTGGCGGTGGCCGACACAACCCGTGCGCTGGGCGACCTGGCCGCTTTTCACCGCTCACGCATGGATGTTGCGGTGGTCGCTATCACCGGTTCAAACGGCAAAACAACGACCCGTCAAATGACGGCTGAAATAATTGGCAAAAAATTTAATACGCTTTCAACCGTTGGGAACTATAACAAGCAAATCGGGGTTCCCTTAACACTGCTCAGGCTGATGCCTGAACATAAATGGGCGGTGGTCGAACTGGGCACTAACAGTCCCGGCGAAATTGCCAGGCTGGCCCGGATCTGCTCTCCGGATATCGGCGTGATCACCAATATCGGTCCGGCTCACCTTGAGGGTCTGGGCTCTTTGGATGGTGTCATGCGTGAGAAGGAACAGCTGATCGACCATTTGAAGCCGCGGGGCAAAGCCGTGCTGAATGCCGATGACCGACGGGTGTACAAGATTGCAACCCAAACAAAAAAAGAGGTGTTGTTATTTGGCCAGTCCAAAAGTGCCCGGATTCGGGCCACGGCGGTAAAAGAAAAGACATCCGGAATTTCTTTCAATCTCGATTTACCAAAAGAGAGCCTGCGCGTGGATCTGAAAGTTCCCGGGCAGTTTATGATCATCAATGCACTGGCCGCTGCTGCGGTCGGCCATCTGTTGGGCTTGGCCGCCGAAGATATTAAGGCGGGTCTGGAAAAATTCGAACCGGCCTGGGGCCGAATGAACATTTTTCATACGGCTAACGGCATTCACATCATCGATGATACGTACAATGCCAACCCGGACTCGATGATGGAGGCCATTACAACCTTAAAGTCTTTACGGGCCAACAATCGGAGCATACTGGTTGCCGGCGACATGCTTGAGCTGGGCAAGCAGAGCGAATCATTGCACCGGCAGGTGGGTGCCTGGGCCGCCGCCGCAGGCATTAATTTACTATGGGTAACCGGTAACTATGCCGGCGCCGTCATTGCCGGTGCAAAGGATGCCGGAATGAAAGTCGAACAACTATTTACCGGATCGCAGGAAAACGTTCTTAGTGAACTCAAAAAATCTCTAAAATCCGGCGATTGGGTGCTGGTTAAAGGTTCTCGCGGTGCACGCATGGATGCGGTTGTTAAAGGACTTAAACAATGGGCCGGCATGAAACAGGACTGAGTGCTAAGGACTGAGGACTGAGAATAAAGAAACAAAAAAGAACATAATGAGCTTAAGTCTAAAAAATACTTTTTCTCTGTGTTCTCTATGGGCTTTGTGTGAAAAAATGGTGCCGCTGCCTGCCTGCCTTCGCTGTTGACCAGTCCCGCTTTCACGCATATGCAGATTGCGGCGGACAAGCGGGGCGGGCGGGTAAGCGCATCTTCCAAAAAGTGCCTAAAATTACTGCATTCTGTCTATTTTATATTGAGAGGATTCCTTAATTTTAGCTCACTTTAAACTTGTCGGTGAAAGCGAATGGCCATCGTGGCTGGAAGCCACTCCCACAAATAGAATAATAATTGTGGGAGCGGCTTCAAGCCGCGATATTCAACTAATAACAGATAACGAATAACAAGTAACGAATCGATGCTCTATCACCTGCTATATCCGCTGCATACAACACTGTCGGTATTTAATGTATTTCGATACATTACGTTTCGAACCATTTATGGCAGTCTGACGGCATTTTTTATCTGTTTTTTGCTGGGCCCGTGGATCATCCGTAAACTCAGCGGGAAGCAGGTGGGACAATACATCCGAGACGATGGTCCGCAAAGCCATCTGTCAAAAGCCGGTACGCCGACCATGGGTGGCGTGCTGATTGTATTTTCGATCGTGGTCTCGACGCTTTTGTGGAGTGATCTCACCAATTACTTCGTTTGGATTATGCTGCTTGTCATTATCGGCTATGGACTGATCGGATTTGTGGATGACTATTTGATGCAGATCAAAAAACGTAGCAAAGGGCTGTCGGTGCGCAAAAAACTGGGTCTCCAATTCGCGTTCGCTCTGGTCATCGGCTATCTGGTTTACGCCAGCCCGGATTTTTCTACCCGGGTAACCATCCCTTTCTTTAAAAAGCTCTCACCGGATCTTGGCTGGGGCTATATCGTGTTCGCAGCCGTGGTGATCGTAGGAGCCTCCAATGCCGTTAACCTGACCGATGGTCTGGACGGCCTGGCAATCGGCCCGGTGATCATTGCCGCTGCGACCTACATGATCTTCGCCTATGTTGCCGGCCATATCAGAATAGCAGATTATCTGCAGATTAATTACGTGTCTGGAAGCGGCGAAGTTGCCATTTTTTGCGGCACACTGGCCGGCGCCGGCATGGGCTTTTTATGGTTTAATTCTTACCCGGCGCAGATCTTTATGGGAGATGTCGGCTCCCTTTCGCTGGGAGCTGCGCTGGGCACCGTTGCGGTAATCACCAAACAGGAAATTTTGCTGCTGCTGGTCGGCGGCCTGTTTGTGATCGAGGCTTTATCGGTAATTTTTCAGGTCAGTTTTTTCAAAATGACCAGCGGCCGCCGAATTTTTAGAATGGCACCGCTGCATCATCATTTTGAACTCAAAGGCTGGCCGGAACCGAAAGTGATCGTCCGGTTCTGGATCATTGCCATCGCTTTAGCATTACTGGCGATGAGTACGCTCAAGCTCAGATAAGAAAATGTTCCATTAGTTGGATTGGTTGAATTAGTTCAATTCGTTGTCGACAGTCGGAAAACATCAACCAATAAAACCAATTAAACTAATAAAACCAATTAAACATGAATCTTAGAAACAAAAATATCGTCATCGTCGGCCTGGGCCGCACCGGACTGGCTGCCGCCCGCTTCTTGCATGAGCGAGGTGCGCGGGTGATGGTCAGCGATAAAGCCACCGAAAAGGAGCTGGGGGATGCGGTTGGCACCCTAAAGCAATTGGGCATTCGCGTGGAGCTGGGCCCACACCGCGCAACCTCGTTTCAAAATGCAGATCTCATCCTGGTCAGCCCCGGTGTTGCCCACACCATCGAACCCATCGAGCGGGCCCATTCCCGGGGGGTTCCGGTTATCGGAGAAGTGGAACTGGCCTCTACATTCATCAAGGAACCGATCATAGCCGTCACCGGTACAAACGGCAAAACGACAACGACCGCACTCTTAGGCGAAATGCTCAAAAACTCCGGCATTCAGGCATTTGTCGGCGGCAATATCGGTAATCCGCTGATTGAATACGTCAGACAAGAACAAAAGGCCCAGATCGTTGTGGCGGAAATCAGCAGCTTTCAACTCGACACCATCACCACCTTCCGGCCGAAAATAAGCGTTCTGCTGAATATCACGGCAGATCATCTGGATCGGTATCCGGATTTTGAAGCCTATGTGAATTCCAAAATGCATATTTTTAAAAACCAGCAGGCAGAGGATGTGGCCATTCTAAATGGCCTCGATCAGCTGATTCGTATGAAAACCAAAAATATTAAATGCCAGCAGCTGTTTTTCCCATCCCTCGAAGCCGGCGAGCAGGGCGCCATCTTAAACGGAAAGCGAATCGTCCTGAAGCTCAATAAGGACCTTGCCGGATTCCGAATTCCGCATTCCGAATTCCGCATTCCGGAATCTTTGGATATTTCAAAAATGCACCTGCGGGGCCGCCACAATTTTGAAAATGCCTGCGCTGCCATTCTTGCGGCTTTAGCAGCTGGAGCAACTCTGGACGGTATCCAGAAGGCCCTTGATTATTTTAAAGGACTGGCGCACCGGCTTGAGCACGTGGCGACCCTAAATGAGGTCGACTACTACAATGATTCCAAGGCCACCAACGTAGACGGAGTGCTCAGAGCACTGGAATGCTTTTCAAAACCGGTTTTATTGCTGATGGGCGGACGAGATAAGGGCGGTAATTTCAAGGTTCTGCAGGACAGTATTCGCCGGCACGCCAAAGAACTTATTGTGATGGGTGACGCCGCTGAATCGATCCGCTCAATCCTGGGACAGCAAACAGTGACCAAAGTTGCCGCATCGATGCAAGAGGCGGTGAAAACGGCTTTCCAGGATGCCGAACCGCGGGATGTCGTGTTGTTATCGCCCGGTTGTGCGAGCTTTGACTGGTACTCGAATTACGCCGAAAGGGGAGATGATTTCCGCCGGGCGGTTGAAAACCTCAAGAAAAGGCATGGCAATTAGACCCGAATCTAATAGTAATTGGAAAAATGTACTTACGCAAAAATTATTTAACTCAGGGATCGGGAATTTTTTTCCATTTAAAGTTTGTCATTCCCGCGAAGGCGGGAATCCAGAAATGTCATGCGGAGAAATCTGGATGCCCGCCTGCGCGGGCATGACGGTAAAACCTCTTGACCGGCATACGGGCTAACGGGCAAACCGGCTAAACGCAGGAAACACCATGACACAACAAGCACAACGGACACAAGCCGCATTTTATGATGTTCAACTCCTGTTCTTTTTGCTTTCACCGGCGTCGTCGTGCTTGTGGTCAGCCGCCATTTTCCTTACCGCTATTATCGAATTCTGGCCTACCCTCTGCTCGGCGTGTCTCTGGCGCTTCTGGCTGTCATTCAGTTCACCAGCCTGGGCGTGTCAGTCGGCGGATCCATTCGCTGGATGCGATTGGGAAGTTTCTCGTTTCAGCCGTCTGAATTGGCCAGAATCGCATTGGTGATTTATCTGGCTTACTCGATGGAAAAGAAGCAGGAGAAGATTAAAAGTTTTGCCATCGGATTTATCCCGCATGTGATGGTGCTTGGTATCTTTGTCATTCTTATTATTATTCAGCCGGATTTCGGATCTGTCGTAATTTTGGGGGCACTGACCTGGATCATGTTGTTTATCGGGGGCGTTCGTTTTTCACAGCTGTTTGCCTCGCTGCTGGTCATTTTACCCGTTGGGTATCTGTTTTTAATCAATGCGGAATATCGTTTAAAACGGATTCTCGGCTTCCTCAATCCATGGGAATACCCCGCCGATGAAGGCTACCAAATAGTACATTCCCTAATGGCATTTGGCACCGGCGGTCTATGGGGCACCGGGATCGGAAAAGGTTATCAAAAACTGTTTTATCTGCCGGAACCGCATACGGATTTTATCTTTTCGGTCGTCGGCGAAGAGCTCGGGCTTCTCGGTGTTCTGATCATCATCGGGCTTTATACCTGGATCGTTATCCGCGGAATCTCTATTGCGCGAAATGCCCCGGATTTGTTCGGCGCCTATTTAGCGGCCGGGCTGACCATCGCCATGGGGCTTCAAATAGTAGTCAATATGGGTGTAACCCTTGGCTTGCTGCCGACCAAGGGACTGACCCTGCCCCTGCTCAGTTACGGCGGGACATCGCTTTTGCTGAACATGGCCTCTATCGGCATTTTAATGAATATCAGTGCAAGTAAAAAGCGTTAATTAAAACCGATGGAATTAACAACGTTCTCAATACTTGAAAGTCTTTTAGCTGAAGTTAACGGCTCAAGGCTCAAGGCTCAAGGCTCAAGGCAAACGAAGGTTCACGCTTCTATGCTTTCGGCTTTCGGCTTTCAGCTTTGCGCTGCTATAACTGACAGCTCTCAGATTTCTGCCGGATCGAGCGATCCATCAAGACCCGGGGCCTCTCGGCCCTTACGCATTGTGCTTGCCGGCGGCGGTACGGGAGGTCATCTATTTCCGGGTCTGGCGATCGCTCAAGAGTTTATCGCGCGAAATAAACGCAACACAATCGTTTTTGTCAGCACCGGCAATGCCCTGGAACGGTCGGTATTGAGCGAAACCGAATTTAAGCTTGAAACCATAACCGCAGGAGGGATCAAAGGGCGCGGCTTATGGAACCAGGCGAAGGCAGCGCTAAAAATACCAAAAGGAATAATCGAATCATTGCGAATTTTAAAGAACTACAAACCGGACCTGGTCGTCGGCCTCGGCAGTTATTCGGCAGGGCCTGTGGTGGTTGGCGCCTGGCTTCTGAGAACGAAAATCGCGCTGCAGGAGCAAAATATTTTACCCGGAATTACCAATCGCATCTTGGCTCGCTTTGCAGATCGAATATACGTATCTTTTGACGACACAAAAACACGCTTTGTGCCGCCTAAGGTCCGGCTCACGGGCAATCCGATACGCCGTGAGCTTTTGAATAATCACCAGGATCGTGAAGCCATCCGCGATTCCAAATCGTTTTGTGTGCTGGTCATCGGTGGAAGCCAGGGCGCACACAGCATTAACATAACCGTAATTGAGGCTCTGGACTATTTATCGCAAAAAGAAAATCTATTCTTTATTCATCAGACCGGCAGCGCTGATGAACAGATGGTCAGTGCGGCTTATCAGCGCCGGAATATTGCAGCCAGAGTTCAATCATTTTTCAAACACATGGCTCCTCTGTATAACCAGGCAGATCTGATTATTTGCCGCGCCGGTGCGACAACCGTCGCCGAAGTAACCGCTATGGGCAAGGCGGTGATCTTTATCCCCTTCCCTTTTGCAGCCGATGATCATCAGACGCTCAATGCCGGAACGCTGGCAAAAGAAGGGGCCGCTGAGATGATTCCGCAAAAAGATCTCAGCGCCACGGTGCTGAGTCAAAAAATTGAATATTACGCGGCACATCCGCAAGCCCTTAAAGCAATGGCGACCAGGGCCGCTCAGCTGGGCCATCCGGATGCAGCCAAACGAATTGTGGATGATTGTTATGAATTAGTTACTGGTAATTAACCGCTAGTGATCTATTATTTCACATGGTTAAACAAGGTGGCTTATTTACAAGGTTTCAGGTGTCAGGTGTCAGTGAGCAGATGACAGAAAACAGAAGTCAGATAAAGTTCTTTATTTTTCAGTTTTTGCGAAATGTCCTCTGTCGTCTGACCAATGTTTACTGACACCTGACACCTGAAACCTTGTGTTTCTTAATAATTAAACAGCAGTAAAACGGTGCTGTGAACCTAAAAACTTAATTTGGAAATTCCGTGTACTTAAAAAAATATCATATTCACTTTGTAGGCATCGGCGGGATCGGCATGAGCGGCATTGCGGAATTGCTGCTGAATCTGGGTTACAAAGTTTCGGGATCGGATGTGAAGTTGTCTGAAATCACCGACCGCCTCAAGCACCTGGGCGGGAAGATATTTAAAGGACACGCTGCCGACAATATCAAAGGAGCTGATGTGGTGGTGTTTTCTTCGGCCGTCGACCGGGATAACCCTGAAATCCATGCGGCCGGACAGTTATCCATCCCGGTAATTCCGCGCGCCGAGATGCTCGCGGAGCTGATGCGCTTAAAGTACAGCATTGCCATCGCCGGCGCCCACGGCAAAACGTCCACAACCTCGATCGTTGCCTCGGTGCTGGCCGCAGGCGGTCTCGATCCCACCGTGGTCATCGGCGGAAAGCTCAAGGGCATCGGCTCCAATGCGGTTTTGGGCCAGGGGGATTTTATTGTTGCCGAAGCAGATGAAAGTGACGGCTCGTTTTTAAAATTCTCACCCACGATTGCCGTGGTGACTAATATCGACAGAGAACACCTGGATTTCTATAAGGATCTGGATGAGATCAAGGCCGTTTTCTTAAGTTTTCTGGAACGCATACCGTTTTACGGTCTGGCGGTCCTGTGCCTGGACAATGAGCCCATTCAGGAGCTGATTCCCCGGATGAAAAAGCGCTATACGACTTACGGCATGAGTTCTCAGGCTGATTTCCAGATCCGAGACGTGGAATGCGAAAAACGCAAAAGCCGCTTTACGGTATATCATCGTGGCGACAAAATGGGCATGATCGATCTGAATCTGCCTGGAATCCATAATGTTTACAATGCAACCGCCAGTATCGCTGTAGGCGTGGAGCTGAACATCGCTTTTGATCGGATTAAGAAAGCCCTTGAAGCCGTTGAAGGAGTTCAGCGCAGAATGGAAATCAAAGGCGAGGCCAACGGTATTACGGTCATCGACGACTACGGGCATCACCCTACAGAAATCAAAGTTACCTTAGAGGCAGTTGAGGAAAACTGGCCGGATCGGCGCAAGGTGGTCGTATTTCAACCCCATCGTTACAGTCGCACCCAGGCCCTTTTTGATGAATTCACCCGTGCGTTTTATCAATCCGATGTCCTGTTGGTAATGCCGATATATGCAGCCAGCGAA
>JARRJQ010000213.1:0-5789 GCA_037388985.1 Desulfobacterales bacterium | reverse complement strand
GGTTAAGGCCTTTATCGATGAAGCCAAGCTGGCGGCGTTGCTCCAGCATGAAAATATCGTGCAGATCTATGACTTTGGCAGCATGGATGGCGAATACTTTATTGCCATGGAATACCTTTTCGGCAAGGATCTGCGCCGCCTGATTCATAAAGCCAGAGAAAATGCAGTCCCTCTGAGCCTGGAAAATACGCTTTATATCATTTCTCGAATTTGCGCCGGTCTTGATTACTCACATAATCTAAGGGATCTGCAGGGCAAACCGCTCAATATTATCCACCGCGATATCAATCCCCAAAATATCTTTATTACCTATGAAGGTCAGGTGAAAATTATCGATTTTGGCATCGCCAAAGCCGCCAGTCACAACAGCACCACCCACGATGGTTTGATTAAAGGCAAACTGGCCTATATGTCACCGGAACAAGCCAGGGGCCAAACAATTGACCGCCGATCGGACATTTTCTCCACCGGCATCATTCTATATGAGCTGCTGACCGGTGAGCGAATGTTTCAGGGCGAAACCATGCATATTTACACTCAGGTGAGGGAAGCAGCCTATGAGCCTCTGCAAAACCTGATGCCGGATCTGCCCGGCAAACTGCATAAGGTCGTTGAGCTATCCCTGGCCAAGGAACCCAATGACCGCTATCAGAGCTGCGGGGAGATGCTTGGCGATCTTGAAGAATGCATCTTTGATCTGTCGGTGCGGCCGAATCCCAGAAGTTTCGCGAATTTTGTCAAAGATTTTTTCAGGGAAGAATTTACTGCAGAAGAAACCGCCCTATGGACAGATACCCAGGTATATGGTGAGGAAACTGCCGGCACCGACGGCCGGCCGGCTTCGAAGGGGGAAACATCCGGGAGCACCATTTTTCTGGCCGAACCGAAAACTTCGGGGCATCTGCAGCGCAAAATTTTGCGTTTGGCACTGGTTGCCGGCATGGTTATCATTGGCTTCATGTTTAATCTTAGCCTGACCGAATTACCTTTTACTCCATCGGATCGCTCGGTCGCGGCATATTGGATTGAGCCATCCCATGCAGTTGCTGATAGGGCAACTTCAGATACCACCGCCGATCGGATTCAAGCCGCAAAAGCCGCCTTACAGACGAAAGAGTTTTCTCAGGCGCTGATGCTGTTTGAAAAGTTACTGGCTGCCGATCCATCTTTAATCAAAGAGATTTCCGGCGCCTATTTGGAAACGCTTCTGGGTTTGGCCGTCCAGTTGACGCCAACCGATCCTGACAGTGCCAAAGCCCATTTATTTAAAGCGTTGGAAGTGGATTCCACCAATATATCGGTCTTATCCCAGATTGGATATATTTACCTCAGTCAAAATGATTACCCGCATGCCATCGAAACCTATCAAAAGGTCGCTGAAATCAATCCCCGTTTTCCGAACAGCTTTTTTAACCTTGGATACATCTACGCGGTGACCGGAAATTATTCAAAAGCCGAGGCCATGTATTCGCGTGTCATTGAATTGGCACCCGATTTTCTTGATGAAGCGTTTTTTAATCTCGCCATGGTTCAATATAACCTCGGCGCACGTAACCGGTGTATCCAAAGCCTCAAGCAGGCGATCGAAATCAATCCCGCTAACGATTCGGCCGCAACCTTTTTAAGGCAGGTAATGGAAGAAAAGGAGTAGCCACATGATGAATTTTGTAAAAAACCGACTTCAAATCCAACTCGCTGGATTGCTGGTGATTTTAATGCTCTTCGGCTGTGCCAGCGTTAAAGAAATGAAGGTCGGTGAAAAATATGAGGATTCTAAAACATGGTTTAAAGAAAAATGGCATGCAATGGGATCCAAATTTTCATCTTCAGATGAAAAAGAAGCGTCCGCCAAGAGCAATGAGCAAAATCCGGATTCCTTGGTTTACCGGACCCAGTGGTCTTACGAGACGCTTTCAGGCATTGCCGAGTGGTACACCGAAGATCCTAAAAATTGGAAAGCCCTGGCTGCTGCCAATCCAAAGGTCAGACCTAATCGGATTCCAAAGGGAACCCAAATTCTCATTCCAACTGAGCTGGTCAAGACACAAAAACGACCCACAGAGGCTTTTGCAGCCGAGCACCGGATCCATTATTTTGAGCACAAAGTGCAATGGTCCGGAGAATCGCTGTCTTTAATTGCCAGATGGTACACGGGCCGCTATGCAAATTGGAAAGCTGTGGCCGAGGCAAACCCGGGGCTCAACCCCGATCGAATTGATATCGGAAACATCATTTACATTCCGCCGGAAATCATGACGACCCAAAAGTCTCTACCTTACAAAGTAGTCGCTAAATCCCAGTCCGGCTATTTTGCGCATACGGTAAGAAAGCCTGGTGAAAAATTAGCCGATATTGCCGATTGGTACACGGGGGACAAGCGTAATGCCAAGCGGATTGCCCAGGCCAATCCTGACATTGACCCCGAGTTTCTCCTGGTGGGCAACGAAATTTTCATCCCGTCGGATTTGCTTAAAACCCGCAAATCCTTCTACCAAAAATCGATTCAGGTATCGGCATCTAAATCTACTGAGCAATCATCGGCTGCACCGGATGTTGCTCCGGCTCCCCAGAAAAAGAAAATAGAACTGTTTGGTCCCAAACAATTTTCGACGCCTTAAAGCACGGGGTTAAACCTCTGGCCTCATGATTCCAAGCAAATTTGCCGGCTCCGCTACAGGCGGGGCCGGGAATTCGCTTTCTCTGCAAGCGAATTCACCGTCGGAAATTTCAATTGATTTCACATCTCTCAATCGTCTGCCGTATAAAGCTTTTCCCCTATATTGAGAGACCGTTTCGCAATTGGTAAATTGATGAACATTGCATTTTAAATTAAGCGCAGTGAATGGATGTTCAGCCTTTCTTATTAGGCGAATAGTTTTTATTTTGAAACCCCAATTTTTCGCCGAAAGCCAAAAATATTATATCTGATTGAAATTAAATATAATAATTTTTAATATTTCTTAAGTCCCGCGATACATTTTCGCTTGACAGATGATATTCAGCTCTGTTAAATGAATGAATATTCATTCATAATTAATGTTCTTCATGGAGGAGGTCGTCATGCCCAAAAAGATCAGATCCGCCGCTGTCATCGGCTCGGGAATCATGGGGGGTGGTATTGCCGCATTGCTTGCCGGTGCAGGCCTAAAAACCCTGTTGTTGGACATTGTGCCGCCGGATTTAAAAAAGGAAGAAAAAAACGATCCGCTGGCCCGCAACCGGATCGTTAAAGCCGGCCTGGACGCTTCCCTGGCGACGCAACCGCCGCTTTTTATGTCTGCCAGAGATGCCGAACGGATTACAATTGGCAATCTGGAAGATGATTTTGAAAAGCTTGCCAACTGTGACTGGATTGTCGAGGTCGTTGTAGAAAACCTGAAGATTAAACAGGACCTTTTAAAACGAATTGAGCCAGTGTGTAATAAACACGCCATTGTTTCCACCAATACATCCGGCATCCCCTTGAAAGCGATGTCCAAAGGCCTGGGCAAAAAATTTCGGCAGCATTTTCTGGGGACCCATTTTTTTAATCCCGTGAGATATATGAAATTGTTGGAAATTATCCCGGGCGAAGAGACCTTGCCAGAGATTCTGGAGTTTATGGCCGATTTTGGAGAACGGATTTTGGGCAAAGGTATCGTATGGGCCAAAGACACGCCGAATTTTGTCGGCAATCGTATCGGCGTGCAGGGCATGGTAAAGGCGATGCAGCTGATGCTCCAAAAAGGGGTCAGCATCCCGGAGGTGGATGCATTATTCGGACCCGCCATGGGCAGGCCCAGAACCGGTATGTTTAAAACCGCCGATATTGTCGGGTTGGACACCTTGGCCCACGTGGCGAAAAACACCTACGAGCTGATTAAAAAGGATGCAGATCGAGAAAGTTTTGTCCTGCCGGAATTTGTAAATAAGATGATCCAAAAGAATTTGCTGGGCAAAAAAAGCCAGAGCGGATTTTATAAAACTGAGTTAACTCCGGATTGGCAAAAGATTCGCAAAGTGATCGATCCGACCACTCTTGAATATACGGAAGCCAAGAAACCGGAATTACCCTGTTTGGCCGCGGCTCAAAAAGCAAAGACGTTGCCGCAAAAGATGCAGGCAGTGGTTTATGGCGAGGACAGGGGTGCCAAATTCGCTTGGAAAGCAGTTGCCGATAACCTCATTTATGCGGCGCGCATGATTCCGGAAATTTCAGATACCATTGTGGATATCGACAATGCCATGCGTTGGGGATTCAACCTGGAAATGGGTCCATTTGAAACCTGGGATGCCATCGGTCTTGAAACTTCTGTTGCGCGAATGGAAAAAGAGGGATTTGAGGTGCCGGCCAAAGTCAAAAAGATGCTTCAATCGGGTCACACATCTTTTTATAAAACAGAAAAAGGCACGATTTTCTTTTACGATTTCGATACTGAAAGTTATAAAGAACGGGTGGTCAGCGAAAACATTATTTCACTGGCAGCTGTGAAGGCCAAAGGAAAGGTGGTCAAGACGAACGAATCGGCCAGCTTGATCGATCTGGACGACGGCGTTTTCTGCCTGGAATTTCACACCAAGATGAATTCATTGAACCAGCAAGTCGTGGAAACCATTCATGAGACCCGCGAATTCGTGGAGGCCGGAGGAATCGGTTTGGTCATCGGCAATCAGGCCGGCGGGATGCCGGGTGCCTTCTCGGTCGGGGCCAATCTGGCCGATTTAAGCGCGGCAGAAAAGGATAAGCGCTTTGACGATATCGAACAGCTGGTCAAAAATTTGCAATATGGACTCCAGGAGCTCAGATATGCTTCATTTCCGGTCGTCGCAGCACCCTATGGATTGACGCTGGGCGGTGGATCTGAAGTATGCCTGGCTGCGGACAAGATTGTTGCGCATGCCGAGCTTTATATGGGACAGGTTGAAATCGGAGTGGGCCTCGTCCCTGCGGGCGGCGCGCACTTGAATCTCTGGAAGAAATTTTTAAGTGCGGTACCCGAAGTGGTTACCGACTTTGATCTGGCCAAGTTTTTCCTGCCGGTTTTTATGGCCATCGCCATGGCCAAAGTTTCCACATCGGCAGCCGATGCCCGGACAAACGGCTTTATCGGACCGTGCGATCGAATTGTCTTCAATAGAGATTATCTTATCGGCGAGGCCAAAAAAGATGTTTTAAAAATGGTTGATGAAGGCTATGCGCCGCCGCTTAAACGCAAAATAAAAGTATTGGGTCAGGCGGCCCAGGGCATGGTGGCCGCGGAGGTTTCCAATATGCTGAGCGGTAAATTTATTTCCGAATATGACGCATTTTTGGCCAAAAAGATTGCATTTATCATCAGCGGTGGTGATGTGCGGGACAATGCGGAAGTCGAGGAAGATGTCATCTTAACCCTTGAACGCGAAGCCTTCTGTGAGCTTTTAAAGGAAGAAAAAACGCTGGCGCGCATTGAGCATATGCTAACTACTGGCAAACCGCTTCGAAACTAAATACTTAGTCCAATGGTTTCGAAGGTTTTTGTGGATAAATTTAAAAGGTGCCGGTTATCAACTATAAAATTCAAAATCCGAAATGCGAAACTCGAAACAATTTCGAATGACCAAAATTCAAATGATCGAAACATATTACAGTTTTGCATATCGGCGTGTCCATTGTTTTGATCATTGGAACATTTAGATTTAGGATTTGTTTCGAATTTCGAATTTAGTGCTTCGGATTTGACAATATTAATTAAAACGACTTAGCCTTTTTTACTTAGGGAGGTATTAATATGAGAGATGCATATATCGTTACATCGATTCGAACACCTGGG
>JARRJQ010000212.1:0-14871 GCA_037388985.1 Desulfobacterales bacterium | reverse complement strand
TGGGCATTGTGTTGTTTAAAAATTCAAAGGGACTTAAATATACCACACGGCTTTTATAAAATATTTGTGAGGCATATCTAGGGTGCCCATTTGCAAAAGTTATCCAGTATCTTCAGCCCGGGCCGCCCGCTTTTTTCGAGATGAAATTGAGTCGCAAATAAATTATGCAATCCGACAATCGAGGCAAACGGGATTCCATAATCCGTTACGGCAATCACGGCGTCGGGGTCTTGCGGGTCCGGATAATAGCTGTGCACAAAATAAAACTCATCGTCTGTTCGCACACCGGAAAGCAGCGGATGGGATTTTGCAATGCGGATACCATTCCAGCCCATGTGTGGGATTTTTAGCTTTTGGCCGTCTTCTGACCGGCGATCAGGCACAAAAGCACGCACCATCCCGTCTAAAATCCCGAGGCACGCAGTGGAATTTTCTTCACTGCGCGCCAGGATAATTTGTGAACCCAGGCAAATCCCCAGAATTGGTTTCCCCTCGGCAAATGCTTCTTTGATGACAGCATCCAGCCCTGAACGTTGCAGGCTTTCCATCGCCGCTCCGGCAGCACCCACTCCCGGAAAAATAATCCGTTCCGCCGCTTTAATCTCTTGCGCATCTTTGGTGATCGCACATGCAAAACCGAGGTGGGAAACCGCCCGGAATACGCTCGCAAGATTGCCGGCATCATAGTCAATAATAGCGATCATTTTGCAGAAACCTCTTTTTCCATCTTTCTGAACCGCATTTCAAACGCTTTAACTGCACCCGAAAGGGCGGTTTCGGGGTGGATTTTTGAAAGCCGGGCCAAATTCACCAGGGAAAATAGCAATCTCCCGAAAGTATTTGATATTCGGTCTGATTGAGCGTTCGTCAGGTTGTATTTTAGCTGATCAAATTCAGAATCCAGCTTATCCAGCAGGCTTTCACGATCTTCCGCTTCTAACCGGCAGCGCGCCGCGCGTTCCCCAATCCGGTAGGCGCGCATTAACGCCGGCAGGTTTATGGGCACCGAATCCAGAGCCGATTCCTTTTTAGACTGCTTTTTTTCATTTTGCTTTATCTGGTACCAATTTTGCCTGATCTCATCGGTGTTATCAACCCGGGCGGTACCAAACACATGGGGATGGCGCCGGATCATCTTTTCAGTGATGTCGCGGGCAACGTCGTAAACTGAAAAGTCCCCCGTTTCTTGAAACAATCGAGTGATAAAAATGATATGAAATAAAACATCCCCGAGCTCTTCGCGCACGTCATCAGCAGAATCGGACTCAATGGCATCGGCCAGTTCATACATTTCCTCTATCAGATAGACGAGCATCGTTCTAGGGGTCTGCTTTTTGTCCCAGGGGCATCCGGGCTCTCCCCGCAAGGATTCAACCAGCGCGATCAGGGCTTTTATAGAATCCTTTTCTGATTTTATTTTGGAATTTTCCACGCTTTTTTAAACTCGCCGAGTTTACCGAAAAAATCTTTCTTCATCTCCTCGGAGACAAGGTTGACCATTTTTTCGGAGATCCAGATGACATGAGGGGCGAGAACCGACTTTTTAATTAGCGGAGCACCTTTGGGAAGAAAAGTGGTGAGAATGATAAACAATACCGTGACAATTAAAATACCCTTGATCAATCCAAATCCGACACCACATATACGATCGACCCATCCTAAAAAAGCCACATTCAGCAAATATTTGATGACAATCCCTATGATACTGATGATAATAAGGATTGTACAAAAAATGACCAGAAAACTTAAAATATTCAGATACGAATTACTCTTAACCAGGCCGTCGATTAGTCTGGCGACCAGCGGGTAGTATGAATAGGCTGCATAAAAACCGCCCAATACGCCGATAATGGAAGAAACTTCTTTGACCAATCCTCGAAAAAGGCCCCGAATGATACTATAACTTACTACAATTATTGTAAAAACATCAAATGGATTCATTGGGTCACGAGAATTGCCGCCGATATTCAAACCTGAAAATTTTTTGGTTTCAATCGTTCTGCCTCTCCCGCGATTTCTGGTACAAATCGCAAGAGTATCAGCCGGTTGAACTAACAGAGCCGATTTTTTGAGTCAAGGTATTTTTATCACCTGCAATGCGGTGCGCATTTGTATCTTGCAATCATTTTGGGTTATGATAAAAAAATAATGCATCTATTGAAATAGGTACAATTTAGGATGAATGAGATTTCAGATAACAAGCAAATCACCTTAGATTTTCCAGATATTGAAAGAGCTCGACAGTTGTTTGGAGAGCGCAACAGCAATCTGGAACGTGTCGCAGCTGCAACCGATACCACGGTGAACACAAGAGGCAGTACGGTATTTATCCAGGGAGACAGCATTGCTGCAAGACTGGCTGAAAATGTGCTCGACCAGCTATACGGATTGCTGCAGGAAGGATACCCGGTTCACCCGAACGACATTGATTATGCGGTAAGGGTATTAAGCGGCAATGACCGGGCCGATTTGAAGAAAATATTTTTAGATACCGTCTATATCACATCGAAAAAGTCCACCGTTGCCCCTAAGAGCCCGGCTCAGAAGGATTATATTGATGCGATTCGAAAATATGATATAGTTTTCGGGATTGGCCCGGCTGGAACCGGCAAAACCTATCTGGCGATGGCCATGGCGGTTTCAGCCCTTACAAAGGGGAATGTTGATCGAATCATTCTTACCCGGCCGGCTGTCGAAGCCGGTGAAGAACTAGGTTTTTTGCCCGGTGATCTGGCGGAAAAAGTTAATCCGTATTTAAGACCCCTGTATGACGCATTGCACGATATGATGCGGTTTGAAAAAGCTGCGGGCCTGATGCAAAAAGGGGCAATCGAGGTCGCCCCGCTCGCTTTCATGCGGGGACGTACGTTAAATGATTCGTTTATTATCCTGGATGAAGCCCAGAACACGACATCGGAGCAGATGAAAATGTTTCTGACGCGTATCGGATTTAACTCAAAAGCCGTGATTACCGGAGACATTACCCAGATCGATCTGCCGCCGGAAAGGATGTCGGGTTTGGTTCAAGCCAAAAATATCCTGCAGGAGATTAAGGGAATTAAATTCGTTTTCTTTTCAAAACTGGATGTAGTCCGGCACAGGCTCGTACAGGGCATCATCGATGCCTACGAGCAGTATGAGGCCAACAAAAAAGAATAGAACCCCAAATATGATGATATTCGAAAAAGGCAAAGCATTAATCAACTGGCTTCTGGACAATAATATCCGAATCCGGTGGGGGATTCTGGTTTTGTCCACCATCCTGTTTGTCATCATTCTTTACCCGAGTCTGGTTATCACCAAACACCAGTATAGCCTGGGCGATGTCGTCGAACGCGACATAAAGGCATCCGAAGATTTTTTTATCGAAGACCAGGCTGCCACTGAAAAAAACCGTCAGCAGGCCGTCGCAGGGGTGCTGACAGTATACGATTATGATGCCAATCTGGCAAATACGTTGAAACGAAACGTTGAGCAAGCTTTTGGCGATATAAGAATACTGATCGAGTCATCAGAAAATAGCCAAACTCCGGAAATGGAAAATCAAGCAGGGCCTGCCGAAATGGCGCCGGAGGATAAAAAGCGGCTTCTGGAGACGTTGATCTGGGAAAAACAACATCAGTTTGAAGAGACCATCGGCATGAGTGTCAGCAAAGGTGCCTATCAAGCTTTAGCCAAGGAAAAATTTTCGCAGAATATTGCAAATCTTATGGTTAAACTTCTAGCAAAAATATTATCCAACGGCGTCGTAACCAACAAGGAAATTCTGCTCAAAGAGCAGGACAAAGGCATCATCTTAAGAGATGTTGCCACAAAAAAAGAGAAAATTGAAGTCAATTTGAATCAATTTTACGGGCTGAATCAAGCCAAAACCATGGTGCGGGCCATCGGCCAATCCGATTTTCAGAACCTTGATTATACCCTCAAAAACATAGTCGTTGATTTTGTCCAGGAACTTATCCAACCCAACATCACATTAAACCGCAATGAAACCCAGGAACGGCAAAATAAAATTGCCACAGAAATCAAACCGGTTTTGTATAAAATAAAAGCAGGTGAAATGCTGCTGCGGGAAGGATCGCGTGTGACCGAATTTGATCTGCTCAAATTAAAGGCACTCCAGACCCAAACAAGAAAAGAACAAATTTTGCTCAGCAGCCTCGGTGCGGCCTTGCTGTTAATGTGCCTTTCAATAGCCACCTACATCCTGCATTTTAACGATCACAGCCAGCCGGCTCATGACAGCACCAAAAATCTGTTCTTGATAGCCAGTTTGGCACTGGCATTTTTCTTTCTGGCTGAGATATCCGCCTCGTTTTCCAAACTGGTCACGCAAAATTCACCGCTGCCGATACCGCTATCTTCTATTTATTTTGGCATCCCGCTGGCCGCGGGTGCCATGATCATTTGCCTGTTTCTGGGATTAAAAGCAGCCGTTCCCATGGCTTTGGTGATGGCGATCGGCTTTGCCTTCATCTTCCAGAACCGATTTGAAATGTTCCTATATTTTCTGATCAGCGGCACCATGGCCGCTTACTGGCTCAGGGATTGCCGCGAACGTAAAGTATTTATCACCGCCGGGACAAAACTGGGGCTGTTAAATGTAGTGCTGGCCACGGCCATCAATTTTTACATGGGCGAATTATCCAGTTCTAAACTGCTATGGGATTGGGCCTTCGCATTTATGGGAGGCCTTGTCGCCGGGATCGTAACGGCCGGTATCGTTCCCCTGGTCGAAATCGCCTTTGATTATACAACCGATATTACCTTGCTCGAGTTTGCCCATCTGGATCGTCCGATCATGCGGCGGTTGATGATCGAAGCCCCCGGGACCTATCATCATTCGGTAATCGTCGGCTCGTTGGTGGAAGCAGCCGCAACCGAAATCGGCGCCAACCCTTTAATGGCAAAAGTTTGTGGATACTATCATGACATCGGTAAAATAAAAAAGCCGCTGTATTTCATTGAAAACCAAACCGATGGTAAAAATAAGCACGATAAATTGGCCCCTTCCATGTCCAGTTTAATTTTGATCGCCCACATAAAAGACGGGGTTGAAATCGCCAAGGAAAACAAACTTGGCCAGATGATTACCGACACGATCCGCCAGCACCATGGTACCAGCCAAATCAAATATTTCTACGAAAAAGCCAAACAACTAAAAGGAGAAGATTCAGTAAATATAGACGATTTTCGATACCCGGGACCCAAACCGCAAACCAAAGAGACCGGTCTCGTCATGCTGGCCGATGTCGTCTTTGCGATTCTGCAGATGCTTTGCCGGTTGTCTATCTGAACTTCCATTCTTCATTTTTCCTTTTTCATGTCCATTGCCCGTCGTCCGGCTCTCACTCTATTCGATGCGGTGGTGATGGATGCCGTTTAATATTTTATTAAACGGCATCCATCACCACCGCATCGAATATAGTGAGAGCCGGACGACGGGCAATGGACATGAAAAAGGAAAAATGAAGAATGGAAGTTCAGATAGACAACCGGCAAAGCATCTGCAGAATCGCAAAGAAGAAGCTTCGAAAAACAGCGAAAGCCATCTTAAACGCCTTGGATTGTCCTGATTCAGAACTTTCCATCCTTATCGTTAACGATCAGCAAATCGAAAAACTCAATCGACAATTCCTCAACCGCAAAGGTCCAACAAATGTGATCGCATTTCCAATGCAAGAGGGCCAATTCTCAGAAATTGCCCCCGATCTGTTGGGCGATGTCGTCATTTCAGCTGAAACCGCCCAACGGGAGGCACGGAATGCCGGCCGAATTGCTTACGATAATCGAAAAGGAGGTTTAGTAATGGCCGGTCTCGCGGTAAATATTGATCATGTGGCCACTTTGCGGGAAGCGCGCAAAAGCCTATTCCCCGATCCGGTTGCGGCAGCGGCCTTGGCCGAGATGGCAGGAGCTGACGGGATTGCCGTCCATCTTTGGGGAGACCGAAGGAAAATCGGAGACCGAGATCTACGCATCCTTCGTCAGACCATCCAGAGTAAATTAATACTGGAAATGGCATCAACCAGCGAAATGGTCGGTATGGCCCTTGATATAAAGCCGGATCATGTTACATTGGTTCCGGAAAAGCGAGAGGAATTCAGCACTGAAGGCGGTCTGGACCTCATCGTGCATAAGGACGAAATATCGGAAATAGTTAACACCCTGCAAAACAGCGGCATACCCGTCGGCATCTTGATCGACCCTGAACCGGAACAGCTCAAACAGGCTCATCGAACCAATGCAGAAATTATCGAAATCAACACCAGCGCTTTTTGCGAAGCCAAAACAGCTCAAACAAGACACAAAGCGTTTTTAAGAACGGTCAATGCCATTAAACTTGCTACGAAGCTTAACCTTAATGTTAAGGTCGGCCGCGGCCTGTGTTATAAAAGTATCAAAGCTTTTCGAGGGCTTAATGAAATTGATGAATTCAGCATCGGCCATAGTATTATTTCGCGAGCGCTGCTGGTGGGAATGGAAAAGGCCGTCAAACAAATGATTGATCTGATCCAGGTACTCTGAATTTCCTGAATTTAGACCAGAACGGCAGGAATTGGCTTTTTATCACGAAAGCACGAAAGTAAAAAAACACGAAAAAGGAAAAATAAAATTTCGTGCTTTCCGGTTTTCGTGTTTTCGTGATTATTTTATAATTGTGCATATCGGCACATCGTTCAGATAAAAAACCGCTGCCATTGCTGGAGGATCAGATGATTCTCGTAACCGCTGCAGAAATGAAGGAGATGGATCGCCTGACAATCGAGTCCCAAGGCATTCCGGGGCTTAATCTTATGGAAAACGCCGGAAAGGGTGCAACACGCGTGTTGCTGGCCCAGTTTGCCGATTGTCTAAAAGCCGGGGTCGGCATCATCTGCGGCAAAGGCAACAACGGCGGCGACGGGTTTGTTATTGCCAGATATCTGGCTGATCATGGGATCCGCGTCACGGTCTATCTGCTGGCCAAAACTTCCGCGGTAAAGGGCGATGCCGCTGTCAATCTCAAGCGCTTGGCCCCATTAAACATTCCGGTCATCGAAACCCCCGATGAAGACGCGTTTATGAAAACCAATTCCAGCTTAAACCAACATGGGCTGCTGGTCGATGCCATTCTGGGCACCGGTCTGAGCGCCGACGTCAAAGGATTTTTTAAAACCGTCATTGACACAATTAACCAGAGCCCCGCTCCGGTTTTTGCGGTGGATATTCCGTCGGGGCTGAGCTCGGAGACAGGTCAGTCCTGCGGCACGAGTATTCGCGCACAGGCAACCGCCACCTTTGGCCTGCCTAAAGTCGGACACTTCATTTATCCGGGTGCCGAATACACCGGAAGGCTTGAAATCATCGATATTGGAATCCCCGATGCCGTCGTGCAAACTGTTGCACCCAAGCAACATCTGCTGACAGCGCAATGGATTCGTCGCCGGTTGCAACCCCGTTCTGCAGACACCCACAAGGGACGCACCGGCCATTTGCTGGTGGTCGCTGGATCTGTCGGCAAAACCGGTGCAGCCGCACTGACAGCCGGCTCTGCTATGCGCGCCGGTGCAGGTCTGGTGACCCTGAGTATCGCCGAAAGCCTCCACCCATTAACTGAAACATTGGTGCTTGAGGTGATGACCGCACCTTTAAAGGAAAGCAGCTATGGTGTTTTGGGAGATGCCGCCGTTGACGATATAAAAAAATTGGTTACCGGCAAAGCATGTCTGGCCATTGGTCCGGGTATCGGCCAGGCTGAGGAAACCAAAAGACTGATTCAAAAAATCATTCCCCAAATTGAGATCCCCATGGTTATTGATGCCGACGGCCTCAATAATCTAATCGGGCAGACGCAGCTGCTGCAAAACCTCAAAGCGCCGGCTGTCC
Source organism: Desulfobacterales bacterium (assembly GCA_037388985.1). GTDB lineage: Bacteria > Desulfobacterota > Desulfobacteria > Desulfobacterales > JAHEIW01 > JAHEIW01. Next base: position 7,002 of record JARRJQ010000212.1, on the reverse strand, counting down.
TCACCCCTCATCCTGGAGAAATGGCGCGGCTGATCAATGCCACCCCTGCTGAAGTCCAGCAGAATCGCTTGAAGTGTGCGCGGGATTTTGCCACAAATTTCAACGTACATGTGGTTTTGAAAGGCGCTGCAACGGTCATAGCTCACCCCGACGGAAATGCCTATATCAATCCCACCGGCAATTCCGGAATGGCATCGGGGGGCATGGGCGATGTGCTGACCGGCGTTTTGGCCGGCTTCATCACCCAGGGCTTACCCCCGGAAGCGGCTGCACATGCCGCCGTATACCTTCACGGAGCCGCTGCGGATACCCTGGCAAAGGCCATTGGTCCATTCGGTTACCTGGCGAGCGAAGTCATGAATGCCATACCAGGGGAAATCAAGCAGCTAATGGAAATTGCATGACCATCAGGATGTTTGTTATTTGTTATTCGTTAACAATGACTGTAAGATGCGTTCTTTTCGTACGAATAACCAATAAGGAATACCGGAAAACGAATAGCCGATAACCCCTAACGTACTTTCCATCCCATGGATAGAGAACACCTTCAGATAACCAGCTATTCCGTTGCGGAAACTCAGAAACTGGGACAAATAATCGGCACCCGAATTGATCGCCCGATCCGCATCGCTTTGACCGGTGGTCTTGGAAGCGGTAAAACAGCGTTCGTGCAAGGACTGGCAAAAGGTCTTGATGTTTCAAAGCAGTATTATATCACCAGTCCGACCTTCACCCTGATCAATGAATACCCGGGACGGTACCGCCTTTTTCATGTGGATCTGTATCGGATTGAGCATTTAAATGAACCCGAAGATATCGAACTGCAAGAAGTTCTTGAACAGGATGCGGTGATTGCCGTCGAGTGGGCTGAAAAGCTTTCCCGGGATATGCTTTCTGATCACCTGAGACTCCAATTCAAGCTTATTAGCGATGACATTCGCCAGATTGAAATATTTGCGTATGGACAGCCTGCGGGTAATTTGATAAAAGCATTGCAAAAAATTAATCTCAGGGAAAAAAGATGTCGTTAATTGTGCAAAAATACGGGGGCACATCCGTAGCCAATCTTAGGCGAATTCACCATGTGGCTAAGCGCATTGCAAAAGCCTACGATCAGGGAAATAATGTGGTTGTCATTCTTTCGGCCATGGCCGGCATCACCGACAGTTTGATTAATATGGCCGGCAAAGTCACCGAAGAACCGGATAAACGTGAGCTGGATGTTTTGCTGGCCACCGGCGAGCAGACGACATCCGCTCTGCTGGCCATTACGCTCAAGTCAATGAATTATCCGGCGCGGTCTCTGCTGGGGCATCAGGTGGAGGTTCTCACCGACCAGTGCCATGGAAATGCCCGCATTCTTGACATTCGCGCCGATCGCATCAAAGAGTTACTCAAAGACCGTCATATTGTCGTCGTGGCCGGATTTCAGGGTTGCGATCCGAACGGCGATATTACGACTCTCGGACGGGGTGGATCGGATACCTCTGCCGTAGCGATCGCAGCTGCACTAAAAGCAGATGTCTGTGAAATTTATACCGACGTGGACGGAGTTTATACCGCCGATCCCAATATCTGCCCGCAGGCCCGCAAACTGGCCGCCATATCATATGATGAAATGTTGAATATGGCCAGTCTGGGGGCGAAGGTCTTGCAGATTCGCTCGGTGGGTTTTGCCAAAAAGTATAATATTCCAATACACGTCAGATCATCGTTTGTTAAGGAGGAGGGAACCATGGTGGTGAATGAGGATTCCGGCATGGAGCGGCTGGTCGTATCCGGTATCACACACGACAAAGATCAAGCCCGGATAACCTTGAAAAAAGTTCCGGACAAACCAGGAGTTGCCGCTAAAATTTTCACGCCGATGGCTGATGCCGGCATTGTCGTCGATATGATTATTCAAAACACCCGCCCCGGTGGAAAGACAGACCTAACCTTTACCGTTCCGAGAGCCAGTTTTAAACAGGCGCTTGAAATGGAAAAAAAGATTGCTGGAGAAATCGGGGCTGAAGATGTTTTCGGCGATGTGAAGATTTCCAAGGTTTCCGTCATCGGTGTGGGGATGAAAGATCACTCAGGGGTGGCAGCCGAAATGTTTGCCGCCCTGGCAACCGAGAATATTAATATTATGATGATCAGCACTTCCGAAATCAGAATTTCATGCATAATCGAGGAAAAATACACCGAACTGGCGGTGCAGGTGCTGCACACCGCCTTCGGGCTGGATAAAAACGGCCATTAATTACGGATTTCGGATTTATGAAAAAGTTTAGCACCGACCAACTCATCTTTGCTTTGCTGGTGGGTGCTCTCATATTTGGTATTGTTATTTACCGATTTTACTTTTTGCTGTGATTTCTGCGCGCTTTTTTTGTCGAAGCCAGCGAAAGATGAAATAGTGCTTTTTTTCAGGCAATTATAAAGGCGGAGCCGCAATCGGCTCCGCCTTTATCTTATAATCCATCTTGACTTAATCATATGACCCTTGCTAACTTAATTTATAGCGCAAGGACTCGGCCAACCGCAAGGAGTCGCAAGGGTTGAAGATGCTCAATTTCTTGGAATGTCCTTGCGCTACTTTTCTTAGAAGGGATTTCAAAACATCAGATTAAATGAGAATCCCTTTGTCAGAAAAACATGTTTTGAGCAGGGATTGTGGCAATAAAGTGCCGATCAATGGGAAGTCTTTTCAATTTCTGCTGCAACCCGAGCCGCTGCTTGCCTGGGATCCTCGGCATCCCGGATGGGTCTTCCAATCACCAGATAGTCGGCACCGGCTGCGATGGCCTGCGCCGGTGTCGAAATACGTTTTTGATCTTCTTTTTCAGCAATCGCCCAAGCCGGGCGAACCCCAGGGGTAACCGCTAGAAAGTCTTTGCCTAATTTTTGCTTTATTTGTTTCGCTTCAAGACCTGAGCAAATCACTCCTGCGCAACCGGTTGCGTGGGCGATTTGAGCTCTTTGCATTACCGCGCGCAACATGTCATTGCACAAATCCTCGCGATAACCCGCCAATTTTAGATCTGCGGCGGAGACACTGGTTAAAACGGTGACGCCCAGAACCCCCACCTTTCCACGGCTGCCTTCTACCGCCGCTTCCAGCATGCTTCTGGATTCTCCCACATGAACCGTAGCGAAGGCAACTTCAAGTTCGGCAATTCGTGCCATTGCCCGGCCCACCGTAGCCGGTATGTCATGAAGTTTTAAATCCAGAAATACCCGGGCTGCACGCTGGGAATGGATGAAGCTGATGATTTCAGGACCCGAATGAACAAACAGTTCCAGTCCGACTTTAAACATCCCCACGTTTTCGGCCAGCAATTCAACATATTTTTTGGCCTCGTCGATGGAGGCGACATCCAGCGGAAAAATGATGTAATCTTTCGCTTTTTTCATTTTATAGGCCCCCAGCAGCGAATCGAATTTTCAAGAATGATTCGCCGTATGGATTTGCTTTTACCTTCGGCAGTCTTGCAGACATATCTTATAAAAATTATACCATAATGTAAATTCACCTCAGGGCATTTAAGCATCAAGAAATCTATTGAAAATATTGATTTAATAATGATAACCTTTTAAATTTAGAGTCTTATTTAAAATTGTATTTATCGATTCATCCAGATGATGTGTTTACATGTTCATGCGCAACAAAAATAGACACCACGTGGCTTCCGGAACCTATCGTGTGGAAATTCAAAAGCCCGTGGTCTTGGAGGCGTATTTGGGAACCTGCGTGGGGGTTGCCCTTTACGATACGGTGGCGGGAGTCGGCGGACTGATCCATTTGCTGCTCCCGGAGCCCATATCGCCAGGAGCAACATCCCAACCGGAAAAGTTCGCATCCACAGGCTTTCCCGTTTTTTTAAGAGCGCTGTATGCTGCGGGGGCTTCAGCCAAAAACACCAAAGCCTGCATCGCCGGGGGAGCACTGGTGGGCCCGATAGATGATTCTGATCTTAAGCTAGATATTGGCGGGCGCACAGCCGAAAAAGTGATGCAGTTCATTAAGGCCGAAAACATTGAGGTTGATCAGCTGGAAACCGGTGGTTTTTTTACCTGCCACCTTATTTTGGACATGCATTCATGGGAGTGCCGCATTGAGCCTGCCGGGTTTGAAAAACTTTCAGCCGATGCCGATATTAAAATTCCCGGACCGAGTGAAATCAGGCAATCTATAAAAGACTTGCAGCCGATTCCTCAGGTTGCTTTAAAAGTCTTGCGCATGATCAATGATGAGTTTTACGAGATCCACAATTTAACTGATGAAATCCGAAAAGATCAGGTAATCAGTGCGAGAACATTACAGCTTTGCAACTCGGTTATGTTTGCCACGCGTAAAAAAATCGCATCTTTGGATCATGCCCTGGTCATGCTGGGGAAAAGTCTTTTGCTGAAATTTGTCATCTCAGCATCTTTGAATAACTTCTTTAATCAAACCGGATCGGGATATTCTCTATGCAAAGGCGGCCTTTATCATCACGCTGTCGGTACGGCCGTCATTGCCGAAAAATTAGCTCTTTTAACAAAGAAGGTAGCGCCTTCAGTGGCTTATACCGCCGGCCTCCTGCATGATATCGGCAAGGTCGTCCTGGATCAATTCATCTTTTCAGGATTTCCTCTTTTTTACCGGGAATTAAATGAAAAAGGAATGAATTTCGCAGAAGTTGAGAAACAGGTACTTGGAACCGATCATGCCGAAGTGGGATTGGAACTGGCTCAAAACTGGTCATTTCCGGAGTCGCTGGCTGAAACAATTCGTTATCACCATAAACCTGAAAATGCGAAACGACATAATCAGTTAGTAAATATCGTCTATCTGGCCGATCTCTTGATGAGTCGATTCCATACGGGCCTTGAACTGGAACGGCTAAACACCGATGCCCTGACCTCCCGGCTGGAAACGATCGGATTTTCGCTCGCAACGTTTCCCGAGCTGATTGATCATATTCCGCTCAGGGCGCTTGATTCATCACCCGAATTGGCCCTGGGAGTTAATTAGTGCCCATCCGACAATGAAATGGGCACGAATAAGATACAAATAAACCTGCGCTACGCTAATGGAGTTAAAGATTCCTCGAAATTGAAGCCAAGCTAATGTTATCACGCGACTCGCGTGATTGACATTTTTTGGCCGGTCAGCGTCGAACGGCCAAAAGGTTAGTGTGTGTCTTCGACCAAAAGGCAAATTCAAATTATGACAAAAACAAAATCACAGAAGAAAAAATTGGTATCGGTCAATCCAAACCTACAGACACTTCTGCGCAAGCTTCCCGGCGTAGACTCACTTATGGAGCTTTGCACCAAGGCAGATTTTTTTCATGACATCCCCCAAGCGGTGGTGGTCAATTCGATTCGCCGTGTGATTGACGACAGACGAAAGGCGATTCTCAATGCTGACCCCTCAATCAATGAAAACAGCCTGATGGATTCCCAAATGATGGATGCCGTAAAACAGACCGTCAGCAATACGATGATGCTAAATCTAAGACGCACGGTAAATGCCACCGGTGTTGTCGTGCATACCAACCTGGGCCGCTCTTTGCTTGCCGCGGAGGCGGTCGACAATCTATTAACCATCGCCAGCCGTTATTCCAATCTGGAATATGATCTGTCGGCAGGAAAAAGAGGCTCCCGGTATAGCAGTGTAGAAGATCTGATTTGCGAAATCAGCGGTGCTGAGGCGGCCATGGTGGTTAATAACAATGCAGGTGCCGTGCTTTTGTGTATTGACACCATCGCAAGAAACAAGGAAGTCATTGTTTCAAGGGGAGAACTGGTCGAAATCGGGGGCTCCTTTCGCGTGCCGGATGTAATGGCTAAAAGCGGAAGCATTTTAAAAGAGGTCGGAACGACCAACCGCACCCATTTGAAAGACTATCAAAACGCCATCGGTCCAAATACCGGGTTGCTACTGAAAGTTCATACCAGCAATTACAGCGTCGTTGGCTTTACCGCCGAGGTTTCATTGCGTCAACTGGTCGATTTAGGCACCGATCACCAGCTGCCGGTCATGGAAGATTTAGGCAGCGGAACGTTTATTGACTTTTCCAAATACGGCCTGTTAAAAGAACCTACAGTTCAGGAATCTGTTAACACCGGAGCTGATGTGATTACATTTAGCGGTGACAAACTCCTTGGCGGGCCGCAGGCAGGCCTTATTTTAGGAAACAAAAGAATCGTTGAGCGGGTCAAGAAAAATCCGCTGACCCGGGCATTGCGAATCGACAAACTTACCCTGGCTGCATTGGAAAGCACCCTGAGATTATACCGCGATAAAGAAAAAGCAGTCCGGATCATTCCGACCTTGCGTATGATCATGCTGCCCCTGCAAGAAATTCAAAAACGAGCCAAACGATTGGCCGACGCGTTAAAAAATATAGGTACTCCACGAATGAACATCCAGCTTATCGAGCGATCTTCAAAGACCGGCGGCGGCGCCCTGCCGCTGATGGAACTTCCCAGTTTATGCGTCGCCATCCAAATTAAAGGGATATCTCCCAATACCCTGGAAAAGCGACTGCGCAATAATGATCCTCCGATCATCGGCAGGATTGAAAGCGATCTGTTTGTGATGGATCCCCGCACCATCCAGGAAGATGAATTATCGGTTATCGAAAGCGCCTTTTTGAACCTCACACAGCAGGCCTAAGAAAATGCCTCAAGACTATTCAGAGCTCCATTATCAACAGGAATCGACGCGTCACTTTTTATACTCAAAAGCCGAAGTGGATGATCTGCCGAAGAAGCAAATCCGCACACCGGCTAGCAGCATTCAGGCGGCCGTTCAATCCATTTACCCTGCTCTGTTAACGGGTCACTCGTTTCTGGAACATTCGGTCCAGCACTTATCTTCAGACAACCTCTGTGCCTGCGGGGTTATTCAGATCGACACGGATGGCAGCTCCGATTTTAAGCCGACAAAATCCGAGCAAACCGCTGCTTATCAAACAGCGGCTAAAGTAATCGATGAATTATGCACAGCGCATAATGGCATCTGGG
>JARRJQ010000211.1:0-7017 GCA_037388985.1 Desulfobacterales bacterium | reverse complement strand
ATCATTACACCAATTACCTGGATCTGTCGGGAAATTTGCCCGAAAATAAGGACCGGCTTCTTGCCCGGATCGACCAAGCCTTGAACTGGGAACCCGAATGTTTTCGTCCTTTCTTTATTGGAACCCAGTAGCCCGAAAGGATCTAAATTCGGTATTACGGAACCTTTTTTGCAGCGCCTGCTGCCGTCTGGGTATTCCACCAGCCGCCTCCCAAAGCTGCAAACAGCGCCGCACTGTCCTGATAACGCTGGGCCTTTGTCGTTAAGTACCCGATTCTGGCCTGCTGGTATTGAAGATCGGCGATCAACACCTGCACATAATTGGCTTTGCCCGCCGTGTAATTTGCCTGAACAAGCTTCAAGGACTGCCTGGAGCTGTCGAGGGCTTGCGACTGGGCTTTTAAGGTCTGGGCGTCATGCTCCAGGGCCCGCAGGGTATCGGCCACCTGAGCAAATGCGGCCAGAACCGTCTGGCGGTAATCCGCCAGGGCGGCATCGTAAGGGGCGGCTTTGCGTTTGTACCACAGCGTCCCCCCCTGAAACAGGGGTGCCGTAAGACCTGCCCCCAAATTCCAGAAGTTGGAGATGGGATTGAAGAGCAAACTGCTTTCGATACTGGCCTGACCGTATTGACCCGTTAAATCGATACTCGGAAACATATTGGCCGTTGCCACGCCGATGTTGGCACTGGCGACATGCAGTTGGGCCTCGGCTGCCAGGATGTCCGGGCGCTGACGTACCAGGTCGGACGGCAGGCTGATCGGCAGATGCTCCGGCAAACTGAGATCTTCGAACCTGACTTCAGGCGGTGTCCAGGCTGACGGTACCTGTCCGACAAGGGTTGCCTGACCGAATTGATGACCCGGCCCAGGAGGGTCAGATAGGCGGCCCGGCCCTCGTAATCCTGAAAGTCGGACTGCGCCTTCAGACCCTCGACGGTCCGGCGGTTGCGGCCGAAAAAATCAAAATTGTAGCTGACCGCAGCCGAGACCGAATAGACCGTAAACGTAGTGCCCCCGACGGAACTGCCGAAGCCGGCCGAGTTGGACTTTTGCCGCGTGATGTCGGATTTTCCTTCGATCTGAGGGAAAAACACCCCATAGCCTGCCTGCAGATTGGCCTGGCTTTCACGCAGCCGCGCCTGCGCGGCCTGCAGGGTTTGGCTGTTGGCCACGGCGAGTTGGATAACGCTGTTTAGTTTGTCGGATTGAAACAGATGCCACCACTCGTGGGAGACCCTGGCGCCCCAATCGAACTGTTGCTGCTTGCCGTCGGCCGCAATCGTCTCGGAAGGCGTTTTTCCCTGGGTATAGCTGTCGGCCTCGGGCGCCGCGGGAGACACGAAATCCGGGCCGAGGGCACATCCCCAGATTCCCATGATGATCAGCACCAAGCCGGCGGTTAAAAATAATTTCGGCTGTCGCCCGGCCTTGTCGATCCACAGATTGGGCCGCCGATCCGGCCGGATTTTATCCCACGATGGGTTGTTGTTTCTCGACATCACAGCACACCCCCTGTTTTTGATTCCTGTTGGGCCGGATTTTCATCGGGCGGAATGGTTTTGATGCCGAGCCGTTCGGCAAGACGCGTGATGAGAATATAAAACACCGGTGTTACCAGCAATGTAAAGAATGTGCTGAAGACCAGCCCGCCGACCACGGCCCAGCCCAGCGGCTGGCGGCTCTGGGAGCCGGGGCCGGTGGCCAGCGCCAGAGGAAGGCCACCCATAATCATTGCCAGGGAGGTCATCAAAATGGGCCGGAAACGAATTTTGGCGGCTTTTACCGAAGCCTGAATCAACTCCTCGCCCCTTGCCCTCAAATGATTGGCAAAGTCCACCATCAGGATGCCGTTTTTGGTGACCAATCCGATCAGCAGGATAATTCCAATCTCGCTGTAGAGGTTGATATTGTTTCCGGTGGCAAACAGGGCCAGCAGAGCCCCGGTGAGCGCAAGCGGCACGGAAAGCATAATCGTGAGGGGGTGAACCCAGCTTTCGAACTGAGCGGCCAACACCAGATAAATGAAAAGCAGGGATACGGCAAACGTAATATAAAGCGAGGCTGAAGTCTCCCGGTAGTCCCGGCTCTGGCCTGTCAGAGCGGTGCTGTATCCGGCGGGCAAAATCTTTCGGGCATCGGCTTCCATGACGTCCAGCGCCTTGCTGAGGGGCAGTGACGACTGGAGGCTGGCGCTGATGGTAAACGAACGTTGGAGGTTGTAGTGAAATATGGTGTCCGGACCGTAAGTGTTGGTCAGAGAAACCAGATAAGACAGCGGTACCGGTTGTCCCGATCGGTCGCGCACGTATATATCGATGATCTGTCCAGGTTGTGCACGGAATTTGGGTTCGAGTTGAACCAGAACCTCGTAACTTTTGTTGTTCATGATGAAATCGGAGACGTGCGAGCCGCCCAGTCCCACCTCCAATGCCCGAGCTACATCGGCAACAGGAATGCCAAGATCCGACGAGCGTTCTCTATGGAAATCAACATTCAGCTGGGGCGTTTCGGTGGTCAGATCCGACTGGACATTGATCATGCCATTTGTGTGCCGGGCTTCGTCGAGCAACTGACGGTTGAGTTTAGCTAGCTTTTTAAGGCTCGGGCCCAGAACCACGAACTGAACTTGCTGACTTGTGGCATGCTCCCCGAGTGACGGCGGATTGATCGGAAAGGCCAGCACGCCGGGAATCTGCATTAAACGCGGAAAAAGCCGGCGCACGATTTCCATCTGGCTCATCTTGCGCTGATTAAAAGGTTTTAGCTTCGGAAAGGCGAGCCCCAGCCGGGGTGAGGCCGGGCCTCCAATAGAGATGCCAATAGCGGAGAAATAATTTTGAACCGCCGGAATGTTTCCGATCTCCTTTTCAATGCCTTTGAGGTAATGCCGGGTGTACCAGAGGTTTGATCCCTGCGGTGCCTTTATGATAACCAGAAAGTAGCCCTGATCCTCCACGGGCACAAAGGTTTTGGGAAGAATGAAGTAGATTCCCCCCGCGACTCCGATATTCAGGAGCAGGAACAAGCCGATGATTTTACGGTGGCGGACGGCCCAGCCGGCCAACGGCCCGTAACATTTTTGCAGCCACCTGAAAAAACGCTCACTCAAACTGAAGAGCCCCCGCTGCGGTTCGGAGAGACGCAGGATACGGGCGCAGAGCATCGGCGTCAGGGTTAGCGCCACCAGTCCGGAGAGCCCTACAGCCATGGCAACGCTTAAGGCGAACTCGCTGAACAGCCTGCCGATATCCCCCCGCATGAATGCCAGTGGAATGAAAATGGCGATCAGGGTCGCCGTGGTTGCCAGTACCGGAAAACCGATTTCACGGGCTCCCCTGACGGCAGCGGTTCGCTGTTCTTCCCCCAACTCCTGCCGGCGGTAAATGTTTTCAAGCATGATGATGGCATCATCGATTACCAGACCGATGGCCAGCACGAGTGAAAACAGGGTCAGAACGTTGATGGAAAAACCGGCTAGCCACATGCCCGCAAAAGCGCCGATGATGGAGACGGGGATGGCCAGCACCGGGATAATGGTCGCTCGCAAGGTCCGCAAAAAAATCAGGACCACCAGTGAGACGAGAAAAAAGGTGATGAAAAGGGTTTTGGTCACCTCGTGAATCGAATCCCGAATGTAATCGGTCACATCCATTGCCACCGTGATCGCCACACCTTTGGGCAGAAGCCCCCGGATGCCGGACAGAGCCCCGTGCACTTCATTGGAAATGTCGATGGCATTGGATTTGGTCAGGGGAACGACTCCCACGCCGACGACCGGCTTTCCATTAAAGCGCGCAATCGTTTCGTAACTCTCGGCGCCCAGTTGAACCCAGCCAATGTCACGTATCCGCACCGGCGCACCGTTCACCTTGCGGATGACCAGGTTGGCGTAACCTTCGGGGTCTACCATTTGGCCGTTGGCCACAACGTTGAAAAAGAGGGCATCGGATTTGATCTGGCCGGCCGGAAGCTGAACGTTGTTGTCGACCAGCGCATTGACAACATCGGCCACCGTCATTCCATAGCCGGTCATTTTCTTCGGATTGAGCCAGATTCGCATGGCCCATTTATAGTCGCCGCCGATGATGACATTGCCCACACCGGGCAGGATTTCCACCCGTCGCTTGACAATCAGGTCGGCTATTTGGCTGAGCTGCTCAAGGGAGTAGTTTTTTCCCTGAAGCACCAGCCAGATAATCGGTTGCGCCGTAGAGCTGACTTTTGAGACTACCGGTCGTTCCACGTTGGGCGAGTTGGGAAGTTTGTTGATGGCTTTGCTCACGGCGTTGGTCACGTCCTGCACGGCGGCGTCGACGTTACGCTTGGACTTGAATTCGATATTGATGGCGCTGACCCCGAAAGAGCTCTGCGAGGAAATATCGCGAATGTCGTCTATCGAATTGAGGCTTTCTTCCAGAGGGTTGGTTACAGTGGCTTCCACGGTTTGCGGACTGGCCCCGGTGTATACCGTGGTAACTGAAACTACCGGGCGCGTAATATCCGGGTATTGCCGGACCGACAGGGATAGATAGGCAGCGATGCCTACCAGCAAAATCAACAGACTCAGCACGGATGCGAGCACCGGCCGTTTGATGGAAATATCCGACAGTATCATGATGCGAGGTTCTCCCGCGGGTTTGTCAGGTCTAATCTATTGTTATGGATCGGTTGATAGGGTTCCACGACCAGCTTCGCCCCGGCGGACAGCTTCTGCACGCCGGCAGTGACCACCCGGTCGGAGGGCTTTAGCCCGGAAATAATCTCGACCCAGTTGTTGTAATATATGCCCACTTTCACGCCGCGCTTTTCGGCTTTGTCTTCCGGTGCCACAACCCACACATACCGGAGGTCGCCCTCCGGAACTATCGCCTGGGCCGGCACAAACAGGGTTTCGGGTTTTGTTCCCACAATCAGCCGAACATGCGCAAACATACCGGGCTTGAGCAGCAGTTTTGGATTCGGTACGGTGGCCTGGACATGGACGTTGCGTGAATCGACGTCCAGAGCCGGGTCGATGGTTGTGACCGTCCCCTCAAATTCGCTTAAAAGGCCCGGCACGGCAAAATTCGCTTTTTGCCCCAGCATGAGTCGGCCGATCATCTGTTGGGGCAGTTCAAAATCCAGGTAAAGAGGATTAATCTGTCTTAAGCGGACAATCGCGTCACCTTCCTTCAGATAGGCACCAAGGCTCACCTGCCGCATGCCGAGCATGCCTGTGAAAGGGGCTCGGATAATCGTGTATTCCAGATTGACCTGCGCTTGCTGAAGCTGGGCCTCAGCTTGCTGGACGGTCGCTTCGTCGCTCTGCAGCTGCTGTTCCGACACCCCGCCGGTTTTAACTACCTGCCGGTCGCGTTCATAGATCTGACGCGCATTGGTTAGCGCTGCTTCGGCCGCCGCCAGTGCGGCTTTTTGAATGGAATCATCCAGCCGGGCGAGAATCGCTCCCCGCTGCAACACCTGACCCTGAGCGATATAGAGCGACACTATTTTGCCGGCGATTTGAGGGGCAACGACGGTTTCCTGAGGACTGGACAAACTGCCGACGGCGGGAAGTTCCTGCTGCAAGTCGGCAACTTTCACCGGGGCAGCTTCCACATGGACGGGTGTTGCAACAGCACTTCCGGATTCTTCCTGGATCTGGCAGCCCTGCATAAGCAGCATCCCGAAAACCAGGCAGGCATAAAACGCTGCCAGGCGCCCACCGTTGCAACACATCTCAGCCACCCCGGAGACGAACAGAGCCCGGCATCTTCTTAGGGCATGGATTATCCTCGACATATCTTGCCTTCCCTCAAACGCTCACTTGCGCGCCATGGAAAATCAAGCGGCTGCAAAAATAGGCCCGCAAAACGGTTTGCCCCTCGCTTTCTTTTCCCTGACAGCTAATTTTGCGTCCACTTCTGTTCTTTTTAAAGCTAAAATTAATGCGGCGGTTTCCGGTACGCTATAAGTATCTGTCTGATTATATTGTCAGACACTTCAGGAAGTTAGTGTCGGTAGTTGTCCTACGCCGGATGATTTGATCCGCATCGACTTCTGTCGGGGTCGAGGTTCTAAATACAGGGCAATTTTTCTTCAAATACAGGATTCATTTTATTTATATTTTCAGATATTCAGCTTAAAATTGTTTGTTGTAATGAAATCGAAATGGAAAAACGCTCCGCCTCCGCGTGGATTGAAATAGGAATCGTTGAATGAAGTACCTGACAGCCACAGCAATTTTAATGCTTATCGGGTTTACGGCTACCGTTTTAAATGCGGACGAGCTTTATATATGGCAGGATAAGAGGGGTGAAAAGCACATCACCCAGGAACCGCCGCCGGAAGGCGCCCAGACAAATTCGATTATCGGATATACACCGCAGCCCGAAGAAGAAGTGAAACGATACGAGCAGCAGCGGCACATAGAATTCGAAAATCAGCTCGTGGAACAAAGACGACAGGAAGCTCTGGAAGCGCGCAAGAAAGCCGGGGAAGCACGCAGCGCAGCGCAGAAAGCCAAGATCGACGCGGACCGGCGATAACTGCCTGCAGGCATTGGCCCCGGTAAAGAGCCTAATTTCAAGTTCATCAAAATAAGCAAATCTCAAATTCCAAGGCCGGCGATCAATTTTCAGCCATGGTGGGCCGCTTTGGCCGTTTGAAAAAGGCTCGCATATTTGCCGTAACCTTGAGCTTCCAGATCTTCTTTGGGAATGAATCTCAACGAGGCGGAATTGATGCAATATCGAAGCCCGGTCGGCGGAGGTCCATCCGTAAATACATGTCCGAGATGGGAATCACCGTGTTTACTTCTGACTTCAGTGCGGACCATCAAAAAACTGCGGTCTTTTCTTTCAACGATGTTATCAGGCTCAAGGGGCTTGGTAAAGCTGGGCCAGCCGGTTCCGGATTCAAATTTGTCCAGGGAACTGAAAAGAGGTTCGCCCGAAACAATGTCCACATAGATACCGTCTTTTTTATTATCCCAGTACTTATTTTTAAACGGCGGTTCGGTCCCCTCTTTTTGAGTA
>JARRJQ010000210.1:0-20420 GCA_037388985.1 Desulfobacterales bacterium | reverse complement strand
GGCACCTCTTCGATTCTGATATCTTCGTTGCTGTACCAGATGGAAACTTTCATGACTGATTTTTTAGCGTATGGTAAAGGTCCAATGCCTTTTGCGGCTTCTCACTGTCGTGGACCACCGCCCTGACGGCCTGAATCATGGCCACCGGCGAGTCGGCCTGGAAGATATTGCGGCCCATGTCCACGCCGCTGGCTCCTTGCTGCACCGCATTATATGCCATGGTCAGGGCCTCCAGCTCCGGTATTTTTTTGCCGCCCGCCATTACAATAGGCACCGGGCAGGAAGCACAGACGGTTTCAAAATCTTTCTCTACATAATAGGTTTTGATATAGTGGGCGCCCAGTTCAGCACAAATACGGGTGGCCAGCCTGAAATAGCGGGCATCGCGGGCCATGTCCTTGCCGACCGCAGTCACGGCAAGGGTCGGGATTCCATAGCGCGTACCCAGGTCCACCATTTTTGTCATGTTGATGATAGATTGTCTCTCATGCTCACCGCCAATGAATACCTGAACCGCCATGGCGCAGACATTTAGCCGGATGGATTCCTCGATGTCTACCGCGATTTCTTCGTTGGAGAGCTCTTTAAGGATGCTGGTTCCACCCGAAACCCGCAGTACGATGGGTTTTTGGGTGGAAGGCGGGACAATACTTCTGAGGATGCCCCGGGTGAGCATCAAGGTGTCGGCATACGGGGCGATCGGTAGAATATTAATGTCAACCCGCTCCAGACCTGTGGTGGGTCCCTGAAAATAGCCATGGTCGATGGCCAGCATAACCGTGCGCCCGGAGTGTGGATTGAAGATCCGGGCCAGGCGATTTTTCATTCCCCAATCCAGAGAATTAGATCCTTTGAGGAAAAAGCCTTCTGTTTTTTGAGGGATGTCGGCGTGATACTGCTTGGCCTCTTTCAGATCGTCTGTATCAGGCATTTTTTTCTCCTTCCCATAGGTTGATAAGTTGGGCCCGTTGGCCGGTTTGCCGGCCGGCAAACATTAAATTAGACAGTATCGCTTATTTAACCGGCTAACCGGTACAACGGATAAACCACATTTTTATGGCATTATCGCAGGTTAGATTTCAGGGTCAAGAAAAACCGTTTATTGGGAAATAAAGTCTGTGGTATAAATACAATAAGCCGGATCTGGTTTTGGGGCGATGTCCCTGCCTGTAAAATAGTCTAGATGCCGGGGAGCAATTGTGGTTCTAGAAAAAATCATTTCGGAGGATAAGGATGGGTGAATGGGATCGCGAAAGAAAAG
The DNA here is from genome assembly GCA_037388985.1 of Desulfobacterales bacterium. Lineage (GTDB taxonomy): Bacteria > Desulfobacterota > Desulfobacteria > Desulfobacterales > JAHEIW01 > JAHEIW01. The sequence continues at coordinate 19,159 of JARRJQ010000210.1, read as the reverse complement.
ATGTTTTGGATTGCGCCAAATGGATGTCCGAGCATGGATACTTTGGCGGATATCGAGGTAGCGGTGGAAATATCTCGGTCAGGATCGGAGCCCGGCGGATTGTGGCGATAACCCCTTCGGATCGAGCCTACTGGAATATGATTGCAGATGATATTTGCGTGGTGGATTTTGATCTAAAACTGCTTGAGGGACAATTTGCTCCTTCCAAAGAAGCAGCCATGCATATCGGGATCTACCAGCACCGTCCCGATGTCAACGCCATTGTTCACACACACCAGACGTATGCCAGTATATTAGCGGTAATTGGCGAGTCGATTCCCCCCCTGTTCGATGAAGAAACCAAGGAGTTCGGGCCGGTGGTCGAAACCGTTCCATATGCGATTTCAGGAAGTCAGGATCTGGTTCAAAATGTAATCAAAAAGTTAAGCAATCGCTGTCATTGTTATATTCTGCAAAACCACGGCGCCCTGAATTTAGGCCGTGATATTGACCACGCCTGGAAAAATACAGAACTTTTGGAAAAAGTTTCAAAGATGTATTATGCTGCCCTGATTTCGGGCAAGGAAATTTCCAGATTGCCCGAAGAAACAATTGAGTATTATAACAGGATGCGTAAATCAAAGTAACATTCAGACAGAATTCATTCGAATTTTATTTAACCACGGAGCACACAGAGAACACAGAGGGGGGAAATTTTTTTATTTTACGCTGGGTGGATCTGTGTATGGCCTGCCGCGGCGTCTTGTCGGGGCGAAGCTCGCGCGTGCGAAGACCGAAGCTCACCAGAGCGAAGATGGGTCTGTGGCTCATTAATTCAATTGACAGACGATGCTTACCGCTGAGGAACAAACGTATATTCTGGAACATGCATATGTTCCGGAGCATTGCATCAGCTTGATCACCTGTGTGTCGGGCAGCGAGCCTTTTCCGCCCCGATTTCATTTCACTGGTTGCGCCGGAGCTGCCGCCCTCATTTGCTTCAACCTGCCGGCAAAGTGAGACAGATGTATACTATACGCTGGAGGCCCAAATGCCGATCATCAACAGTGCGCTAAAGCGCAATTTAAAAAAGGCCCGCCGGGAGTTGAGGGTGGAAGCGACCTCCCATATGCAGGATGCGCATCGGGATCTGATGCAAGAGTTTCTTGAGCGCGCCAAACCGCCGGAGCGGGTTAAGCAGTTAATTTTCAAAATGCCTGAATTCGTCGCTGGCACCGATAAGGCATTTGTGCTCAATGCCTGGGATTCGGAAGATAATTTGTGCGCTTTTTATGTTGTCGATATTGAAGCGGTGCATTTTTCAAATTACATCATTGGATGCCATTCAAAAAAGAATTATATTCTGGGGGCATCGGATCTTTTATTATTTGAATTGATCAAATTGAGCCTTGAATATGACAAGCATTATATTCATCTTGGCCTGGGGGTGAATGCGGGTGTTCGTCGTTTCAAGGAAAAATGGGGCGGGGTTCCCGCCCGTCGATATGAAATGTGTGAACTGGCTTTCAAAAAGCCATCTATATTTGAAACTATTTTGTCATTAACAAAGTTTAGACAATAGGATTTACAATCACGAAAACCTCCCGGTTAAACTTTTAAAGGTTTAACCGGGCAGGCGAAAAACGGAAAGCACGAAAGATTTTTTAAAGATCGAATTTTTATTTGATTATTTCATATTCCAAAGGATTGCTGATTTAGAGCGATTTTATTTCGTATTTTTATCCTTTCGTGCTTTCGTGATAAATATTTAGGATTAGATGTTATTCCACAAATTTAAACAAAAAGAACTAAAAATGATCTGGGAGGTGCAGAAAAACGGCAAGCTGTCACATCTTGTCGGCACAGCCCATTTTTTTCCTTACAGCTTTAGAAATTCACTTCAGCGACACCTGGAAAATGCGCGCGTCGTGATGTTTGAAGGCCCGCTGGATGATGCCAATATGGCCCGGGTCCGGGAGGCGGGCATCGACAACGAAAATTCCTATCACATTTTTAACGAGCTGGACGATAAAATCGTCGACGGCATCACCAGCGCGTTGATCCCGGTTTGCCAGGCCAGGCACTCATCGTATCTGGTAACTATCTGCAAATTTGATTTAAAAGATGCCGCCTATGAAATGGTAAAAGGCATGAAGCCCTGGTTGGCATTTTTTACCCTGTGGTCCGCTTACCTCAAGCGCATTGGCTGGAAATACTCCGTTGATCTGGAAGGTTATCAGATCGCCACCGAATTGGGAAAGCAGATCGTATTTCTTGAAACCATTGAAGAGCAGATTAAAGTTCTGCAAAACATTTCGCATGATAACATTATTTTCTTCCTGAACCAGGTTGCTCGCTGGAAGGATTTTGCCCGGGAATATGTTCAATGTTATCTGGACGGCGATTTAGAAAAGCTGAAATTCACCCGGGTGCGATTTCCCAGCCGGCATCATTCGGTGATCAATGAACGCGATAAAATCTTTCATCAGCGGATGCGCACTGAGCTTGAGCAGGGGCAGGTGATCGCCTTCCTGGGGGCGCCGCACCTGAGGGGCATGAGCCGCTTGCTGTTGGCCGATGGCTATCAGGTCCAAGGTCCGTGGTTGCCGCCATTATGACAGAGGTCAGATGACCGAAGACAAAAGACAGAATTTTTCGACTCCTGCGAAAACACCCCGCCAACAGCAGGTCATGAACACAGCGGTTCGAATCCTTACGAATCGCGACCATTCGAAATATGAATTGAAACAGAAGTTGCGGCAGCGGGGCTTTGCGAGGAAAGTCATTGATACGGTGATTGCGGAGTGTGAACGTCTGGATTACATCAATGATCCTAGAACTGCGCAGCTGTATATTTTACAGCTTAAACGAAAGTGCTTTGGCCGGCGGTATGTTCGAATGGCCTTAAAAAAGAAACGCCTGGGCGGCGCTGGGGTCGAAAATCTCCTGCTGGAAAACTACCCCGAGGAGGTATCGGTTTTTATACTCACGGGGATTCAGCAGGGATGTCATCAGCGAGGCGATCCGAAGTGTAGTTAAATAGTAAAATAGAAAGGCATTTGTTCTTTTTTACGAGCGATTTAACCAATCAACCATCAGGGCTAGCTGGCGATTTCCAGAACTTCTTCGGTTTTCTCAGTAAAGGATTTCAATATCTGCGATTGATCTTTGGTTAAATGGTGAAACTTAACCCCGATTCCCCGGGGGTCCGCCCAAACGATTTCACCGATCAATCTTAACGGCTGGCGGTCTTGGGGGCAAGAAAACTCAAGCAGCATTTTTAAACCGCTGGAAAACGATTCGCTGGTTTCGATAAAACCGCCGGAGCTGCTGATATCTAAAATATAACTATTGAATTTTTGGCCCCGAATTTTAAATCTGACATTGATCAGGCAATCCTTTCTGGCATGTACTCTTCTATCCGGCTTATCTTTTTCAGGCTGCATTTCTTGCAGATGTTTCATGAATATGAACCGTTGTTCCTTTGACATATCAATGCACATTTTCAATAAAAAGTTGGACGTGCTGCCATTCAGAAATTTCCTGAACAGATCAATTTGCTGTTTTTCAGATAGGGTGTTTATTAGAAAATACAGTCGAGCGATAACTTCATAATCACTCATTTTTAGACCAGCGGTTGGTTCGATGTATTCTTTTCTCAGTTTAAACGAGTGCTGTAATGTCGAGATCATATCTGGTTTATCTGCTTTCTAAATTTGATGATCATTGATTAATGGCACCCTCCAAAAATTCAGCAGCCGACTTTATCTTGTGATCGCCCGTTTCGTATCTTCGTTGCTGTTAAGGGGTGCAAAAAGTGTGCAAAAGACCGGAAAATAAAAATTTCTAATAAATTTAATGGGATTAGATTGTTTGCCGAGCCTCGAGAATTCAAGATAGTGTGGAAAAAATGAATGAAAATTAGGTAACAGACTTCTTAACCATTGTCCAAAACAGCAAGAATCGGGTGGCGAGGTTATTTTATCTGGCTTAATTTGAAATAAATTTTATATGAGGGGGAAATTTTATGAAAACCGAAGTGTTTTCCCAGGCATCCATTGATTACAAGCGCATCGAAAAGGCCATCCAATTTATCGCTGAAAACTTTCACTCACAGCCGAGTCTCAAAGAAATTGCCGGCAATATTCACGTGAGCGAATTTCATTTTCAGCGCCTGTTTACCCGCTGGGTGGGCATCAGCCCCAAACGGTTTCTGCAATTTTTAACCAAAGAATACGCCAAGACGCTGCTGGAAAAATCAATTAATCTTTTAGACGTTACTTACGAATCGGGGCTGACCAGCCTCGGCCGCCTGCACGATTTATTTGTTACCTGTGAAGCGGTAACACCGGGGGAATATAAAACCAAAGGCGCAGGGCTTGAAATTGCCTATGGGTATCATGCCACTCCTTTCGGCGAATGTATGCTGGCCAAAACCGACAGGGGCATTTGTGGTTTAAGCTTTGTTCAAAACCATGGCCGGCAGCCGGTTTTCGCCGACTTAAAAAATAGATGGGCTAATGCAAAATTGGTTGAAGACCCGCAATCGACGCGATCTTTCATAAAACGGATTTTCAGCCCATCAGAGAAGAAAACTCCGGCACCCCTTCATCTGATCCTAAACGGTACCAATTTTCAAATCAAAGTCTGGGAAGCGCTGATCAAGATTCCCATGGGTGCGGTGGTTTCCTATGAAAGCGTGGCGGCTCACATCGGAATGCCCAAAGCATCTCGCGCTGTTGGCAATGCGGTTGGCAGTAATCCGGTTTCATTTATCATACCCTGTCATCGGGTTATTCGGAAGACCGCCGAATTCGGGAACTATGGCGGCAAAAAAGTCAGGCAGCAAATATCTTCATTTCAGACGATTACCTCCAAGAAAAGTTAGCCGAAGATATTTTTCCCTCCTTCACATCAAACACTTCACTGGAAGTAATTCGCTTTTTAAAATCGATGGTTCCAGAAGTCTCGCATCTTGCACGCGTTTATTTTGTGATTAGGATAGGATTATAAGAAATTCGTATTCAACCGATGCGGGGCAGCCCGGCCGATTTTAAGAGAAAGTCCGACAAACTGCTTCTCTAACCGCATAGAACGATCAAAGGCGCTATGGCCAATTTACCTATTATCGAATTTAAAAATGTGACCAAGAGATTTGGTGAGCACACCGTTCTGGACCGGGTCAATCTGCAAATTCCCGAAGGAGAAATTACCACGATCATCGGCAAAAGCGGTGAAGGCAAAAGCGTCCTGCTCAAGCATATCATCGGCCTGTTGAGACCCGACGAAGGCAGCGTTTTATTTCGCGGAAAATCGATCGAAAAAATGAAACGCAGAGAATGGAATGCCTATCTTGGACAGGTCAGCTACATGTTTCAGAACAATGCTCTTTTTGATTCGAAGACGGTTTATGAAAATGTGGCCATGCCTTTGATCAAATCCGCCGATCTCGGCAAAAAACAAATTCAAAAAAGGGTAATGGCCCGGCTTGAGCAGACCGAACTGACCGATGTGGCTCACAAATATCCCTCGGAGTTATCGGGGGGGATGCAAAAACGAACGGCCCTGGCCCGGGCCCTGGTGACTGATCCGAAAATTGTGCTGTTTGACGAATTGACCACCGGCCAGGACCCCGTTAGACGGAATGCCATCCTGGGAATGATTGCTGAATACAAGAAAAAATTCGGCTTTACCGCTGTTTTAATCAGTCACGATATTCCCGATGTGTTTTTCATTTCCAATCGTATTTTGGCCCTTTATGACAAAAAAATTGTTTTTCAAGGGAGCCCCGAAGCGTTTGAGGACTTTGAACATCCGTTTTACAATGAGATAATTGAGAGCATCGAAAACCTGCAAAAAGAGTTAACCGGCCTGTATTCACGGCGCCAGTTTAAGGTACGATACCAAACGGATCTGGCGCACAACAATGGGAACTACAATTTTGCTGTTGTGGTCTTTACACTTGAAGACCTCGATAGCATGATTGCGCATCTGGGCCACGAAGCCGCTCAGAGCGGCATTCGAACCATGGGGGCTTATATCAATAAGCACTTCGGTGCGGTGGGAGGATTTTCCTCGCGACGCTCGATCAACCAGTATAGCACCGTCCTGCCGTTTTCGGATCTGGATGAGGCTCAAAGCATTTTAGAAAATTTTGCCAGGGATTTTCGGCAAAACGGACTGGTCAGCATTGAGGAGGCCGCCAGACAGATCAAGCCGGAGGTGCGCTGTTTTGAATTTTCCATCAGCGCCGGACTGGCTCGGGGAAATACCGATGATGAGCTGGATACCATTATGCAGCTTGCCGAATCTCAAAAGAAAACCATTGCCCAATTCCAGTGCAATATTCAGCAGTTGTCTTAACTAATCATCTAACGCTTAATAAAGGTGTCAGGTTTCAGTGTTCAGGTTTCAGGCTCTTGTGCCTGACACCTTCTGAAACCCGACACCTAAAAAGTTGCTCGTTACGGCTGACTTTTAGACCAGGCGCCTGCCTTCACGGTGGAATTTTAAGGCCGAAGTATTGAATCCTAGGTCGGTTTGAATTAAGATATCCGCGCTGTATTGTATTTTAAATCCAGAATCTGATATTTTCTAACACGCTTTTTTCTTAAACCGTTTCCATCATCCGGTAAAAATGAAGACTATAAAAATTCTGGGCGGCGGAATCTCCGGATTGACCGCAGCCATAAATTTGAAATACGCGGGTGTGGACGTTGAAGTTTACGAGCGCAAAAGCTTCTGTGGAAAACACACTCATGATTTTCAATTTTTAGAGAACTGGACCTTTGAACAAGATGCCCTTGATATTCTGCGGGGCTTAAACATTGAAACGAATTTTTATCTAAAACCATGGTATACCATGGAATTAATCAGTCCAAGCTTAAAGAGCTGCCTCAAGAGGTCGTCACAGCCGTTGATGTATCTGATAAAAAGAGGGCCGCTGGAAGATTCATTTGATCATGCGCTTGAGCTACAGGCGACAGAGGCGAAAATTCCGATCATCTATAATTCGAAACTCACTGTTGATGACGCGGATATTGTAGCCACAGGCATAAAGAAGCCGACCTTTATCATCCTGGGCATCACCTTTCCTTTTGACCATCCGGATAAAGCAATTACCCTCTTTGATGACAATTTGTCCTTTCAAATTTACTCGTATTTTATCGTTAACGATCACATTGGAGAGATTGCTTCGATCAACCCGACAAACAGAAAAGACCATAAAGCGCGGTTTGATCTTACCGTTAAACGATTTGAAGAAATATTAAATTTTAAAGTCACCGCCATAAAGCATCGATTCGCTGCTCCAGGGAGTCTGTATTTTCTGAAAAATGCTAAAATAAACAGCCGCTATTTTATTGGAGAAGCAGCCGCTTTTCAGGATTGTTTTGCCGGATTTGGTATGCTGTATGCGATTAAATCCGGATATCATGCGGCGCAAAGTATTATTAAAAATGAGGACTATAACCGCCGGTGGCGGGCGGATATGCTAAAACCCCTGAAGGCATCTGTTGTCAACCGCCGTTTGTTTGAGCGATTATCCAACGAGGGTTACGAAAAATTGATTGACATGCTCAACAGCCAAAATCCTTTGATTGTGAAATTACTCGGGGGAGATGATCTGCAATTCATCTTAAAAAAGCTATACAACCATTCTCTTTCTTATCTGCTGCGGCCGGTTGTTTTCTGGAGAAAAATGCTACCGTTATACAGGCTTTTGCTGACCTTTATCGGCCGGATTTTTTCCCACTGAATGAATCGATGAGCCTATCTGTTTATCGGCATTAAATATCTTAAAACAATTATTGTGCTGCTCACCGCAAAATTTTTTCTTTTGCGGGGCAACCCGGTTCTTTATGCGCTTGACAGTTGGCTTTAAAATACCTATAATATATTGATTAATATAGAAATATTTAATCTATCATTCTTTGCAGCCAAACCGAATTCTTCTTTATTCCTATTTTGCCTTGATATATTCGGCCCCGAAGGTTATCCATCCGGAGCTTGACGCATGCGGATAAACGAAAGTAAACTTTTTACCGGCAATTCATTTTTGTCCGGTTTTCTGTTGCGCGCCTTTAAACCATCGACGCTTCCGTATTTTAAAATAAAATTATGAGACTCTGCCCAAAATGCGACCAGCCGGTCGCCGAGGAGATCAGCCTTTGTCCGGCCTGTGGCAACGAAATCGGCGAAGGCCGAAAATACATCGACGATTACCGCATTGTTGATATCCTGCACGAGGGATATGCCAGTTTTCTTTGCCGGGCGATCAGGGAACGAACCGGAGAGATGGTCATGATCCGCCTGTTTACTGCTCAATCCGGAGTCGATTTTTCAGATGGCTTCCATCCTGACAGTACTGCATCAGGAAGGCTACTTTATTCCCCACCTCATTTTAAACGACATCATGCTGGTCAAAGCTGACAGCGGAAAGCTTGAAGTCAAAATCGACTATAAGCTTTCACGGTTTTTCGACCCTAAACTCGACCGCCCCGGTCCGATGCTTAAGAAGTTGCTCAACTGCCACCCGGATATTATTAACCACCGCCCCCTTGATTTCACCAGTGACATATGGTCTCTGGGTAAAATTTTCGTCGAGTTGCTTTCAACCGATTTGGAGACGACCGACTTTTTGACCAAAGCCGATCAACTTGATTTACCGGAGGCGGCGAAGGCTCTTTTTAAAGTCATGCTGGCCGATGATCCGGATATTCGGCCGCGGTCCATGGCCGAGGTAGCCGTTTCATTGGCCCGCATCAAAGAAAGACTGGTCGAAAAGGACGAAAAACTCGGTCCGGCGGTGGATGCAGCCAGAAAGTTGACGATTAAAGGACTCCAAAATCGAATCAGTGTGCTGGCCGTCTTAATCATCATTTTATCGGTTGCCGGCCTTGCGGCCTGGTTTCAACTCAGCCAACGAAAAGGTGATTTCGAAGACCGTCTTGAAGCCTACGCCAATCAATATTCTCCCTCGATTGCCTTTTTACTGGTGGAGTATTGGCTGGATATCGACAATGAAAAAATGTATCGCAATTTGGCCGAGGGGACGGCATTTTTGGTGGACAGCGAAGGCTATATGTTGACCAGCCGCCATGTAGTGTGTCCCTGGCTGGAAGACGCAAATTTGTTAACCGCCGTCCAGCACTTCATGCAGCTTGAAAAGACCCCCAAATTAAAATATCGGATCTATTTATGGTTTGAAGGCGCCCGTGCTTTTAACCGTGTATCTCGCTTGATTGAAAGCCCGGATTTGAACGATGTTTACTTTATTGATAATGCTTACAGCACAGAATCTGAGCCACGCCTGGTAATCGCCGGTGTGCCCAAACCACCGGTTCAAACCCGTCAGCTGATCACCTCACCGCTTAAGGATGATTTTGCCGTTATCAAAATTGACAAGGTGCCCAAAGGACTTGTTCCATTGCCTTTGGATGTGAAACTGGATCCCCAGAGTGTTCCCAAGCTTTCGCGACTGATTACGATCGGATTTCCCCTGGGCAGCCGGACCCAGGCGGACACGGTGAACGCCAGCGTAACCAGTGGCAATGTACGGCGTTCTTTTGAAAATATGCTTCAGGTTGATACTTCTCTTTATGGTGGCAACAGCGGGGGGCCATTTATTGATACCAGGGGCAAAGTTATCGGGATTGCAGCCGGTGTCGCCATGGATGTCGACCAGGGGTTAATGCTGACCCTAACACCCCGCTGGGATCTGGGTATGGTGTTGCCGATTACCCAAGCGGCCGCGTTTCTAGAAGAACTAAAGGCCGGCCAGGCCAAGTGGAATGGGGAACTGGATTTTTCGATAGACGATACGATTGAAAAAATTAAGGATAAAGCCGCTCAGGACCTGTGGGCTGAGGCCCAAGCCATGGCCGACGAGCAGCTCAAAAGCAACCCGCAGCCGGAGATGATCATGGCAGCCGCCATGATACATTATTGCACCGGGGATAACAGGGGTGCCCAGGACCTTTTTACCCGGACCCTTTCCATGGACGCAGAAAATCCGGAAGCCCGCTTGATGTTGTTTTTAATCGACTGGCTGGCCGGCGAAGGCGCAAGCAGTTCTTACCGCGAGCAATTGCTGGCTTCAGACTGGCGGTCGCCGGCGGAATTTCAGGGACATATGGTCCGGGTCCTGGAAGGGTTGGTCGATGAAATATCGGCTTTAGACAGCTGGCATACGGCGACGGAAAAAAGCGCGCTTTTTTATGCCGTCAGCCTTATCCGGGCCGAACACCAGGATTGGGAAGGTGCGGAAAAACTTTGAAGAAAAGCGGTGCTGGCAGCCGGTGCAAAAGCGGCGCCGAAACGTGTTGAAGACTAAAGGTCAGTGGAAAAAATACAACGAAGACATCGAAGCCTTTAATAAGAGCGTTAAAGAGAATATAGAGAAGTACAAAAAGATTAAAGCCGACTTGACCCCTTTAATGACTAAATTTGTGGATGAGACCGTGCCGTTAAAGGAAAAGCGGGAAGTTCTGCTAAAAATAGCCGAGATTTATCCGGATAATCGCAAAATCTTCGTTGCCCTGGCTTTTTACAGCGCGGCCGATGAAGACTGGTCACAGGCACTCGAATATATCCGCCAGTTTTTAAATGGCGGTGGCCGCCAAAACTCAGATCGGATGAGTTTGGGAATTCTGGAAGCCGGAATTCTGCATAAGCAGGGCCTCAAAGACGAGGCTCGGGCAAGCCTTGAAGCATTTGCGAATCAAATTATGGATCCGTGGTATCTGACGATCTGTGATTATCTTTTGGGCAACCAGACTGAGAAATCACTATTGGAGCAGGCCGGAGAGAGCCCTGAAAATCTAATCACCGCTCAAACGGCGCTGGGATTGTGGGCGGAAGGAAGCGGCGACAAGCAGGAAGCAATTAAGCATTATCGAGAGGCGCTGGGTTCTTTTCTCGACACCTGGCTGGAATACGATTTTGCCAAAGAGCGCCTGAAACTCCTGCGGCAGCCTCCCGCTTGATTTCCAGCCCAGCGGTCACAGGAAAAAAATCAATTTATTTAAAATGGGTTCATCACGAATAAACATAACTAGCGGCCAACCGGTTAACCAGACAACCCTTTATTTTAAGGAGGCCTAAAATGGCTCAAGAAGAACTCGTTGGTGTTGTCGAAAAGTTTTTTGCCCAGCCCGGCGTTGCGGCTGTGAAAGTGACTCGGGGAACCGTCAAAAAGGGCGATACGTTAAGATACGTCGGCCATACCACGGATTTTACCGATCAGGTGGCCAGCATGCAGGTGAACAATCAGCCCGTTGAAGAGGCGAAAGCCGGTGATTTTATCGGGGTGAAAGTAAAGGAGCGGGTTCGCGAAAACGACAAGGTTTACAAAGTGATTGAGTAGCCGCGCAAATTCCATCTTTTAAAATCAGCCATCTCAAAATTAATCCAGAATGCCATATTCCCGGGCCCGCTTTTCATCATAGCGAGCCTTTCTGCCGGGGCATTTTCCCCGCTGACACAGCTGGCAGCTTAAAAAAGAAACTTCGGTTTGAAAATAAATTCCGGATACGGACTTGGTCGGTATCATCAGCAGCGAAGGAGTCAAATGAACACCGATCGCATCTTCAACATCCGCAAGAAGTTGAAACAACTGGTTCTGGGCTTCCAGGGGCCAGTCCGGCAGCGAACCGGGACTCATGAACGAAATTTTGCCGAGAGCGAATTTTGTGCACAGATGCTCGTGGAGATGTTTGCGGGCAGCACTTAACGCCACATTGCCGATAACATCCAAATAATATTTTTCCAGTGGATGGTCGATCCTGCGGATTGCTTTTTCCAGATTTGCGCCGATGGTTACCACATAAGGAAAAAGACGTTCGACCGGATCCAGGTTTTTGCGCAACACCTTGCTTTTCAGACGCATGCCGTCGACAAAGACCGCACCTTTCAACTTTTTTTCTATATAACACAGCTTAAAGGCCGCTTTAGGCTTAATCAGCGAGGTGGCCGTATCGATCAAACGCTGCAGCAATTGAAGATCACGGTTTCGATCCAGGTGCAGGATTCTTCTGACCTCTTTCAGGTCCACTTCTACCGGCAGGTAATCTAATGTTTCCATTGCATTGCACCCATCTATAATATGATCATAGCCCTTTAATCTATTAAATGTCTTTTGTAAAATATTTTCGTGCGATCCTGGGTATTGGATTGCACAGGGTTAAAAGTAACCGGAGCACTCTTTATTGACACCCAGCCTGCAACTCTTTATACTCATTTCTTTTAAAACGCTATATCGTTCAGAAATGATTACAACATAATGGGAACACCCGGTATTTTTATAATATATTGAATATATGTAACTTTTTTAAAGTACCTATCAAAACCAGAAGTGGTTTCAAAACCCCAAATTGCGTTCGAGAGCAATCCGCGGGACAACGCCGCTACCGGACGCTAGATGGGGTTTTGAAACCACTTCTAAAGAAAGGAGTTGAAAAATGACATTTAGTCCAGCTGAAGCACCATTGCGAAAATTAATGGGACCTGGCCCCCTTGATATCCATCCGCGGGTATATCGGGCCCTGACGTCACCGGTAATCGGCCACATGGACCCGGCTTATCTAAAAACACTGGAGCAGATTGGCGAGCAGCTGCGCTCGGTATTCCAGACACAGAATAAAGTAACCCATGCAGCACCGGGAACGGGAACATCAGGAATGGAGGCCTGCGTGGCAAATCTGATGGAACCCGGAGATCCGGTTCTGGTATGTGTACACGGTTATTTTGGCGACCGAATTCGGCAAATGGCCGAGCGTCAAGAGGCCGACGTAACGGTAATCGAGGGTGAATGGGGCCGGCCGACTGACCCCGAAAAGGTGGCCAAGGCGCTGAAAGCCAAAGCGTATAAGGTCATTACCCTGGTTCATGCCGAAACTTCAACCGGCGTTCTCCAGCCGATGGAGGAAATCGTCAGGCTGGCAAAAGAGCATGGCGTCATGATTCTGCTTGATACGGTGACCTCACTGGGTGGTGTTGAAATAAAGACCGATGAATGGGGGCTGGATGCGGCATATAGCTGCTCCCAGAAATGCATTGGAGCGCCTTCCGGACTGGCGCCGGTAACCTTCAGCGAGCGGGCAATTCAGGCCGCCAAGAACCGCAAACATCCGATTCGCAGCTGGTACCTTGATATTACCCTGTTAGACCAGTACTGGGGGGCATCCAAGGTGTATCATCACACCAGCTCAAGTACACTCAACTATGCATTATTGGAAGCACTGTTGCTGATTGAAGAAGAGGGGCTGCAGAACCGTTTTGGGCGCCATTTAAAAAATCATCAAGCGCTGGTTGCCGGCGTAGAGGCCATGGGGCTGAAGATGCTGGTCAAACCCGAGAATCGGTTGCCGACCCTGAATACCATTCGGGTGCCGGATGGGGTAGATGAAGCCAAAGTGCGGGGCTATCTGCTGGAGACCTTCAATCTTGAGATTGGTGCCGGGCTGGGGGCCCTGAAAGGCCAGGTGTGGCGTGTCGGGCTGATGGGGTATTCTTCATCGGCTGAAAACGTCCTGTTTTTCCTTTCGGCCATCAGCCGGGCTCTGGCCATCCAGGGCTTCAAGACCGATTTGTCGGCGGGCCTGGAAGCCGCGATGTCACTGCTCAATGCTTAATTTGGCTTAAATCGGAAAAATCGCACGACATAAATCTAGCGGATAAATAACTGCGCAGGATTGAACCGCAGAATATCGAACAAGGAATAATTAATGTCGAAATATTTAGAAACGGCAAACACTTTTTACTTCGACATTCCTTATTCGATATTCGATATTCAAAAAACATGATTACCAACCTGCTTATCGATGATCTTCGCCGAAATGTCGGTAACGCCAACGTATCGGTTTCCCGCGCGCAAACGGAGCTGTATTCTTACGATGCCTCTCTGGCCAAGGGTCAACCCGGTGTCGTCGTTTTCCCGGCAAATGCAGGTGAGGTTTCGCGAGTGGTTCAAACTACCCGACGGGCCGGCATTCCGTTTGTTCCGCGCGGTTTTGGCACCAATCTGTCGGGCGGCACGGTAATGGTTTCAGGCGGGGTGGTCATCTGCCTGTCGCGTCTAAACCGCATTCTCGATATTTCGCCAAAGCGGCGCTGTGCCGTTGTGCAGCCGGGTGTGACCAATCTGGAACTTCAAAATGCCTTAGCTCCGCTGGGTTTTTTATGCACCGGATCCTGCCAGTCAGAAGGTGGCTACCCTCGGCGGAAATGTGGGTGAAAATTCCGGCGGACCGCGCTGTTTGAAATACGGTGTGACGACCAATCACATTCTGGGTCTGGAAGTCGTTCTGGCCACCGGAGAGATTGTTCGTCTGGGTGGGGTTGCTTACGATCCACCCGGATATGATTTGCGAGGAGCTCTGGTGGGCAGCGAAGGCACCATGGGCATTGTTACCGAGGTTATTGTGCGCATCCTTCCGCTGCCCGAATCGATTGTCACCCTGCTGGTCATCTATGACGATATTGCCGATGCCGCCCGCTCGGTATCGGATATTATTTCGGCCGGAATTGTGCCCACCACTCTCGAAATGATGGACGCACCGATTATCAATGCCGTTGAAGACAGTTACGCGTGCGGCTACCCGAGGGATGCAGCGGCTGTTCTGATCATTGAAGTGGAGGGATTTCCAGCAGATCTCAAAAACCAAGTAGAGCAGATCAGCGAGCTGTGTCGTAAAGATCACTGCCGTGATATTCACCAGGCCAAGGACGATACAGAACGCAACCGCCTGTGGGAAGGAAGGCGCGGTGCGTTCGGTGCCGTTGCCCGTCTGGCACCGAACTATCTGGTCAACGATTGTACCGTGCCCCGTACCAAGCTGCCCGAAGCACTGACCAGAGTGGCGCAAATTGTTAAAAAATACAAATTTGAGCATGGCAACGTCTTTCATGCCGGCGATGGCAATTTGCATCCTCTGATGTTTTTTGATTCCCGGGATGCAGATCAACTGAAACGGGTTAAAAAAGCAGGCTGGGAAATCATGGAGGCCTGTGTCGAACTGGGCGGCACGATTTCCGGTGAACACGGTGTGGGTCTGGAAAAAATTGAGGCGATGCGGATGATATTTTCCGAGCCGGATTTTGCCGCCCAGCGAGGATTGCAGCAGGCTTTTGATTCTGAAAAACTCCTGAATCCGGGCAAGGTGATTCCGGTTTCGGATCTGAAAGAAAATGGCGCCGAAGCGCACTACCGGCAGAAGTTTTTCGGCGGCTCAGCCAGAAATACGGCTGAAGCCGAAATAATCGAAAAAATTAGGCACGCCGCATCAAATGGAAAGGCGCTTTTGGCGACAGGCTGCGGAACTTTTGGTGATTTTGGCAACCTGTGCAACGCGGATTGTGAATCTTTACCCAGCACCACGCTCAACGATATCATCGAATTTGATCCATCCAATCAAGTCATCACCGTGGGGGCGGGCGTGTCCCTCAGCACGCTCCAACAGCAATTAGCCGAGAAAAATCAGTGGCTGCCTCTGCGGCCTCCTTTTTCGATTCTGGGTCATTCGGTCGGCGGTGTGATGGCGCTTGCTTCCTGCGGTCCGGAGCGCCTGCACTATGGGGCCTCTCGCGATTTGGTTTTGGGCTTGCGTTTTGTTAATAGTGCGGGACAAAAAATTTCAACCGGTGGAAAAGTGGTTAAAAATGTTGCCGGCTACGATCTGACGCGCATAATGATCGGATCGGCCGGAACATTGGGTTTAATTACGGAAGTGACCTGCCGGGTCGCGACTATGCCTCAGCGGTGCACCGCAATCAGCACCCGCGGGTCTTTATCGGTTTGCATGGATCTGGCTTCGGAGCTGATACCATCCCGGGTGATGCCGATCTTTGTAGTGCTTATTCCGCAAAATGGCAGCCATGCAGAAATTGAACGCTTGAGCTGGGAATTGGCAGTTGGATACGAAGGATTGGATAAAACCGTTGAAGAACAACTTAAGAGAACAGAGAGATTATTTGAAAAACAGGGCTTGGCTTTAAACGACCGGATGGATTACGCTGTTCAGGATGGCATTTTTGAAAATGTTTACAGCCAACTGGCGCAATCGACGACCGGCTGCCGAAAGCCAAACTGTTTCTGGATGGCGGGTGCGGACGCATTTTTGCCGGGTTTGAGGATTTGCAAGATGGGGTCTGGGATCAAATTTGTGATCTCAGCGCTCAACTGGACGGCCATGTGGTCATGGAAAAGGCACCGCTTCATTTTAAAAAGCAGCACGATGTCTTCGGCAGCGAGCGCCCGGAATGGAAGGTCATGCACCGGGTCAAGGCGGCTCTGGATCCGCACAATGTCTTTGCCCCCGGAAGACTGCCGGGAAAGGTCTGAGCATAAATGCTCAGTGTTAGTTGTTTGTGGTTCGTTGTCCGTAGTCAGATCTGATTTTTTATCAACTGAGCCACCCAATCATACAGCACTTGGCATCAAAATCGGAACCCTATGCAACGGACAACTGACCACTAACAACGAACAGACTTTTTATTTAAATTAGTTGATTAGAAGTATAATAGATGAGTCCTACCGACATCACCAAATATTATGATGAAATTGCGCATTGCAACCGTTGCGGGTTCTGTCAGGTGGCCTGTCCGATATTCCGATCCACCGGCCATGAGGCCGGAGTCGCCCGCGGACGCCTGGCCCTTTTACGGGCAATCATTGAAGGGCGGCTGGAATGGAATCAGGAAATCGAAGAGCCTCTTTTTGATTGTCTACTATGCGGTGCTTGCACTGCCAACTGTTTTCCGGCCATCCCGACCTCCGATTTGGTCATCAGGGCCCGCTCGGAATATCTGGAAAAGGTAGGCCGTAAATCCATCCATCGGTTGCTCTTTGACCAGCTTTTGCCCTATCCCCGGCGGCTGCATCTGGCTGCCCGCACGGTGGCACTGGGTAAAAATACCGGAGTTGCGGACCTGGCGGGAGCCCTGGGTTTGTTGAAAATTTTCGGTCGTGATTTTGTGCAGGCCAATGAAATTGTTGAACGATTTCCCGCCCGGGCATACCGGGATCGAATCCATACCGGAGTTCATCAGGGCCGGGGGCAATCTTTGCGCATCGGTTATTTTGTGGGCTGCGGCGTCGACATCATCAATCAGGATGCCGGCGATGCGACTTTGCAGTTTTTGAAAAAAATCGGCGCAATTGTTTATGTGCTGGAAAATTGTTGCTGCGGTCTGCCCGCCTGGACTTATGGAGATTTGAAAGCAGCGCAGAAACTTGCTGCTAAAAATTTGTCTATTTTGGCTTCTGATCAGTTTGATATTGTGGTTACGGATTGCTCCAGCTGTGCCTCCTTTTTGAAAAAATACGGCCAGCTTTTTGCTGAAGACGATCAACAGCTTAAAAAAGCCGAGCTCGTTTCCGCGCGGGTCAAAGATATGGTTCAGTTGATTCATTCAATGGAGGTCTATGCGCCTTCTTCGAATCCGGCTTTTTCCGTGACCTATCATCATCCCTGCCACGCATCCCGGGGGCAGGGACTTGTAAAGGAGCCGGCTGAAATCCTTGGGCGGCTGCCGGGAGTCGAATATCGGCCGCTGCCCGAGGCGGACTGGTGTTGCGGAGGAGCCGGCTCATATGCGTTTGGGCATTATGAGCTGTCGCAGCAGGTATTGGACCGCAAAATGGAAAATTTGAAAAAAACCGGGGCAGATCTGCTGGTCAGCTCCTGCCCAGCCTGTATCATACAGTTGTCATACGGCGTGCGCAAACACGGCCTGAGCACCAAGGTCTGTCATATTTCTGAACTTGTTAAATAGCCACAGACCCATCTTCATGCATAAAGTCTCCGCGGCAGATCATAGGCAGCATACTGAGCAAGTCTATAAGTGTTAGGTTTCGGGTGTCAGGTTTCAGAAGCAAGAGCTGACACCTGAACACTGAAACCTGAAACCTTTATTTAAAAAACACCGAAAGGTTAATGGTTACTTTAAAATAAAAAGGAAAAAAGAAAATGGCAAATCTTGACTTTCACGGCATATTTCCGCCGATTACCACGCCCTTTAGCGGGGGGAAGGTAGCATTTGATAAACTGGCGTCCAATGTCGAAAAATGGAACCGCACCGGCCTCAAGGGCTATGTTGTGCTGGGATCAAACGGCGAATATGTTTACCTTTCTGAAGAAGAGAAGCTGGCGGTGGTTGACACCGTTGTGCAAGCCGCAGCGGATGAGATGCTGATTATCGCCGGGACCGGATGTGAATCCACCACTGAGACATTGAGGCTCACCGAAGACTGTGCTAAACTGGGCGCCCATGCGGCTTTGGTGGTAACCCCCCATTATTATGCCGGCCGGATGAAAGAAGCGGCGTTGATCAAGCATTTCTCCGAGCTGGCCGATCATTCACCGATTCCGATTTTGCTTTACAATGTGCCCAAGTTTACCCATATCAACATGGGCGCCGATATGGTCGCCCGGCTCTCCGAACACCCCAATATCGTCGGCCTCAAGGACAGCTCCGCCAATGTTATTCAGCTCGGGGAAATCTTAAACGGGGTTGCCAAAGACTTTAATGTCATGGCAGGAACCGCCGGTGTGCTGTTTAGCGCATTGACTATCGGCTGTGCCGGCAGTATCTGCGCGATGGCCAATGTGGCTCCGGAAGCCTGTGTGAAAATTTTTGATCTGGTTAAAGCCAATGAGCTGGATGCCGCCCGGGAGCTGCAGCTTAAAATGATTCCGGTCAATCAGGCGGTAACCGTGGTCTATGGTGTGCCGGGTTTGAAGGCCGCCTTGGATATGCTCGGTTACTTCGGCGGTGATCCCCGCTTGCCCTTGCTGCCATCCTCCGGGCCGGAAAGATCCGAGATTGAAAAAATTCTCAAAAAAGCGGATCTTTTAAGATAACAACCACAGAATTTGCCCACCGATCCGGGAAACGCCTGTATGCACGACGCTCCTCATGCGCTGTGGTGAAAAACGACTTAATCCCGCGGCGTCCGGATGGGGATTTTGTCTGTGGTGAAGCTATAAAGCGCTGCAGCTGCGATAAGCGACACCATGCACACCAAAAAAGCGGTGTCAAAGGCCGCCAGTCCGCGGGAAGCTTCGGGGTGTAAGGCCTGCATCAGAATTCCAAGCCCCTGGAGAAAAATTGCCGGGCCCATCATGTTGAAAAAGTTGATGCCGGTCATGGCTGCCCCTGCCATTTCGACAGGCATCAGGTC
>JARRJQ010000209.1:0-12473 GCA_037388985.1 Desulfobacterales bacterium | reverse complement strand
CCAGGTCACGATGCCCATGCTTCCCTGGGCGGCGGAAACAAGCCTGTAATAATCAACCTGGGCCGGGCCTTCGGGGCCCACCTGGGCCATTTTCATCTCCCATTCCGCCTCCAGGGAGCCGGGTTTTGCGACCTCGCCGGTTGTAAACAGCTCCCCGTCGCCCCAGACGACTTCAAGGCACCGCAACGGGTCGAGCAGTGCCCACTGGAACCGGGGGACCAGAGTTGGCTCTCTTTCCAGCAGGCTGGTAACCACCGACTTGTTTACCCGGGGCAGCAGCGGCGGAGTGAGCCGCAGGCCTTCTGCAGCCAGCGCCGGCTGCAGCTGACAGTATGTAACGCCCGGTTCAATAATGGCGATTCGGTTGCGGCGGTCAATCCGGATAATTCGATTCATGCCGCTGAGATTGACAATGACCGCCCCGGCTGAACCGGGAACCGTATCGCCGCGGAAATGCGGCGGGCCCGAGCTCACCGGTACCAGCGGCGTCTGCGTCCGGTTGGCCCATTGGACGATTTGCTGAACCGCCTGAGCGTTTTGCGGTTTGACCACCATGGAGGGCTTTATCGATACAGCGAAACTCCGATCCTGCGCATATTCATCCAGGATCTGCGGGTCATCGAAAACATTGTTTGGACCGACAATGTCAGTCAGCTCCTGTTTTTGATTATTCACATTGGCACCTCAATTCATTTGTTCAGTTTCAACGTCCAAAATACCGGCCTGCAGCACTGTTTTCCTCCGCGGTGTCGGTTACGGCCGACTGTCGCTGCCGGTCGTTTGCGGCTGGAGTTGGCCTCGCTCTCAGGCGGCATTCTATTTCAGATCAGCGATGACATGATCAAGACCCAGTTCTTTCAGTTTTTTCTCAGACGGAACCCCGGTGCTTACGTCCCAGCCTCTTTCCGTGTAATACTCATCCAGCATCAACTTCAGGTCTTCTTTGCTGATCACCTGTCCTTTGGAAGCACCGGCTTTCAGCGGTTCGGTCATCAATCGTTGCGGCAGCGTATCGTCATCCCGGGAAAAACCCTCTCGCACATTGAAGGCTCTGGCCAGATTGTTCATCCGCTCGCCGACTTTCTCGATCTCCTCGGCGGTGAAAACCAGACCCGTGACGGCTTCCATGAGATCAGCCGTATTCTGGGTGGCAATCTCCGGCACCGCCATATCCAGTAAAAATGCGCACATTGTCGGGGCATCACAGGTCGCCGAGCGAACGTCCTGGTTCCACTTTGTCAGCTTGCCCTTGCCTTCGGCGGCAAAGCGGTCGACTTCATAGGGAACAGGATTTCCAAAGATCTCCTGAAAGGCATATCCCCGGTTGTGGTCGGCACCCGTATAGGATGTCGCATAATTGAGTCCGTGGGCCTTGGCCCCCCGGATATCGTAAGCCGGCAGTTCGAGCCCTTTGACCTGCATGGCATATTGTCGGGAGTCTTTTCCAATTTTTTCGGCCGCGGCTTTGGACCCGTCCGCCAGCAGGTCGCCGATTCCTTCGCGAAAGGCCATCAGCCGGAGCAAAGTGATCATGGCCTCATGATTGCCGAATTTAAGCTCCAGACCGCCGGTGTCTTTGCGGCTCAACAGGCCCTTTTCAAACAACTCCATGGCAAACGCGATGGTTACCCCTGCCGAGATCGTATCCAGACCCAGCTCGTCGGCCAGCCGGTCGGCGGCAATAATGGCATCGATGTTATCTACCCCGGTGACGCCTCCGAAACTGTACATCGTTTCGAATTCAGGTCCTTCGGCCAGTATTCCGGCGTAAGGCTCCGTCTTGGCCAGTTTTAGCTGACTGCAGCCCACCGGACAGATGGCGCAGTGCTCGCTGCCCACGTTGCGGGTTTTCTGGACGTCCACGCCGATTTTATCCGCCGGGGCGTATATACCCGTGGCCGAGTAATTCTTAGTGGGGAAAATCCCCAGCTCACAGGTAGTGTCGACCACCATCGGGGTGCCCAGTTTGGCGAAGCTGGGATAGAGCACGGGACTGTCCTTCATGGCCTTGGCAAACGCCGCGCGGGCGGCTTTCAACTTCTGCGGGTCGGCAATGGAGGGTTTGGAAGTGCCCCGGATGGCGATGGCTTTGAGATTTTTGGAGCCCATGACCGCCCCGAGTCCTTTACGGCCGGCGGCCCGCAGTTCATTAATGATGCAGGCGATTTTACACAGGTTCTCGCCGGCGGGCCCGATACAGGCAATTCTTACATTCTGATCATTGAGCTCGTTTTTGATGATCTGCTGGGTATCGGTGGTTTGCATGCCCCAGACCTTTTGAGCGCTTCTAAAATGGGTCTTGCCGTCTTTGATCCACAGATAAACAGGCTTTGCGGCCTTGCCCTCCACGATCAGAGCGTCATAACCCGCATATTTCAGCTCAACCGGAAAATAGCCCCCGGTCAGCGCCATGCCCACGGCACCGGTCAGGGGTGACTTGCCGGTCACAGCCATGCGGCTGGCGCAGGGAACGCTCGTGCCTGAAAAGGGGCCGGATGCAAAGATGAGCTTATTTTCAGGCCCGAGGGGGTCGGCTCCGGCTTTAACCTCATCGTATAAATATTTAATCCCGAATCCCGCGGCACCGATAAAATCCTTGGCTGTTTGCAGGGGCAACGGCTCTTCCGTTGCGGTTTGCTCCGTAAGATTGATCCGTAAAATCTTTCCGCAATATCCGCCTTTGTACATGGTTTACCTCCATTCTGCTCAGTTGGTATGGTTGTATATCTCGCACTGTATGTCGGATCTTTTGACACATCGCCGTTGGCCTGTCAATCAATGGTTGTCGCCAGCCGTTTGAAGTGTCTAACGGCGGTGGGGGCCTTGGAACGCTCATGGGAGCAACGGTAAACAACCAGAAATGCTCGCCGACGCGAGATGTTGCGGTTTTATCCTCCGGACACCGGGGGCAGTATCAGAACCTCGTCGCCCTCTTGCAGTTGAGTTTCCAGTCGATTCAAAAACGCAATATCACGACCATTAATCATCAGACGAATATAGGGCAGCGGCCGGGTACTATCGGGTTCGCACATCCGGGTTGCCAGCTTTTTGCCCCATCTTTTGATCATGATGCCCACAAGGTCCTGCAAGGTGCTTGCAGGCGGGATCGAAAGCGTTACTTCTCCGGAACCGATAATCTTCTTTAGATTCAGAATGGTTCTGACTTTGACCGTCATCAGTGCGGAGTCTGTTTGATCTTTGTCATTGTCTGTCGTCATACTGAAATCCTGCGGCAACATAGATCTGATAAAGAGCTGACCTGAGCTGAAGATCGTTTTAAAAACAGCAAGAATTCCAGGCCGACCATTCGCTGAAGGATAGAAACAGTGAGATAGGCTTGGATAAAACCACAAACAGGTGGACAACGTTGCCCCTCTCCGAATGGGACGGAGAGGGGTTTGTTTATGATCTATTTCGGCACCGGAAAAATCATTTTCCCGGTTATAGGAACTTCGGGAGCCGTTTTATTGTAAACGATTTGCAATTCCCAGGGCCATTTTTTACCCTTGATCCACTGTCCTCCAGCCAGGGTGGTTGGGGCCCAGTGCAACTCTTTGTTAAATTTAATATGGCCAAATATCGTATCCAAATCGGTATTGAAGATGGCTTGCCGGATTTTCTCTTTATCTAACGAACCGGCACGTTTTATCGAATCGACTGCGATCTCTATTCCGCAATAATCCAGGCCCAGAATTTGGCTCCACTGCTTTTTGGTCTTTGCTGTCCAGGCATCTGCCATTTCCCTGCAGGATTTCCCGGATATGGACGATTTGTAAGGATGCATCGGTGACCACCAGATCTCCACGGAAATACCTTCCGCCAGATTTCCACCCAATGCCTCAACCGACGAAGGGAAGAGGCATGCCTTTGCAATAGTGGCAATTTTGGGGTAAAATCCCATTTGTTTGCATTGCCTCCAAAGAACCGCAAAATCGGGTGGAATGGGGGAGCCGGTAAGGATTTCCACCTTTTCTTTCTTCCAAGTGTTGATGAACGCGCTGTAATCCTGCATACCGTAAGGATGCCTGCCCACGTCTATGACCTTATAACCCTCGGCTGTAAATTTCTTCGGCATAACCGCAGCCAATGATATTCCGTCCGGATCATTGGGCCAGACACCGCCTACCACCTTGTTTGTTTTATCACCGAATTCATTCCACATGCCCGCAAAAAGGTCCGCCATTTGTTTCACGGACCACATGTAATTGAAGGACCACTTGAAAGGCCCGCCGGCGGCGAACGACTCGTATGGAACCGAGCCGATACAGGGAACCCCATACCTCTCGCTAACACCTACCGTCGGATTTGTCGTATCAGGGGTTGAAGCCACCACAATAATATCCACTTTATCCTGTAAAATCATTTTCGTAGCGATCTCAGCAGCCTTGGTCGGGCTGCTTTCAGTGTCCATGGCAAGCATCTTTACCGGCAGTTTCTTCCCCAAATCTTTGATGTAAATCCCTCCGGCGTTGTTAAGCTCCTTTTCAGCGATTTCATCCGCGAATGCAGCGGCCTCTCCAAAGGGAGCGATTGGGCCTGTTTTTGACATAGGATGGCCGATCAGGATATAATCTCGCGTGGCCGCCCGGGAGGCCTTGGGCAGTAAACCCGCCCCGGCAACTGCAATGCCCGTTGAGCCCACGACTTTGATGAATTTTCTTCGAGTAATGCCATTCGGCACCGTTTTTTCTCGTTCATATCCATGTTTTTTCTCCTTTCATTCACTTTTATGAAAAAATACGTAATCGCTCGTTCCGTATACAGATGTATAGGGTTCAATTATCAGCGAAGACGTTGAATCAGCGTTTGTTTAGCTGCAACCGGGGAGACGCCAATCAAGTTGACGAACGACCTGATAGCAGTCCGTTGAGGAAGACAGTTACATAGGTGTCGGATAATTCGCTGCCGGTTTCCCTGCGATTATAGTCAAACCAGTAAAAAGTCCAACTGCACATTCCAATTGCGGCAAACGTGGCAAAAGTTTTGTTTATCCCTTTGACTTTGCCCACGCTTTCCAGCTCTGATATCGCGTCATAGATAAGATTGTACGCTCGTTGCCAGGTTTTCTTTATTATCTCCTTGTGTTCGTGCTTCAGGCGATTGATTTCATGGATCAACACCTTGGCGCCTGCATTTTTGGTCAGGCTCCTTATCGTATAGTGTTTCAAAAAATAGCCGATCCGCTTTTCGGGATCAGAAATTTTCTCGGCCGCTTCCAGAACCGGGACGAAATCTTTTTTCATATTATGCTGGTGAAGAGAAAATAAGAGCTCCTCTTTGCTTTGAAAATAATGGTAAAGACCGGCCTTGGTAAGTTTTAGTTCGCGGGCGATTTGTGACAAAGGGGTCTGATCATAACCATTGACAATGAACAACTCCAGGGCTTTTTCATAGATTTGTTCTTTTTTATCCATGCATCGCCTCCCTGCCGGCCGGCAGGTAAATATTGGTTTATTTATTCTTTGCCTTCATGCTTGTCAAGGAAAAATTGATTATGATGAAGCTGTAAATTATTTAATTGCTTTGACGGCAATTAATACAAGCAGAGCTAAAGGATAATAACTGGCTTTATTAAAAAGAATCATTGCATGTGAGTTTTCTTCGGTGTGATAAAGTTTGATGGTCGGTAGCAGGAGGAAATAAAACCCCACAAAAGCATAGGCGATGATAAATGGAAGCTTGAAGACGGCAGTAGATAAAATCAGCAAGAGGCCCGATAAAATGACTGTCAGAATAATGGACCCGAAAATAAAAAATAAAACCACCAAATAGGATGGCGAAGGATTCGGATCAACGGCAAATACTGCCGCGATCGGGCCGGCGGCTTTAACGACGCCACTGAGAAGTGCACGCGAAGGGCTGACGTTCCACATCAGGCAGTAAACGGTTTCAAGGATACAACCGCCGACAAATATCAAGACACATACCGGGTTCAACAGGTAGGCACCAATTAAGGCCAAAAGCGCCCAGGCAACCGCCCAGATAAGTCCTTCTTTAAATTGCAGCAACCCACGGGCCATCGGATACCGCACAAACATGGCATCGAGATCCTTGCAATCATCTATCTCGCGCAGCTTCCCCATTTGGAGCTTCATTTTATCCGAACGGTAACCGATCACATCATTGAGGGCATAGACGGCTGTATAGCCGGCAAAGACGGTAATCAGCCCTAAACCGATTATTTTAATTGAGGGAAAATAATCCAGCCACAGCAAGGCGGCCAACGCAGCGGTGCACATATCCAACAACCCATGAGGCGTTCTGGAAAGTGCCCAGAAAAGCTTCAAACGAGCAAAACCCCTGAATTCATCCTGACATGAGGCGTCGGCCATTGACTGCACCCTGATCTAAGAATTTGTTGTTGATAACTGCAGATCTCCCGCCTTGCCTGAGGCGAACTCAGGCGAGGCGGGCAGGTCTGTGGTGAAATATAAATATTTCAGCTATTCTTGCAGCTTGCAGTCCTTATCCCATTCAGGACAGGCGGTCTTCATCTCGGCGGTGTACTTTAACATGCACTCACCGCATTCGAGATCAAAATTTGGGACATTCCCATATTTTTTCTTGATTTCCTCGGCTGAAAGGACTGTCAACTCGGTACACCCGCACTGCGGGCAGACAGCCTTAATCTGATATTTCTTTCTGGCCATATACGTCCCCCTCTTCCAAGAAATGGCAAAAGCTTTTTAAAACTTAAATCTAACCACGAAAACACCCCGGTTAAACTTGCAGGGGTTTAACTGGGCAGGCGAAATTAAAAAAGCACGAAACCTTATTCTTTTTGTTATTTTCGCGTTTTCGGTCTTTCCTGCTTTCGTGGTTAAGTTTTGAACTGCCCCTGCAACCATTCATCGAATTCATTTTCGCTGAGAATTTTTTCCTCAAGCACAACTTCCCGAATGGTTTTACCGGATTCGTATGCCTTTTTCGAAACGGTCGCAGCCTGGTCATAGCCGATCTTCGGAGCCAGGCCGGTTGCCAGCGCCAGGCTTTTTTCGATATAGCCCGCACAGGTTTGCTTGTTGGCGCTGATGCCGTCAATGCATTTTTTGGCAAATACCTCGGCTGCAGATCCCAGCAGATCGATTGATTGTAAAAGATTATAAGCCATTACCGGTAACGTCACGTTGAGCTCAAAATTACCGGCTTGACCCGCCAGCATGATGGTTGTGTCATTGCCCATCACCTGAGCCGCCACCTGAATAACGGCTTCCGGTATCACCGGATTGACTTTGCCCGGCATAATCGAAGAACCCGGCTGCAAGGACGGCAGGTTGATTTCGCCGAGGCCACACCGGGGACCCGACGCCAGCCAGCGAATATCGTTTGCAATTTTAACCATGCTGACGGCGAGCGTTTTCAAAACCCCGCTTGCTTCAACTACAGCATCCCGGGCTCCCTGGGCTTCAAAATGATTGGCCGCTTCCTTAAAGGAAATTTTTGTTTGCGTGCCAAGCAAGGCCATGATTCTGGCTGCGAAATCCGGATGGGTATTGACCCCGGTTCCCACAGCCGTACCGCCCAGTGCCAGCTCGCAAAGTGTTCTTTCGGCTGTGGAAATTCTTTTAATGCCCAATTTGATCTGGCGGGCATAACCGGAAAACTCCTGTCCCAGAAGCATGGGAACCGCGTCCTGTAAGTGGGTCCGACCGATCTTGTGAATGCTTTTGAATGTGTTGGTCTTTTTTGCCAGGGACCGCTGAAGCATATTAAGTGAGGGAATCAAATGCTCACGGATGGACACTAGAGCCGCCATATGAATCGCTGAAGGGATTACATCATTGCTCGATTGTCCTAAATTGACGTGATCATTGGGATGGATTGGGGATTTGCTGCTTTTTTTGCCGCTTAAAATTTCATTGGCCCGGCAGGCAAGCACTTCATTCATATTCATGTTGGTTGAGGTACCGGAGCCGGTTTGAAACACATTGACGATAAACTGATCGTTGAACTTTCCGTTAATGACCTCCTGGGCCGCCGCCGCAATCGCATCGGCGAGTTTCGGATCCAGCAGTGAGAGGTCTTTATTTACCTTGGCGGCACACTTTTTTAACAACGCCAGCGCCCGAATAAAAGCGATCGGGAGTTTTAAATTGCCGATGGGGAAATTTTCGGCCGCCCGCTGTGTTTGGGGTCCGTAGTAAGCGCGTTGCGGAACCAAAACGGTTCCCATCGTATCCTTTTCTCTCCGATATTTCAAATCGACTACCTATCTCAAAATCGAATCTAAAGCTCAATGGGAAATCATAAAAAGTGCTAACGACAATTGAGCTAAAATTAAAAATGTTCTGAATTGCCTAAAATTATGGTATTGCTTGCGCCGCTCGGTGCTCTATCTTTTATTATAAATGGGATTGAATTTATTAACTTTAGGCATTTTAGCTCATTTTAGGCACTTCTAACCTTGGAGCATCTTTGGAACTTTTTTTCGCTGTTCTCGAAGATAAACCGCGATTTTTAAGATAGTTTACCTGGCCGGCATACGTTCGATATTGAATCTGAGCTGAGCGATTTCGATGCCGAGACTGACACACTGTTTGCCTTCCATACACTTTTCAGCATCGCCTTCTTCCAGAAATGTTTTCAACTCATATTTGTTCTTTTTCAGATCAACCACCCAGGTGTTTTGGTCCTTATCAAATTCGACGTTGACATCGATGCCGCATTCGCCAATATCCGGATACAATGAAATAATCTTTTGGCAAAGTTCTTCCTTGTCAATCATGATCACTTTCCTTTTATCACAACCTCATGGCTGAGGAAATAGCTTTTTAGTTTTATATTTTTCTCGAATGACATTAATTAAACTACCGGCTAAAATCATCTGAGTCTGGCGGTCGCTCAACGTATAGCTGGTGTCGATCTGCTGATTTTGCGTCTCGTTGAAAAGCGTTATATTCTTTTCCTGTTCTAAGGCCTGCCGCACGTCTTTGAGCACCAGCGTATCGTTGGCATCAATGCGGTTCCAGTCAGCCGGATCGCTGAAAGTCAACGGTAAAATGCCGAAGTTGACTAAATTTTGCCAGTGAATACGGGCAAAACTTTTGGCGATCACCGCTCTTAATCCCAAATATCGAGGAGCAATGGCAGCATGCTCGCGGCTGGAACCCTGACCGTAGTTGTCACCGGCCACCACAAAAAAGTTCTGTTGCCGATGTGTGACGGCCCGCTCGTAAAAGCGCTCATCAACGGGACTAAATACAAACTTGCTGATTTCCGGAATGTTGCTGCGGTACGGCAGCACTCTGGCTCCGGCCGGCATGATTTCATCGGTGGAAATATCGTCGCCGACTTTAATCAAGGCGGGCCCTTGAAGAGTGTCCGGCAGCGGATCAAAGGGCGGCAGCGGTTTAATATTGGGCCCTTTTTCCAATTCGATAGACGCATTATGATCAGCAGGCGCCATCAGCATATCGGTATTGATCTGAATTTTTTTGGGTTCGGCAAAACGGGGATATTCTATTCCCAGATCGCGCGGATCGGTAATCACGCCGGTCAGTGCTGAGGCGGTTGCCGTCTCCGGGCTGCATAAATAGACCTGATCTTCTTTGGTGCCGGATCGTCCGGGAAAATTTCGGGGAACCGTCCTTAGACTGATGCGTCCACTGGCCGGTGCCTGGCCCATGCCGATGCAACCGTTGCAGCCGGTCTGGTGGATTCGAGCACCGGCGTGGATCAGCTTTGTCAGCAACCCCAGCGAGATCAGATTCTCCAGTATCTGCCTCGAGGTCGGATTGATATCATAGGAAACCCGATCATGCACCTGTTGGCCCTCAACGATGAGCGCTGAAATTGCAAAATCACGCAGCCCCGGGTTGGCCGAAGATCCAATATAAGATTGATAGATCTCTTTTCCGGCCACCTCGTGCACCGGAACCACATTTCCGGGGCTGCTGGGAAGTGCAATCAATGGCTCCAGCTTGCCAAGATCAATTGCATCATATTCATCATAGGCGGCACCCTTATCGGCTACGATCTTTACCCAGTCGGCCTCACGATGTTGCGCTTTCAAAAAAACTTTAACGGTATCATCGGATGGAAATACAGTGGTGGTGGCGCCCAATTCAGTGCCCATGTTGGCAATCACATGGCGATCCATGGCCGAAAGATGCTTAAGTCCCGGCCCATAATATTCGATTATTTTACCCACCCCTCCATCCACACCGTGGCGGTGCAGCATCTCCAAAATAATGTCCTTGGCACTGACCCAATCCGGCAACTGGCCGGTCAATTCGACACCCATAATTTTAGGCATCTTCAAAAAAATCGGCTCACCGGCCATCGCAAGGGCCACTTCCAGACCCCCGGCACCCATGGCCAGCATCCCCAGCGAACCGGCAGACGGTGTATGACTGTCCGAGCCGAGCAGCGTTTTACCAGGGATTCCGAAGTGTTCCATATGCACCGGATGGCTGACGCCGTTTCCGGGCCGACTGTACCAGAGGCCGAAGAGGCCGAATTTTGCACACGCGCTGCGCAAAAATAGATGATCATCGGCATTGCGAAAATCGGTTTGCAGCAAATTATGATCCACATACTGGGCCGAAAGTTCGGTTTTAATCCGCGGAATACCCATCGCTTCAAACTCCAGCATCACCAGGGTGCCGGTGGCATCCTGTGTCAGGGTCTGATCGATTTTCAAACCGATTTCTTCGCCCGGCTCCATCCGGCCTCGAACCAAGTGGGATTTGATTAATTTTTGCGCTACGTTTCTTTTCATTCTTTATCTCTCTCAAATTTTTTCATTTAAACTTCCACTAAAATGAGCGTCTCCAATTTTAAAAGCACATGGTTTCAGGTTTCGGGTGTCAGGTGTCAGCCAGCTGACAACCGTTTTATTTGTTTAATGGTTTGGTTCGTTCGGTAAAGCCAACGCATTCAACCAATAAGATGCATAAAACCGGTCGAACAAGTCCTTGAACCCTGACACCTGACACCTGAAACCTTTTACGCTGAAATACTTAGACGAATACATTACTTTATATCCTCCAGAATATCACCCAACAGTGATGCAGACATCACCGACTGATTCCGACCGCCCGGCGCACCCTTTGCAGCACCGGACCGGCCATTGCCCGGGCTTTTTCAGCACCCTGGCTCAGAATGCGGTCCAGATGATTTTTATCGCCCAGCAATTGACGGTAAGTGTCCCGCCGACCGCCGAAGAATTCATTCAGCAGTTCATAAAGTTGCTGTTTCATTTCGCTGTAGGCCAGTCCTCCTTTGAGATAAACTTTACGCCTGGACTCGATAGCCTCCGGTGACGCAAAGTATTTGAAGATATTAAACACATTGCACTCATCCGGGTTTTTCGGGTCTTCCGGGCGCTTTGAATCGGTGACGATTCGCATCACCTGCTTGCGCAGGGCTTTCGCGTCGGCAAAAATTGGAATGGTGTTATTGTAATTTTTGCTCATTTTGCGGCCATCAATACCCGGTATGGTCATCACGTTTTCTTGAATGAGCGGTTCCGGTACCGTCAGGATCTCACCACAGGTGCTGTTTAAAGAGATGGCAATATCGCGTGCTATTTCAACATGTTGTCTTTGATCCTGGCCAACGGGTACAAAATGGGATCCATAGAGCAAAATGTCGGCAGCCATCAAAACCGGGTAGTTGTATAGTCCCGCATTGATATCGGCATCCGGCTGTTTGCCGGTGCTGAGGTTGGCATCAACAGCGGCTTTATATGCATGTGCTCGGTTGAGCAGTCCTTTGGGGGTGAAGCAGTTTAAAATCCAGGTCAATTCAAAAATCTCAGGGATATCGGATTGACGAAAAAAGATGACTTTTTCGGTATCGAGTCCCAGCGCCAGCAAAGTAGCGGCAACATCATAGACATACAGATTTAAGGTATTTTTGTCCTTTAGGGTGGTCAGGGCGTGATAATCGGCCACAAAATAGAGGGTTTGAAATTTTTCGATCAGGTCCAATGCCGGTTTGATCATGCCCAAATAATTTCCGATATGCAATGTCCCGGTCGGTTTAATTCCGCTTAACGCAATTTGCTTCACTTGCGTACCTCATCTTTGTTAAATGGTCACTGCCTCTTAAGATAAATAAATTAAGACGAAAATTAGACTTTGACAAGGCACTCTGATTTTCAAGGTACCAAAGATCCGATATTTGAGATTCGACCCCCGCCAGCATTTGACGCATAAGCTTCGGTACCAATCAACCCAAATATCTAATCACTGTACGACTCATGGGCAAATCATCCGCCTCACAAATCAAATAGCAATTGACACCCAAATGTCTTTTCCATATGATCGATTGGGACAAATATTTGTTTATCTTCATTAAACCACAGTTCCGGAAGCCCTTTGAGCAAAATAAGCATCTCGTGTTTCTGTCAAAAAACAATGCGGGGGTTCAAAAAACATAGAAAGCAGCGCGGTCATGGATTTAGCAACTGCCTGGAATGCCGACTTCATCGAGGAGCAATACAAACGGTGGAAAGCCGATTCCACCAG
>JARRJQ010000208.1:0-8212 GCA_037388985.1 Desulfobacterales bacterium | reverse complement strand
TAAAATCTTACTTATGTTTGAAACCAGATAAAGTCCGCCTCATGCAAACACGTTCAGGTGTGATATTCTGGCTTATGGAGCCCACGACCGGAATCGAACCGGTGAACCTCTTCCTTACCAAGGAAGCGCTCTACCGTCTGAGCTACGTGGGCCGCAAATTCATGAGCGCTTGACGAGTGAACAGCACCAATAAAATAAAAGCAAGCGCATTGTGTTTGGAGCGGGAGACGAGACTCGAACTCGCGACATCCAGCTTGGAAGGCTGAAGCTCTACCAACTGAGCTACTCCCGCCCGGATACCCGGCAATTTATTTTACGGATACAAAATGACAAATATGAAAATAAATTTGCAAATCTCCTACAATCGACTCAGTTAAGGTTGGTGGTGGGGGGAGGATTCGAACCTCCGAAGGCTTCGCCGACAGATTTACAGTCTGTTCCCTTTGACCGCTCGGGAACCCCACCTTGAAAAAATCGTTTCGAATACGGACAGGGAATTCAATTTACAGCTCACTGATCATGTCCGAACTCTTGAATGGAGCCAGCGGAGGGACTTGAACCCCCGACCCACTGATTACAAATCAGTTGCTCTACCAGCTGAGCTACGCTGGCCTAACAACTTAACTTTTTAAATTTTAGAAAAAATTTGATTAGTGATGAGATGAAGTCCTGCATATAAAACTAACTTTTATAGACTCCATATTTTTAAATTGCAAATTCAATTATATGTTAAATTAGCCAATTTAATCGGATTATTTTAAATTATAGGCTAATTTTTACAATTTTTCCCTATTTTTCATTATTATCTGTTAATTTTATAAAATTTTATTTTTTAGTCCTATCTATTCTAAACACATGTGATAAAATAATATGTTATGATTAATTCATTGTATTTTCAAGAATTTTCCTTTAGAAAAACGATACAACAACATCCCACAGGTGAAACGGTTGCCGAAACGCTGGGGTCACGACTGACCGCCTACAGGTGTTGTCGCCCTGTTTACGGTTAAGTTTTAATTAAAATTAACGATAATAGATAGTAATAGTTAAGCTTTTTATTTTACTCAGCCAACGAATAATGGTATACAATAAGAAATAATCGGAATCGGGGAAAGAGCAGATGAATAGACGCCTAATTTTGCTTCTGTGGATGTGGATTCTTTTAGCGGCGTGCGGACATTTATTGCAAAACCAGCGCATACCCCAACAGCAAAGCATTCAGAACATCCAATCTTCAAAGCCAGACATTACTCAGCAAAGCCCTACCGCTAATTTTAACCCTTCAGATAATGCCCAAACAGACGCGACAGCTATCAGCGATTCGAATTTAGAGGAAAAAGAAGTTGCATCCGGTGCGTCGTCAACGGCAGACAAATTTGAAGACAATGAAAATCTGAATGAAAATCAGGATGAAAAGAATGCAGGTTTTCCAAAAAATTGTCAACCTGTGCTCGATGAAGCCCTTGACCTATGCCAGGTTTCTCAGGATTTTTGGCAAAAGGGAGAACTCGAAAATGCCTTAGATGCACTGGATCAGGCTTATGCATTGATCTTAAGAGTCGATTCGTCTGATCAAACCAAATTCATCCAGCAAAAAGAAGATCTGCGCTATACGATATCTAAGCGCATACTGGAAATTTACGCTTCGCGCAATATCGTTGTCAACGGAAGTCATAACGCTATTCAGCGGGTGATGAATAGACACGTCCAGGCTGAAATCGATCGCTTTACAAAGGGCAATGAAAGAGAGTTTTTTATCGAATCATACCGGCGGTCGGGTAGGTATCGGCCTTACATCGTGGACGCACTGAAGGAAGCCGGTCTTCCTGAAGAATTGTCTTGGCTCCCGCTGATCGAAAGCGGTTTTAAGGTAAAAGCCCTCTCGCGCTCCAGGGCTTTGGGTTTGTGGCAATTTATACCGTCTACCGGCTACAAATTTGGGCTCAAGCGGGATAAATTTATAGATGAGCGCATGGATCCAATGAAATCCACACAGGCCGCAATCCATTACCTTAAGGAACTCCATGCAATTTTCGGTGATTGGACAACTGTTTTGGCTGCTTATAATTGCGGTGAGGGAAAGGTCCTAAGCGTCATTCGCGATCAAAACGTAAATTATCTGGACAACTTCTGGGATCTTTATGAACGCCTGCCCTGGGAAACCGCTCGCTATGTCCCCAGATTTTTAGCGATCCTCCAGATTCTAGATCAGCCGGAAACGTTCGGATTCAATTTACCTGATGTAGATCCGCCTTTCCAATATGAAACGGTTTCAATGTCCAAGCAGGTCCGTCTGAAGAGGAAAAAGTGCTCAGCGAACTGAATCCTGAACTGCGTTATAAAATCTGCCCGGAGGACCGCTATCCCCTCAAAGTTCCTCTGGATAAAAGTGACATTCTGCTGGCTCATTTAGATAAAATTCCGGTTGCCGCACCTCCTGCACCCGCTTATGGTTATCACCGCGTGCGGCCCGGTGAAACCCTCTCATTGATTGCCAAGCGATATCGGACGAGCATCAGAAGTATCATGCGTGCCAACAATTTACACCGATCGAACTATATTGTTGCCGGTCGATTGCTTAAAATCCCCCGGAGAGGATACCGGTATGTAGCGGCAACTATTCCGAAGCCCAAATACGGCCGCAGCATCGTTCATGTGGTCAAAAAGGGCGACTCGCTGTGGACTATTGCCAAACAATATGGAACAACAACCAAAGTGATTCAGCAGCTCAATCATTTATCCACAACCCGGTTGTACAAAGGGCAGGTTTTGACCATATTTGAAAACCAGGAGCTGCCACCAAAAATTGACGGCTTGAGCACTTATGAAGTCCAGCCCGGGGACAGTCCATCTCTAATTGCCAAACAGCACAACATGGACCTGGACCGCTTTCTCTCTTTAAATCGACTTTGGCGCAATGATAGAATTTATCCCGGCCAGAAGCTATATGTCGCCGAATAGGTGATGGAAGGCAACGATGTATCGGTTAAACTACGGGCTTGAAAACAAAGTGTTTGTCGTCACCGGCGGAAGCCGAGGCATTGGATTTAATATTGCCCAATTGCTGCTTGATCAAAAGGCCAATGTGGTCATCTGCGGCAGAAAACAGGAAGGGCTTGATTCGGCTGCCGAAAAATTTCGGGCCGGCAATCGACTGCTAACCGTTCAGAGCCATGTCGCCAAAAACGAAGACGTTGAAAAACTTTTCGATCAAACGCTAAAACATTTTGGCCAACTGGACGGGCTTATTAATAATGTGGGAATGAACATCATAACCACTGTGGTAGACGCCGACCCCGGGTTGTGGAACAAAATAATCGACTCTAATCTCAACAGCCATTTTTTGTGCTCACGAAAGGCGGGTCAGATAATGCGCGCCCAGCAGAAAGGGAAAATAGTGAACATCTCTTCGCTTGCCGCCAGAAGATCCGCTCCCGCTATGGGAATTTATGGCATTGCCAAAGCCGGAATCGAAATGTTAACCCGGGTGTTGGCACAGGAGCTCGCTCCCTTCAATATCCAGGTAAATGCTGTCGCCCCCTGTATGGTCCGAACTGCATTCAGTGAACCCTTCTGGGCAAATAAAGATCTGCACGATATCATCGTTAAAACCATTCCGCTTGGAAGAATTGCAGAACCCGTCGATATCGCCCACCCGGTCCTTTTTCTATGCTCAGAAGGTTCGAATTTTATTACCGGCCAAACCCTAATGGTGGACGGCGGTGCAAGTGCGGTATGACCGCAAAAAAAGACAAACAATCTTTTAGAGGTGCTTTAGCAGCTGATCTTTTTCTTTTTTTGCGATGAATCGCCAGCGACCCGCCGGCAAGCGGCCAAGCTTGATATTTGCAATTCGAATCCGCTTCAAATCCGTAACTTGATTTCCCACTTTTCGAATCATCCGTCTGATTTGCCTGTTTTTTCCTTCCTGCAGAACAATCAAAAAGGATCGCGAGGATATCCGCTTGACACGGGCCGGTCGCGTTTTGGTTCCCATCAATGGCAAACCTTGAGCCAGCTTTCGCAGAGCGCCCTCGGGCAGCGGATTGGCCACTGTCACTTCATACTCCTTCTCGTGGTCGAATGATGGATGGGAAAGTCGGTAATGCAAATGGCCGTCATTGGTCAACAGCAAAAGTCCCGTGGAGTTCTTATCCAGTCGCCCAACAGGGTAAACCCTTTCGGGAATATCCACAAGATCCAGCACCGTTTTTTGGTTTTTTTGATAACAACTGGAAACATAACCTTTAGGCTTATTCAGCGCAATATAGATAGGTTTGAAGTTTACCGAAACGGGTTGGCCGTCAAGCTCAACAAAATCTTTGTCCGAATCAACTTTTGAACCGAGCTCAGATACGCTTACACCATTGACTTTCACCCGTCCCTCTTTAATAATCCTCTCGCCTTTGCGCCGGGAACACACTCCGGCGCTGGCTAAAAATTTTTGCAACCGCATCTCTGTCATGGTTGCTTTACCCTTGAAACAAGATATTCAAGTTGGTTTTAAAAACCTTTGATTTTAACAATAACCGGAAAGAAGAAATGCCTAAAATGAGCTAAAATGCCTAAAATGATGGTGTCGCTACGCTCCATCTTATAAAAGTGACGGAATCCATTAACTTTAGGCATTTTAGGCATTTTAAATTTTAGCTCATTTTTTATGAACGGTAGGAGGCATTAATCTTCACATAATCAATTGAAAAATCACAGGTCAAAACTGATGCCAGGCCGTTGCCGGTTTTTAAATCAATCGTTAGGATAAACTCGGGTTGTTTCATGATCTTGGTGGCTTCAGCTTCTGCCTTTTTGCCGCATCCCATGCCATTGCGCACCATCAATACATCTGCAAAATAGACGTCAGTCGCATCGGGTTTAATCGCCACTCCGGACCTGCCAGCTGCCGCAAGGATTCTTCCCCAGTTGGCATCTTCGCCAAAGAGCGCCGTTTTTAGCAGATTGGAATGCGCAACGGTTTCGGCAACCTGCAAAGCATCATGATTTGATTTAGCCCCTCTGACCGCAATTTCAACAAGCTTGGTTGCGCCTTCTCCGTCTTTGACGAGCTGCTTGGCCAAAGTCATCATGACTTCATCAAGGATTAGCTGAAATTGTTTTCTCGCAGCAGGTTTATTCAACTCAGTTCCGGACAAACCGTTTGCGATCAGCAGCGCAGTGTCATTTGTACTGGTATCACCATCCACGGTGATGCGGTTCAAGGTACGGTTGGTTGATGCTGAGAGCATCTCTTTGAGCGCCTGCGGTTCTGCAACTATATCGGTCATAACAAAACACAGCAAAGTGGCCATATCCGGCCGAATCATACCAGATCCCTTGGCAACTCCGGTCACCGTAAAGGTTTTCCCTTCCAGATTCCCTTGCCGGCTGACGACTTTAGGTACCGTATCGGTGGTCATTATCGCCTCGGCAAAATCGAATACCCGCCCTGGATCGAGGGCCTTGACCAGAGCGGGGAGTGCCTTTTGGATCTTATCAATGGGTAGCGGTTCCCCAATAACTCCTGTGGAAGCCACCAGCACCTGTTCTTCTGACAATTCGAGCTCCTGGGCGGTCCAACGCGTCGTTAAAATGGCATCCTGGATCCCTTTCTCTCCTGTGCAGCAGTTTGCATTGCCGCTGTTCGCAATGACAGCCTGGCAAGTACCTGAAACGATCCGTTGCATATCCACGATGACCGGTGCTGCTTTGACTTGATTGCGCGTAAAAACGCCGGCCACATTGGCGATTGTTTCAGAATAAATTAGTGCCAAATCCTTTCGACCATTCTTTTTTAAGCCGGAAACGACTCCGGCAAATTTAAAACCCGGGCACATATCTTCCTCATGATTGAAGTTTGCAATTCGATCCAAGGCACCGAAAATATGACCTTGCGGTTATGCATAAAGCCCAAGTAACGCTCTAAAACCACGAAGGACACGAAGATCGCAAAGAGAAGATGGCTGGGTTTGTCTGCGCTACCTTTGTGGTCTTCGTGATCTTCGTGGTGCGATAACACGCTAAACTATTACCTGGAGTTTTAAGGATAACCACGAAAGACATTTTTCCTATATATAAAAAAACAACCCGATTGTCCATATGGACAGCAAAGCGGTTTGAAACCGCTGGGCTAGGTTAATGCAGCAACTATTTGACAGCCCGATCTCATTTCGCTACGCTGCTCTTCATTTAAAAAAAGCACTCTAGTGATACCCAGCTGCATCAGCAGCAATTACATTTCCAACGATACTATCCTTTATCTTATTATCGGTGGCTCTGCCGATTTGTCAGGCAACCCACAAGGTTGGATAATGATCAAAAACTTTAAGCTGATTATCGAATATGACGGCAGCCGATTTCACGGCTGGCAGCGTCAAAAAGTAGACCCCACCGTTCAGGGAGAAATAGAAAAAGCGCTGAAAGAGATGACTTCAAAGGCGGTGACGGTAATCGGATCGGGACGCACCGACGCCGGGGTCCATGCCGAAGGTCAGGTGGCTAATTTTAAATGCGAGACGCGCTTGAAACCGGCAGCACTCATGAATGGCCTCAACAGTTTATTGACACCAGACATTGTGATCAAGGCTTGTGAACAGGTGAGCGCATCGTTTCATGCCCGTTACAAGGCGAAAAGCAAAATCTATCATTACAAGATCCTAAACCGTCCCATACCGGCTGCCATCGGTCGGCAGTATTCATGGTTCATTCGACAAGAATTAAATCAAAATGCCATGCGGGCGGCAATTTCTCACATCATCGGCCTTCATGACTTCAAAGCATTTGAAGCAACCGGCAGTCCCAGACAGCGCACGATCCGGCATATCCTTTCAGCAGATCTCAGCGCAAAACAAGACGGACTATTAGTCTTTCACATCGAAGCCGATGGTTTCTTACGCTGTATGGTTCGCAATATTGTAGGAACGCTGGTGGGCGTAGGAAGGGAAAAACTATCAGTGGCTGATTTTAAACGTGTTTTAGATTCTAAAGACCGCTCCCGGGCCGGCGCGACGGCACCTGCACACGGTCTTACCCTCATAAAGGTCAATTATTAGGCGCATTTTCAAAGATTGTGAGCATGCCTTCAGGTCAGCCGGTTAAGTCCGGCTTACAGCGGGGTTGAGCCCGCTGAAAATAGAGGTTGATATCTGATTATATTTGTTGCCGGCCAACGGAGAGTTGAGCTCAACCGGTATCATTAAAGTGTTTTAATTCAGGCTTGATGCGATAGATATCCGGTGTTATATAAGGCGGCTGCCAGATGCGGCTTGCCGCTAAGCGCCAGATAACCACATTTGGAAAAAGGGAAATCGAGAAATGACCGATTTCAAAAAACTGGGCAAGCAGAAATGTCGGAAAATCAGAGAAGAATTGCTGCAGCGTTATCGCGCATTTCAGTCACAACAGCTCACCTTTGACATGACACGGGGAAAACCTTGCACCGAGCAGCTGGACCTGTCGCTGGGTATGTTGAAAACCGATATTGCCCAAGCCTATTTGGATCAAAGCGGCCTAGATTGCCGCAATTACGGCGGACTCGATGGAATTCCGGCTGCCAAGGCGCTATTTGCCGAATACATGGAAGTTGAACCGGATGAATTGATCATTGCTGGAAATTCAAGCCTCAATTTGATGCATGACACGATTCTGCGTGCCATGGTGAAAGGCGTGCTGAAAGGCGAGACGCCCTGGGGTCAACTTTCGAAAATTAAGTTTTTGTGCCCCAGCCCCGGATACGACCGTCATTTTTTTATTTGCGAATATCTGGGCATCGAAATGATCACGGTGGATATGCTCGAAGATGGTCCTAATATGGAACAAATTGAAGACCTTGTGGCCAAAGACGAACTGGTGAAAGGCATTTGGTGCGTTCCACAATACAGCAACCCAACCGGAGTGGTCTATTCCGATAAAGTGGTCGATCGTCTGGCGAATATGAAGACCCGTGCAAAAGACTTTCGCATCTTCTGGGATAATGCTTATGCCGTACATCATCTGGTGGACAACCCCACTCCTTTAAAAAACATTCTGGTCGCCTGCAAGGAAGCCGGCAACCCGGATAGAGTGTTCATGTTCGGATCAACGTCAAAAATCTCATTCGCCGGTGCCGGTTTGGCGATGATGGCCGGCAGTCAACAAAATATGGAATGGGTCAAAAATCAGATGGCATTTCAGACCATCGGTCCGGACAAACTGAACCAGTTGCGGCATGTGCTTTTTT
>JARRJQ010000207.1:0-6621 GCA_037388985.1 Desulfobacterales bacterium | reverse complement strand
CCTCGGCAGGTCTTGCCTAACTGTTGAAAATCTTTAAATATCTCTGGATACTTGAACGTAAATTTTTCGTAAACCTTCGGCAGATACATTATTGCTTCCTTTTTTAATTTTAAAATTCTGACAATAAAAACTGCTTATCCATTTCCAAGAAATTGGACAGGAAAATGGTAAATGTAAGCTGGCCCCGGAACATGCAAAAGTGCTTCAAAACCCGACACGATATCTTCAAAGGTCTAGTTCCCCTGTGAGAATTCATCGAAAAGTTCTTCGAGAACCTGATGAGCTTCCTGATCAGGGAAAAGCGCTTTGACGTGCGAAATGGTCTCACCATTCAGGATTCGGTTTAAACTTTTTATGGAAAGGCCTTCCTGTCAGAAACGTGCCGAGGAATCGATAAACCTCGGCACGCGCATTTTCCATATATTCTTCCAGGCTCTTTTAGAATATCCTCTCCTTTAGCATCCCATATCCTGTTCGAAGGATTCTTCATGCTCGCCGTCGTCCCTGTCGGATGGACGCTTATCTTCAGGAGCTGGTCCGGGTTCTTTTGCTGTTGAACTGGCGGATTTCAGCAATTCCAGGGCTCGCCAGGCCCTCATCCCGCCTTTAACGGAATAGGCCACGTGGCCCTGGGAAGCCACTGCCCGAGCGGCCTTCATGCTGCGCACGCCGGCAGTGCAGATAAAAACCACAGTTTTGGAGTTGGATGTGTACCGCCTGCGGAATGCGGCCCAAAGGGCCGTCCAGCTCGCTGGCGTTGCGCACGTCAACCAGGTACAGGTTGGGGTCCAATTGCAGCAGCGTGCGCAGTCTGAGCACGTCGATCTCAATCACCCGTCCCCGGCGGCTGGAAGCGTCGGTCGCCGGGAGGACCGAATTCAACCCGGTATGGCCGACCGGATGAAGGGTATCCATGTGTTTGGCCGCAACCGTGACGACCAAGGCTGCCGCCAGCCCAGCACAAATCCAGCCACCCAAAAACAGCCACTTTTTAACTGCAGAAGACATGAGATGCTTTTTTCTTTTGCCGCCTATGCCGGTATGAGATTTACACGTGTGTTGGAAAAAGACCCACTGCCGCCGATGGGATCGGTCAGGCAAACATCCTTGAGAACCGGATCAACCGCCAGCAAATGATTGGTGCAGATCCCTGAAGCCCGGCGGCGGTCACCCGTGACGGTATTACCGTCCACAGAGACGTTATGTGATCCGTAAGCCCAATGGCCGTAATGCCACGACACGGCCAGCGTACCCGGCCGTATACCCTCAACAATATGCACCCTAGCGATGATGTCAAGCACGCGGTTGCTCCCGTCTTGTAACTGCAGCCGGCCCTCGGGGTTGTCTGCTGAAATTAGCCGCATCTTTTGATCCGATTTCAGACCAAGCCGGCGGGCATCCATGCGGTTGATCAGAATCTTGTTGGTCGGCTGAAGGGCGATGTTGCCCCAGTAATTGGAGATGGTGCGGGAGTGACCGCTATGAGGCTCCTTGTAAGTGATGATCTGAAACGGGTACTTTTCCGAACGTGCCAGCGGTTTGTCGGCAGCATCGTATTCACCTCCTATGATGGGCAGACCGCTGAAATATTTACCGCTGAGGCTGTTTTTCTGGGATGCCACTCCCTCAGCGAACAGGTGGAACATTCCGCCCAGGGTGCCCTTCATCCTATCACGCTTATAGTTGCTGCCGTACGGTGCAAAACGGCCGCCGCGGTTTAAAACGTACACAGTCTTGCGCCATTCGGATTCCGAGCGCAGCGCCTTCTTCCAGCGCGCCTCGTCGAAAACCGAGGCCGGCAGATGGCGCCGGGCCTTACGCAAGATCCCCAGCTCGGCATCGTCGGCATCTGGCACCGCATGGTTCTTTTTGTCTCCGAAGGCGACATTCGCAGCTTCCTTCAAGTACCAGTCTTCGGGTACCGTGAAATCCATACCCGGGCCAAAACCCTCTTTGCCGAAACCGGACAGCTTCATTTTTTCAGACACTGCTAGCATAAAGGCTTCCATGCAGATGGGCATTTTTTCGGCGCCTACCATCACCTCTTCCGTCAGAGGCTTGCCCACCGGCTGGCGGATCTTGCTCGCTTCGGTGGGCACGTCCGGGGTGGGATGCGGCATTCCCCAGCGCTCCAGAAACGTCAGGTCCGGAACGATGTAGTCAGCATACATGGATGTTTCGCCGATGACAATATCCGAGGCAATGAACAACGGCACCTTGCCGGGATCCCTGAGCGCGTCGATGATCTGCTGATTGCCTCCGGGCATGGATAGGGCCGGGGTCCCCTTGTGCACGAACAGGATTTTACCGGCATAAGGGTAACCACTGACAAAAGAAGGAATGACTTCCTGGTAGACATTGCCGGTAAAAGGATACCAAGGCCGCTTGGCCGGGTAACCGTTTTCGCGAAAAAGGCTATAATCTTCATAGCGGCTTTGTTCCCGGGTAATCTTGGGGCCGAAAGCCTTCAGGGCTCCCGGGTGCATCTTGTTCAGGTTATATACACTGCCCGCCTTGCCCCCGGCTTCATGCCAGTGACCGCCGCCTTTGATCAAGCCGCCCTTATAATCGGCATTGCCGATGAGCATGTTCAATGTAATGATCAGGCAGCCGGAATAGTAGCCGTCGGTCTGTTGCACTGGGCCGCGGTACATATCAATCGCCGCTCGTTTGCCATGGGAAGTCAGCTCCCGGGCTACATCTATGATGGTGCGCAGGTCAACACCGCTTTCGACGGCAAGATCCTGCAGCGGCCGGGCGAAGGCTTCTTCGGCTAAAAGTTGAAACGCGCTTTTTACGGGGGTGCCGTTAATTTCGGTTTTTACGAAGAGATCTCCCTCCACCGGGTTGTCGGTATCATCGGGATTTACGGCCAGAAGTTTCTCCCCTCTGGAGACCATGTACTCGTCTTCGCTGCCGATACCGGCCTCCGAGGCCCGCAGCAGCTTAATGGGATGGCCGTCGATGATTTTTACCAAATGGGTGGCATTGGTCCAAGTGGGTTCGTCGTCCGCTGCGGCCGCGGCCTTGTTGGAATTTTCCAAATACCGCTGATCGTAACGCTTGTTTTCCAGGATCCAGCGGATCATGGCCAGGGCCAGGGCGCCGTGCCCGTTGGGCTGCACCGGCAACCACCAGTCGGCCTTGCCGGCATCATGAGAAAGCCGGACATCCACCACTGCCGTTTTCATTCCGCGCTCCACTTTACCGGTGGTTACCTTCTCGGCCATGGGGGTCAGGCCGAAATTGGCCGTATAGGCCCCGGTGCCCCAAAACATCACGAACTCGGCGTTGACCAGGTCCGGCTTCATGTGGTGGGTTTTGTGGCCGGTCATTTCCGAATAGGCGATGTGGTGAGACTGCTCACAAATGGTGGTGTGCTCAAAAGCATTCATGGAACCGAGGGTCTTGCCGGTAAAGCGCTTCATCAGCTCCTTGCGGCCGTGCTCGATGCGGCCGGCCATGAATACGAAGCCGTTGTTTTTGGGACCCAAGTCAGGATGATCCGGATCGATCAGGTGATGAAGGTGCTCCCGGTATTTTTGTTTGAAGTCGGAGACGGAGATCTCTCCACGGCCGTATTGTTTGGCGTCTGCCGCCATGGCTGCCGCCAGCTTGGCATCACGCAGCGATATAACCTCATCGAAGCCCGGATAGTGTTGGTCGTCACCGATGTCGGCGAACAGCTTGCCGCCCTTGACGACCTCTTCGATGAACTGGTCGAAGGAAATGCTTTTCCACTTGTTGGATCCCCGCTGCCCGTCACGCTTGAGCACCTTGCGGATGCGGTAAGGGTCGTAGTAGGTCTGGATGCCGGACTGGCCCTTGGCACAGAGCTTGCCGTCGGCAGTGGCCGCCCTTTGCGGAGACGTGTCGTACGGAATGTGGGGCAAATAGTTTTGCGGGCTGTAAGGACTCCCGGTCAGCTTGGCCACGGTGCCGTCCCAGATTTTGGCTTTCATCGGGCATGACACGTGGCATTGCAGGCAGGTGGTGTATAGCAGGTTTTGGGGATCGGCCAGGATGTATGGTGCCGGTTTTTCGGTGGCGGCCAATGCATCGGAGCTGAACAATCCTCCTATGGCTTTTGAAGCCGGGGCCGTCAGGGCGGCACAGCCACCGACGAAGGCGGTGGACTTCAAGAACTGGCGCCGGGACATCCGGCTTTTTCCGGACGGCCTATTTTCATTAAAGTGCGTGTTTTCATGATTGCGCATGGTTTATTTTCCTCCTTCGTTGGCGGATTTCAGTGGTGATAAAGATAGTATGCGGTAGCCGATATAAAAAAGAACGAAGACCAGAGCTACGGCAAAGGCGAAAACGGCCCACTCATTTGCGGATGGGAAGTATTCAAATCGCAGCCGACGGTCGGTGTAAGCCTCCTGCAATCCCTTCAGCGCCGGCGTGATAAACCCCGGAATGA
The DNA here is from genome assembly GCA_037388985.1 of Desulfobacterales bacterium. GTDB lineage: Bacteria > Desulfobacterota > Desulfobacteria > Desulfobacterales > JAHEIW01 > JAHEIW01. The sequence goes on along the minus strand of JARRJQ010000207.1, from coordinate 2,198 downwards.
CGTGGTTTAGCCGCACGGAGATATAGAAAACCGCCACCAGGCCGCCGCCGATGGCGGCCGTCAACCGGCCGGTCGGCTTCCACAACAAAACGACAAGCGGAACAATGGATCCCAGCAAGATATGGAAAATCCAGAATACGTACCAGCCACTGCCGAAAAGAATGGAAGACATCAGCCTGAAGCTTTCATCTCGGCTGTACCACATTGAAACCGAATACTCGGACCACTCCAGCATCAGCACGAACAGCAGCAGCCCCACCACTGTGCGACTCAGAATCTTGAGAGTCTCATGGACCGGCATCGACGGCGGAGTCGGAAGCAGAGCGGCAGCAGCCAAGACCAGGGCAACCCCGGAAAGCAAAGCTCCGCCAATGGATAAAATCGGGCCCAGGGCGGAATGCCAGTAGGGATTGGATACCAGGGTGGCGAATTCGGCACCGTTTGCTCCGGAAAACATCAGGGCGAAAAAAATTCCGATCCATCCCATTGCGAACCGGCTACCGGCGGTTTTTCCGCCGGAGGCAATTTCCGTGACAAGAGCCCACGCCACATAGAGCAGGTAAAGCATGGTCAGCCAGGTGGCGATGGCCAGCAGGGAGGAAAAATTGGGGCGCGTGAACACTTCGTATAGGCGCCACATGTGTCCGAGGTCGAAGCTAATCGTCAGCAAGCCAGCGATCATGGTCACCAGCGAGATGAGCAGCGCCGGGCGCACCAGCGGCCTCAGGCGCTGGATGTCAAACGCATAGATCACCCAAACCAGAAAAGAGGAGCCGACGGCCAAGCCCACGAAATAGATCTTGCCGGCCACCCACAGCCCCCAGGGAATGTAACTCCCGTAATGGACGAGCAGCTCGCCTTGGCTCATGCGCTGGAACACGCCGTATAGCCCCCAAAGCGCCAGCCCCAGCCAGATGATAAATACGATGGTTTTTTGCGTTTTATTCATTGGTATTCTCCTTGTGGCTAAACGAGGTAATAAACAGACGGCTCGGTGCCCAACTCTTCTTTCAGTCGCCTAGCACGGTCGGAAGCTACCAGTTCATGTACCAGACTGTTTTTGTCGGTATAATCGCCGAAATAGGTCGCCCCTCCCAGGCAGGTGGTCACACAGGCCGGCAGCAGACCTTCGCGGATGCGATGCAGGCAAAAATGGCACTTGCGGGCATTTCCAATGGGCGATTCATCAGTTCCAGGTTTTCGGCGCCACTGCTTGCTGTATTCATAGTTGGGTCGTGTTTCGTAATCCATGATCTCGGGTGTCGGGCGTCCGTAAAATTCCCCAAAATCTGCAGTGCGTGCGTTGTATGGGCAGGAGGCCAGGCAGTTGCGGCAGCCGATGCAGATTTCGTAATCGATGACCACCGTGCCGTCTTCGCGCTTCCAGGTGGCCTTCACCGGGCAGACTGGCACGCAGGGCGGGTTATCGCAATGCATGCAGGGCCGGGGGGTGAACACCCAGGAAACATTGGGAAACGTTCCGGTTTCCACCTTGGGCACCGGACGGTACACCACGCCTAGAGGAAGGTTGTTCTCTGCACAACAGGAAACTGTGCAGGAGTTGCAGCCGACGCATTTTTGCTGATCAATCACCATTACCCACTTGCGCTCGGCAACCGGTTTTTTCAGGGCTTGTAGAAGCTCTTCACGCATCCGTTCCAATTGATTGCCGTCGGCAAAGCTCTGCGGATTCTTTAGCGTATCCGCCTTTTCTTCCATATCCCCGGCCTGAGCGCTTTTAGCTTGAAAAGAAGCGAAAATACTCAGACTACCGGCGGCTAGTAATGAATTTCGCAAAAATTTCCTCCGCTGCAGTATCCTGCGAGCCTGGGGCGCTTTGAAAATATCCTGATTTTCATTACCCGACTCCGGGCAGTCGCCTGATACGCTCTGATGCCCGCCATTAAGATCGGATCTTTGAGATTGATTGAATTGTTCCATAACGAAAAATCCTCCTGGTTTTTCCCTGATCACTAGGGAAGTTAATATTCGCTATCGAAATTAAGCCATAGGCGCAGTGTTAGTCCTATAATTTGTAAAGAAGAAGGCCAAGGGTCATTCAGTCATCAAGAAACTTTTGCCCGACTTCATTTTCCTCAATGCTCCTTAACCAATAAAAAAGTTCGTCCGAATCAACCGGCCGGTTGATACAGGCATAAATGTGATAACAGATGGCATCCTGCAATTCAGGGTGAAAT
>JARRJQ010000206.1:0-5919 GCA_037388985.1 Desulfobacterales bacterium | reverse complement strand
GTGGCAAAACCGACGGTAAGCCTGCGGGAAAAATGTGGTCTCCACGATGCCGGTTTCATCTTCAAAGGTTAAAAATTCCATGGGGTCGCCTGTTTTGGTGGAAACCACCTTGCCGGTAACCAGCCAGCCGGCCAGCCGGACCTGCCGGCCGATAAAGCGCGGCAGATCAACGGCTTTGACCGTACGGCTCTGTTGCAGCTGTTGGGCAAACAGTTCCATGGGGTGACGGTCGCACAGAAAACCCAGCACGGAAAATTCGCGTCGCAGCCGCTCGTGCTCATCTTCAGCCGGCAGCAGCGGCTGACAATCGCCGGCGGTTTCGGCGCGCTTAAACAGGGATTGTGTGCGTGCCTCGGGTCGTTTTGTTTTTAACCAGCAGGCCAGTCCCCACAGCAACGCTGCACGATTGCCGCCGGGATCAAGGGCATCCAGAGCGCCGCAGTTGATCAAGGAACGGGCTTCGTCTTCAGCGGGGCGGACGCGCTCGAGGAAATCTTCCAGGCCGCTGTAAAGTTGGCGCCGGCGCCGGGTGACAATGCGCTGGCGGGTGTCGGCGCTCAGCGCTTTGATCGACAGCAGCCCCACCCGGACGGTTTGGCCCTGCCCGGTCCAGCGAACTTCGCTGGCGTTGATGTCGGGCGGCAGAATCCTCAATCCCATCCGCCGGGCTTCAGAAACATAGGCGAAAGTCCCGTAAAAACCGCCCTGGTTGCTGATCACCGCAGCGATAAATTCAGCCGGGTAATGCACCTTGAGGTAAGCGGCTTGAAAGGAGACTCGGGCATAAGAAGCGCTGTGGGGTTTGCAGAATGAATAGCCGTTAAAGCTCATCATCATGTCCCAGATTTCGGCAATTTTGTCAGGAGGCACTCCGCGCTGCCGGGCGCCGGCATAAAACTGCTGCTGAAAGTCCCGCAGTTGATATTCGCGATCCTTTTTGGTCAGAACCTTGCGCAGGCTGTCGGCTTCGGCATGCGAAAATCCGGCGATAACTACCGCTGCACGGGAAACGTCTTCCTGGTAGACCATGATGCCGAAGGTTTCATTGAGTACCTCCGCCAAAAAGGGATGGATCGGATCCCAGGGGCCGCCGTGCAAACGGCGGATGTATTCCTGGATAAATTCGTTGGCTGCCGGGCGGATGATGCTGCTGTGGATCACCAGGTGCTCAAAATCGCCCACCCTGGATTTTTGCTGCAACAGCCGCATAGCCGGACTTTCGATATAAAAGCAGCCCATGGTGCGGCCCTGGGCAAGGGCCTCCTGGGTGGTAAAATCATCTTCCGGTTCCCAGTGTCGTTCGTCAAAGCGGATGCTGTTTTCCCGCAGATTGGTCAGGGCGTCGCGGATGACTCCCAGACTGCGATTGCCCAGCAAATCAATTTTGACCAGCCCGGCATCTTCGGCGGCATCCTTTTCCCACTGAATGATCGGCACACCCTTGGGGGCACGTTGGACCGGAACATACTCTTCAATGGGCCGGGGAGTGATGACTACCCCGCCGGGATGCACGGACATATATCGCGGGGTGCCGATAATGCGCTGGGCAAACTGCAAAATGTCCGGCCAGGGCGGGGGAAACTTCAAAGCTTTGGCTTCGGGCCGGCGTTTCAATTCGGCCAAAAATTCGGGATCCGATTCTTTAACGCGCCAGAAAGGCGGCAGCCGCTTGGATACCTGTCCGATTTCGGTATCGGTGAGGCCGAAGACTTTGGCCACCTCCCGCAGCGCCATGCGCGGTTGAAACAGCACATGGCTGGAAACCATGGCGGCATGACCCGCATACTGGGCCAGAACTGAATCCAGCACCGCGTCGCGTTCATCCCAGGCAAAGTCCACATCGATATCCGGTGGGTCTTTACGGCCCGGATTTAAAAACCGTTCGAAATACAGATTGTGTTTCAGCGGACAGACGTTGGTGATGCCCAGACAATAGGCCACCAGCGAAGCGGCCCCTGATCCGCGGCCACAGGTGCGGGGGCTGCGCTTGATAATATCGCGCACGATCAAAAAATAAGCAGCAAACCCCATATCCGTGATGCTGTGCAACTCGTGTTCCAGTCGTTCCACCACCGCTTCGGAAAGTTCAACGCCGTAACGGCTCCGGGCGCCTTCATAGGCTTCCTCGCGCAGGCGTTGAGACGGATTGCTGCCGTTTTGACTGGGTAGCGGCGGCATGACAATGCCAAATTGCGGACCGGTAAAGGTCAGGCGCTCGGCGATTTTAAAGGTAGCGTTGATCGCCTGCGGACAAATAGCAAATCGGCGCACATATTCTTTAGGAGCCGCCAGCCAGGCGTCTGCCGGCGCGAGCTCATCGTTGGTCAGACGCGACAGGCAGGTGTTGCGCTCAATCGCCCGCAACATGCGGTGAACCGATAGATCATCGGGGTGCAAAAAGAAACTACCCGGCGTGGCCACCGCAGGCAGCCCCAGACGGTTGGCCGTACTGCGCAGCCGGTGAGATTCAGGCAGCGGGCGGCGCGGCATGGCTGCGGCAACTGAAACGCCGGCGGTATGCCAGGCGTGTAAAAGATCCGGACTCGGGGTGAGAACGACCAATCCGTCTGCATGGGCAGTCACGGCGGTTTCCAGTTTAAAATTTTCGTCCATGTGCCGGCGGGTGAGCAGGCGGCAAAGATTGCGGTAGCCGAAATCATTTGCCACCAGACAGACCGCCCGCTGTTTGCGCTGTGGGTCGGTGACTTCCGCCCCGACGATGGGTGTCAACCCTTCGTGACGGCAGGCAGTTAAAAAAGGCCACAGGCCGCAAAGATTGTCGGTGTCGGTCAGCGCCAGCCGGCTGTAGCCCAGGCGCCGGGCGGCCCGGCAAACCTGTTTGACCGGGGCGGTGCCCCACATAAAAGAGTAGTTTGATCGGACGGTTAAAGGAACCATTATTATAAAGGTTGAGCCCGTTGGCCCGTTTGATTGTTTTTCAAATAACGGATTAGGCCATCCATTATTTTCCTGATTTTTGCACAGTGGTCATAGGTGTTTTGAAACTCTTTTTCTGAAATGTACTTCTGGTCTAAAGCAATATACAGGCAGTTCTGAGCCTCGGAACAAGAGCGCCGCGAATATGTTAAAAATCGAATAAATTCGTTATTCGACCTCGAATCGAATCCCTCGCAAATATTGTTCATTATTGAAATGGCAGCGCCGGTTATTTGTCCGGATAAACGGAAATCTTTTAAAAAATCAGTACGTTTTGTGTAATCATAAGCGTTTCTTGTTAAAACTCTTGCCTCCTGCCAGCACTCGAGATCTTCAAATTGATTGATTTTCATTTTGTTTTCTTCTCATTCGACATTTTGATTTTAGATCACTTATTTAATCCAGAACCGGCCAACGGGCTCAACCGGCAACGGGCAAACCAGAGCGGTTAGGCCGCTAAAGTGCGGCCGAACCGTAGCGCCTCCGGACCGAAACGGTGGCGGATGGTGTCGATGGCCGTGATCAGGCCGCAACGCTTTTCACCGGTTTTTTGATCGGCGACAAACAGCTCCAGCTGCGCCGGCGGAAAGACCAGCCGGTCGCAGATCAGACGCATGTGCCGGATGCGCACGCGTCGCATCCAGGCCAACTGGAGGATGCGACGCGCCAGCTCAAAGAGGTAAAGATCATTGGCCGTGGCCGGCCTGACGGCCACCTGGCGGGCGCGGCGCATGCCGTCGGAGTAGTCAAGGACAATCGCGATGCGGCGGGCTGCCCGCCGGCGTTGGCGCAGTTGACTGCCGATCTGCTCCACCAGGCGGTAGAGAACGGCTTCCAGGGTGTGTTTGTTATTGGTGTCATTGCCGAATTCGTAATCAGCCATCACCTTCGGCAGGTTTTGGCCGACCGGTAGAACCGGGGACGGATCGATGCCGCGCACGGCTTCGTAAACTGAAAGAGCGCGGCGTCCAAAAGGGATCTCGAGCTGCTCCAGACTTAACGCCGACACCTGGAAGACACGGGCAAGATTAAATTCGCGCAACCGCAGCAGATCGTTGCGCTCAATTCCCGGTACCAGACTGACCGGCAACGGCGCGAGCAGCGATTCCTCTTCGCCGGTGGAGACGATATACTCCCCGTTCGGTTTCACCAGGCGGGTGGCCACTTTGGCAACCAGTTTGTTGGGCGCCACCGACCAGATCGGGTTTAGGCCCAGATCGGTTTTGATCTGCCCGCGCAATCGGCGGGCCACGTCCATGGGTGAGCCGAAAAGACGGGTGGTGCCGGTAGCATCCATAAACAGGTGCCCGTCGTCTTCTCCGGTTTCGATCAGGGGTGAATACGGCAGGGCGCGCTTGAGCAGATCCCGCATGGCCAGCTCATAGCGGTCCGGATGGGGCGGCAGAATTTCAACATCTTTGCAAAGGCGTACGGCCCGGTGCAAGGCCATCCCCTTACGGATACCGGCCATATAGGCTTCATTGCTCATATCGTAAACAGCAGCGCGGGCGGCTCCTTCGGGCGCGATGATCACCGGGCGTTCGTTTAACCGGTGATCCACCGCTCGTTTCACAGCCACGGCAAAATCGGCCACATTTAGATGGATGATTGAACGATTATAAAGGTTCACAGGTTCAGGGTTCACCGTTCAGGGTTTAGGTGCCAGCCAGCTGGCACCCGTTACATTTGTTTAATTGGTTTCATTCGTTCAACTGGTTCGGATTAAGCCAACCAATTCAACCAATAAGACCAATAAAACCAATCGAACAGCCCTTTGAACCTAGAGCAGACCGCGCTCAATTAGCATGCTGATCAAACGCCGGGCATTTTTAGGTGCCTGGGCGCGGACGTGATTGTTGAAAAAAATCACGCCATTGCCGGCTTGCCGGGTCATGGGGGCGATAATTTTGTCGGTCCATTCCTGCAATTCGCCGTCGCTGTAGTCGTAGTCGAATTGGTTTTGCATATTGCCCGAACGCCAGCCTTGGGCATTGCGGCCATGAAACCGAATATAGAAAAGATCCGGATTGGTGACGACATCGAGTTGTGGGAACAGGCCGGCCAGATTCGGCTCATCTACGGTTACCAGGGTGACGCGGCGGCGTTGAAGTTCGGCAAACACCCTGTCGGCAGTCCAGGAAACATGACGAAATTCCACTGCCAGAGGCAGGCCGTGCAGCTCGCCGAGAAGGGCGGCGAGGTAGTGGCGGTTTTTCGGCGTCCGGGAAAAGCTCGCAGGAAACTGCAGCAAAACCGCTGCGAGCTGTCGAGTCTGAGTGAGCGGTGCCATACCGTCCCGGTATTGAGCCACCTGTCCCCGCCATTGGTCGGGATTCACTTCGTGGGTTAAGGTGCGGGTCAATTTGGCGGTAAAGCGAAACCCGGACGGCGCGTGCTGGCGCATGCGCTCGATGACGGCGGCTTTGGGCATCTGGTACCAGGTAAAGTTCAGTTCAGTAATCGGAAAGGTTCGGGCATAAATCGGCAGCATTTCGCTGGAGCGGGTACCCGGCGGGTAAAAGCCGGTGTTTACCCACTCAGTATACGAATAGCCGCTGGTGCCGATCCGGAGGCGGCAAAGGTTTTTTGGTCGTTCACGGCTCACGTTAAATCTTTCTTTCTGGTTACGGCTTCTATCTTCCAGGCTCCATGACAAGGTTTCGGTGTTCAGGTGTCAGGTGTCAGAATTGAAAGGCTGGAACTTCGGCGGATCAGATGCTGAATACTGAAACCTGACACCTGAAACCATTTGTTGTTTGGTTATCAGGAGAAAGAGACCCGCTGCCAGTAGTCAGAGACGAGTGATCCGCAACCAGGAGCTACTTGACTCCTTCCGGTCCGCGATGGATGCCGATGACCTTGCCCTGGACTAGGACTTCGCCGAAGCCGTAGCGCATAAGGCCGTAAAGATGGTGCTCGAGGACAAAGTGCATGCCATGGTCGCGGATTATCCGATTTGCGTGGTATCTGTTTTTCGCTATC
>JARRJQ010000205.1:0-8273 GCA_037388985.1 Desulfobacterales bacterium | reverse complement strand
ATTTTTAGGAGAAGGTGATAAGACCCTGCCGGCAAAACCCGGAGATGTTGTTATCAGCGAGATCGCCGAACCTCACGGACTGCGCGCCAAAACCGAGCTCAACCGGCTTAACCTGCCTATATCGGCGGGGCGATGGTTACCAGCAGTCTGAGGTCGGTTTTGGCGCGCAGTCCGTGAGGTTCGGCGATCTCGCTGATAACAACATCTCCGGGTTTTGCCGGCAGGGTCTTATCACCTTCTCCTAAAAATTCACCTTCGCCTTCAAGAATAACCAGGCTCAGCTGGCCTTCAATGTCATGGCTGTGAACCGGAAGTTCTTGTCCGGCCTTGAAATTGAAATTGATGATTTTAAAATAAGGCGAGTCGTGCACCAGAAGTTTTTTAAAGGCTTTTTCAGAAAAATCGTTTTCTTCGTAAAGATTGAGTTGTTTCATGGTGGCCTCCAATTGTTAAGTGGCTTTCGGTCGCAATCCTTTATCCTGCATTTCATCATCGCCTTTTATCATAACCGGAAGCCAGGTGGCCATCCATTGATTTAAGTCAAAAAATCTGAGCAAAATACAATCTAATTTGGATCGTAACGGTTTTAATTTGTTTGCACACCTTCTGCTAAGCATCATCCGGTTTTACCGGGATTTTTTGGAGACGGGTGAAATCGTCACATCGATGCGACGATTCATGGCGCGACCGCTTTCAGTTGAGTTAGACGCCAGAGGCCGCATGGATCCATATCCAACAGCGATGATTTTATCAAAAGGCAAAACCCCGTTAGCCACCAGGTATTGGCGAACCGCCTCCGCCCGCTGTTGAGATAGATGTTCATTTAACGGTTCAGGTCCCGAGCTGTCTGTGTGGCCGCCGATGATCACATCGGGTTCACCGAAAGCTCGAATAGCGCGCTGGACCTTGCTAAGCAGAGCATAATTTTCCGGCATAATCACCGCCTGACCCACCGGAAAATTTATGGCTTTCAATCTGATAATCAGCTGATTTTCGCTCTTATAAACTTCGGCCTCATTTGGTGTAAAGTAGCTCCTTACCTCGCTAAAGACCTGGTTTAGCTGATTTTCAGCTATCAGCCGTTCTTGTTGTTTGCGGCTTTGGCCTTCCAGTGAAGCCATCTTTTGCTGCAGATCGGTGATTTCCAGCTGCTGTTCTTTGACCTTTTTATTCGCATAGGCATGATCAGCCTGCTGGGCGGAAATCGAGGCCAGAATATTTTCCTCCTGCCGCTCAAATGAGTGATCCCTCATATCCGGCGCAGCCAGCTGACGGGTTGTTTTATGCAGGAGCGCTTCTATTTTCAAAGCGATTTGCTCCGGACCCATGGTCTGTATTTTTTTGGCTTCTTCTGCAATTTCCAGGTGTCTTCTTGCTAAAAACAGAGCCTCATTGGCCAGCCGATTCATCTGCTCCTTATTATAAGGATTTTGCGTAATAAAGGTGTCGGCTTCAACCAGTTTATTTTTAGCGGCCGTGTAAGACTCGGGAGCGATTTGATCTGATTTTTGTTTTTCTGCGGCCCTGAGCAAATTGCGGACTTGACCGATGGTGCGGACTTTAATGGCCCTTATTTCCAGCCGTCGGAATTGCTCGGTGACTTTTGGCTGGTTGCGCTGCGCGTAACCCAGGTTTTCTTTTTCAATCGCACGGGTGAGCTTCAAAAATTCTTCCTCGGCGGCCGCATAATCCTTGCCGAGCTCCGTAGCACCGGCATTTTGCGCCAGCTGTCGCGCCTCGATAGCATCAACGAGTGTGGCCTTGGACACTTCGGCTGTCTTTTTGGCGCGCTGTAGTTCGGCTCGGCCGGTGGCGACGCTATCAAATATTTTTGACAGCTCAGCACCTTCTTCCAAAAGACTTTTGGCCTCAGTCAGAGAAGACTCAGCTTTGGCAAACCATGTGGGTGACAATACATTTATTTTTTCGTTGCGTGCCAGGGCAATCTCACCATCAAGCTGGTTGATCAGCTCTTGCGGCGGTTCTGATTTCGGTATGGATTCAACTTCAAGCGGTTGCCCGGCGCAGCCGGCCAATAGAAACAATACCGTCAACAGCCGTGCAAAAATCGTGTATAAGGTCTTTTGAGTCATTTTCCTGTGGCCCTTTCCGTTTATCTTCTTTGGAAGCGCCCGGGGCGAATCCTCGGGCAACATACAAGCTCAAGTTTTTATTTTTACCTAATCTCTCACATAACAGCAAGTTAAAATATTCCGGCAAAAAGAGCCGCGGGAACGCTTTGGCGAGAAAAGGTTATCAGGTGATGTTGTCCTTTGACGGTTACGATATAAAAATGATATGGTAAAAGCCCGTTTTAAAACACTCATTCTGATTTCAGATACATTATAGAGACCGGCTCTGTTTATTTAAGCGTTGCGATGATGAAAACAAATACAGCTAAAAGCATGATTAATTCATATGCCCACACCCATAACCGCTGTTTATCCTGTGGTACGGATGAGAACATGGGTCGGCGCAAATACTGTTCAATCGAATGTCGCCAGAAGCTTCGCCATATACTGAATATGCGAACGGGTTTATTGCGGGCGTTAAACACAAAGTATGCGACCTTTTATTTTACGACATCCCTGATTTTCATGGATGTATTACCGTATGGTTCGATAAACTTATTTAGTTTTATATTTCCGCGAACCCCCGGTCGCAAACCGGTTGAAGATTTCGGCACGATGGCCAACGTACTGGGCAATGCATGGTGGGCTGAAATACGCCGCACAAACAAACGCTATCTGGCGACTCAGCATATTTTGGAAAAGGCCAAAAATAAAAGCGCGTCCACAACGTCCATCAAACCTTTCGAAATCGTCGAACCTGCCCGTATGGCCAAGTCATTAACCTGTCTAAATCTCAAGCGTTCCGACCTGAATTCGTCCGAGCTGCAAAGAATCATTAAAAGCGCCTACCGCAGGCAGGCAAAGGTCCATCATCCGGATCAAGGCGGCGACGCGGTTGTCTTTCGCCGAGTTCAGCAGGCCTACGAGCAGTTGATTAACTGGGCTGAAAACCCGACATTTACCCGTAGGCGCGGCTTTCCGGATAAATGGTTTTACGAAGGTTGTTACGACCGCTGGATACAGCCTGCTCCCATCCCCCTCTAAAACTGGCATTAAGCCTGCATATTTTTTTCCGATGGCTGCGTTGCCGCTATTAAGGTTGAGCCCGTTTGCCCGTTGAGCCGGCTGAGCCCGATATCAATGGAATTCTATCAGCTTAATGTTCGGCTATCGATTGAAGTCCCGACATGAGTGTTTTATTAGAAAATTAGAATCAATTTGTTTTTTTGAAATACTTTCAGCTAATCATCCCATCTTTAACCGGCAAACGGGCTTAACGGGCAAACCGGTTAACCACCTTGAGACTTATCTTTGAAAAACTGCGCCCCGGTCGGCACTGGATACGAGCCGGGCGTATCTGGCCAGATAGCCGGTTTTAATCTTGGGCTCAAATTGGGGCAGCTTGGCCAGCCTCTGGTGAATCTGGTCATCGGGTAGCTGCACGTTGAGGGTCTTGTGCGGGATGTCAATTTCGACCATATCCCCATTTTGCAGTGCGGCCAGGGGGCCGCCGGCAGCCGCTTCAGGTGAAATGTGTCCGATGGCCGCCCCGCGACTGGCTCCGGAAAACCGGCCGTCAGTAATCAGAGCGACCTGTTTATCCATTTCCATGCCGGCCAATGCAGCAGTCGGCGACAGCATTTCGCGCATTCCGGGTCCGCCCCTGGGCCCTTCATAGCGTATAACGATCACTTCGCCTTTTTTGATCTTAACGTCCATGATGGCTTCAAATGCATCTTCTTCGGAATTAAAAACACGAGCTGGACCGCAATGCGTCAGCATCTCCTCAGCTACAGCGGCCTGCTTGACAATGGCTCCATCAGGCGCCAGGTTGCCCGTGAGAATGGCCAGCCCACCGGTGGCGTGAACCGGTTTTTCAATGGAGCGAATAACCGCGTAATCCTTGACGCCGGCTTTGATTTCCGCCAGCATTTCTCCAACCGATTTGCCGTAGACGGTTTGCGGTTCTTCTTTAATCAGTTTGGCTTTTTGCAGCTCAGCTAAAATGGCAGGAATTCCGCCGGCATAAAAAAGGTCCACCACATGGTGGGGACCGGCGGGCGCAATAGAGGTCAGGTGGGGAACCTGGGCGGTAAACCGGTCAAAATCCCGCAGTGTCAAATCCAGTCCCGTATAATAAGCAATGGCCGGAAGATGCAGCGCCGTATTGGTGGATCCCCCCAGTGCCATATCAGCAGCAATGGCATTGTGAAAAGCGTCCTGGGTCATAATATCCCGGGGCTTCAGGTCTTTTTTTACCAGCTCCACTGCTTTATAGCCGGTTTCTTTGGCCAGCCAGATCCTCTCGGCATAAACAGCGGGCGCACTGCCGTTATATGGCAAAGACATGCCCAGGGCCTCAGACAAATTATTCATCGTATTGGCGGTAAACATTCCCGCACAGGAGCCCGCTCCGGGACAGGCGGCACATTCGAATTTATTCAGTTCTTCTTCAGAAAGTTTTCCGCTCTTGAAGCGTCCGACGGCCTCAAATACTTTATCGAGTCCCGTATCTTTACCATCAACCCGGCCGGGCAGCATCGGACCTCCGGAGAGAAAAATAGAGGGAATGTTCAACCGGGCAGCTGCAATCAGCATACCGGGGATAATCTTATCGCAAGATGCCAGCAGAACCAAGCCGTCGAAAGGATGGGCAACTGCCATGGTTTCAACGGTATCGGCGATCAGCTCCCTGCTGGGCAGTGAATATTTCATGCCCAGGTGGTTCATGGCGATTCCATCACAGATACCGATGGTATTAAAAACAAGGGGGGTGCCCCCGGCGGCATAAATTCCGGCTTTGACAGCATCAACGAGCTTATCCAGATGCATGTGCCCCGGTATGATTTCATTAAAAGAACTGGCAATGCCGATGATAGGCCTTCCCATTTCCCAGTCGGTGAATCCATCTGCCCTTAACAATGATCGATGGGGAGCCCTTTCAGGACCCTTGGTCATTAAATCACTTCGTTTGCTCATCTATATTCTCCTTTAAATGACCGGTTATTTACCGATGGTTTTAAGCAGCTTTTCCACATATACCGGCACCTGCTCGGTCACCTCGCAATTAAGCTGTCTGAATACTTCGGTAACGGATCCAGGATAGCTATAATTTAATTCCTTTAATTCGAGCCGCATCAGATTTTATAAAACCCTATGCATGAAGTTTTCAAGGGCGGTTAGCCAAATCCTTAATTGTGATTTCTTTGTATTTTATCTAAAAAAATTTCACCACGAAAACACGAAATCTATAAAGCACGAATATTATCTTTTCTCCTTTTCGTGTTTTCGGTCTTTTCGTGCTTTCGTGGCTATTTTTTCTTTTTTTGGTTTCCCGATATACCGGGATTTGCGCTCTGCTCCAATCGACGTGTCCGGGTTAGGTTTACTGAAATCTATATTTGAATTAGCTCCTGACGGGTTTGGGCCAGTCTTTTTAAGCCATTTGATGTCACCAGGTAGTCATCTTCCAGCCCCACAAGACCCTTTTGCGGAAAAACAAACTTGGGCTCCAGGGCCAAAACCATCCCCTCTTCTAAAACGCCGTCAAAATTCTGTGAAACGATAGGGTAGTCATCGATTTCCAGACCAATACCGTGTCCGATGAATCTGACCTGTCCCTCACCATGACCCATGAAAAAATCGCGCAAGCCCTCCTTTGCGGCTTTTTCTACCGCTGCGGCGTATAGCTGAGCACAGGAAATTCCCGGCTGTGCCTTTTCAAGTAAAAGGGCAAGAATTTCTTTTGCGCAATCATGGGCTTTTTCCAAGGGATCGGGGAGTTTGCCGATCACATAGGTTTTTTTTTATTTTGCGAAACCCGGCGCCCTGGGCCATGGCCGGCGTGTTGCCGCTGCCGCCGTGGGGGCTATTCAACAAAGAAACTACCGAGCCGTTGTCGCCTGACAGCACATGGGCGTATGTCATTTCCTGATTCCAGCCCCGCATTCTCATCGTTCCCATGTGCCCTTGCTTTCGGGCAATCATGGCCAGATGCCCGTCGATTTCCAGTTCGGTCATGCCTGCATGAATAATTTTTTTGATCTGGGTAAATCCGATATGCAGGATAGCCGCGGCCTTTTTAATCTGTTTAACTTCATAGGCGGACTTAATCATGCGCAATTTGCGAATGCAGTCGGATATATCCAGCCAGCGCCAGTCGGAAAAGGCCTTCTTGAACCAGAGGTAAAGATTGGTCGGCAGAACGTCCATTTCAAGGCCGGCCCGCGTCAATTTATCGAACTTGAAATCCATGAGTACCCCGGGGATTTGACTTTTGCTTTTTATCGGTAAGATCTCATTTAATGAACTCTCATGCCGGGCGCGTTGGAGGTTTTTCTGAACCATGAGGATGGGTTCTCCCTGGGAAGGGACAAACAAAACCGATGATTGAATGGTTCCGGTAAAATAGAAAATATCCGCGTTTTGCAGGATGAAGGCACCCTCCAGATCAATTGCTGCCAGCGCGGCCTGGAACCTGCGGATACGCTGTTCGATTTCGGCTTTGGGGACCGTTTCCATCCTAGCTCTTTTTCATTTGCTTGCCGATATTCCAGCATCCGGCAACCGGTTTGCCCAGCGACCAGTATTGGATGCTGCTCATGTCAAACAGCAGCGGCCTGGCCTTGGCAAGATCCACCTTGCCGTTTTCAAGCACGGATTCATCGGCGTAGGTTTCAAAAATTTCGCCGATAAACAGATCATGGGTGGGCGTATCATAGATGTCGTAAAGTTTGCACTCCATATTGATCGGGCATTCGGTAATCATGGGGGCCTTTTTCAGATTCCCGTAAAAAATTTCAAACACCCCCGATTTGTCTGTCTTTTTGCCGCTCACCAGGCCAACATAGTCGGTTGTGACGACCAAATCTTCAGAGGGGATGTTGACGCTGAAGGCTTTGTTTTCCTTAATGCCGGAATTGGTGTAGTGGGCTTTTGCCATACTTAATGATATCAAATAGGGTTTGGCATGATTGACAATACCGATATGCGCGATGGTAATAAAGTTCGGCTTGCCTTCCACGATTGCGCCCACGATCGTCGTCGGAGTGGGATACAACACATTGATGCCGCTCAACGTTTTTTTCATCATCTCCTGGCTTTGCTCCTTTTCTGCTTTGGTTGCCGCTGTTGGGTTTTTTTAGGTAAAAATACAGGCCGATGCCGCCTGCAACCATCATTGAACACAGTATCTGACCCATGGAAAAGGATAGAAAAATAAAACCCAGCTGGGGGTCAGGTTGGCGAAAAAATTCGATAAAAAACCTGACCGTTCCATATCCGACAATATAGATCGCCAGCATGGCGCCGGTAGGCAATTTAATTTTGCGAATGTTCCATAAAATGATAAAAAGAAAGATCCCTTCAAAGAAGGCCTCGTAAAGCTGGGAAGGATGCCGCAACGCTTTATCAGGCGCCAGAGGAAAATACATGCCGATGGGGGCGGTCGTTACCCGACCGAATAATTCACCGTTTATAAAATTTCCGAGCCGGCCAAAGGTGTACCCGAGAGGCACTACCGGAACATATAAATCCATCACCTGCCAGAAATTGAGTTTGGCTTTACGGACATACCAAAATACGGCAATCAAAATCCCAATCAGGCCGCCATGGTATGACATGCCTGAGATGCCGGTGAAGGAAAAGCCGTTTGAAAATGAAAACGGGAGAAAGATTTCAAGCGGGTGACGCAGATAATAGGCCAAATTGTAAAACAATACATAACCGAGCCGTGCGCCGATAATCAGGCCCAGAATCGCATAAGTGGTTAAATCGTTTACCTGGTTTTTCGAGAATCCAAAACGGGCCTCGTGTCTGATGCGATACAGCACCAGAAAATAGGTGAGGGCAAATGCCACAATATACATCAACCCGTAATACTGGAGCCTAAACCAGCCAATTTCAAAAATAACCGGGCTAATGTGTTGCGGCAGATGCTGCCACCACTCCCAAAATTCACCCATGAAAATTTTCTTCTCACTCCTTTCATCAGAATCCATCTCAAAGATAGGATTTTGGTTCAAGATTCCGTCTTCGCCGGGACAAACGCGGCCCCAATCCCGCCGAAAAAGGCGGGAGGCCAAAAGACATTTTTGAGATGGATTCTAGTATCCCGTCCCAGAAATAATTTGTAAATTTATAGCCGGCCTCTAGATCCAGTCAATCATGCAAATTATTTCTGGGACACAATACTAGTGTCAG
>JARRJQ010000204.1:0-8565 GCA_037388985.1 Desulfobacterales bacterium | reverse complement strand
GCTCGACACTCAGGGCTTTATTGCCGAGGGGAGTACCGAGTCTGTGTTTGCGGTTAAAGAAAATCGTTTGCTGACGCCTTCGGCCGGGACGGTTTTAAAAAGCATCACCCGCATGTCTATCCTCGAAGCCGCAAGAACAGCAGGCATTGCATGTTTTGAGGAGAGACTCAAGCCTCAATTGCTGTTTGAAGCCGATGAACTATTTTTTGCCAGCACACCCTTTAAAGTTCTGGCGGTCAAACAGATCAATGAACGCAAACTGGAGCATGCACCAGGCTCCGTGACCCGCAAGGTTGCGGATTTGATGGCCAAGATTGCCGATGGCAGCGACGCGCGGTTTAAACAGTGGCTATATCCGGTGGAATGATCAAAATTTCGGAATGCGGAATGCAGATTGTTAGTTGAGTTGCCGAACTATTTAACAATAACAGCATAAACTCACTTTTTTTGCCAATGAAGATGAAAGTGGATGCAAAAAGAATTCTTCAGGGTGATCAGTTGGCCGGTGCAAAACTGATTCGAATGCTGGAAGAGGGCGACTCTGAAGGCCTCGAAGTGCTCAAAACCATATTCTCGCATACCGGAAAAGCATTTGTTTTGGGTATCACCGGTCCCCCGGGTTGCGGCAAATCCACTTTAATAACCCAGGTCATAACCGAATTGCGCAGGCGTAACCTTCAAGTCGGCGTGGTGGCGGTGGATCCCTCCAGCCCGCTTTCAGGCGGAGCGTTTCTGGGCGACCGCCTGAGGATGCGCCGGCATACGGAAGATCCGGGCGTTTTCATCCGCTCAATGGCTACTCGCGGCCATCTCGGCGGTTTAAGCAAGACAACCAAAGAAGCCGTGATGGTGTTCGATGCTATGGGTTATGAGGTCGTTATCATTGAAACTGTGGGAGTCGGGCAGGCTGAAGTTGAAATTGCCGGCCTTGCTCATACCAAATGCGTTGTCAGCATGCCGGGTATGGGTGATGAAATCCAGGCCATGAAAGCCGGGCTGTTGGAAATCGGTGATGTATTTATCGTCAACAAGGCCGACCAGCGAGGCGCTGATGATGTCGTTGCCCAGCTGCGGGCAATGCTACAAATGGGAGCCATGGCCGAAGACAGCTGGCATCCGCCGGTTATTAAAACTGTGGCGGTAAAAAATGAAGGTGTTGTAGAGCTGGTAAATGCTTTCTGGAACCACCGTCAGTACTTGCTGGACAGCGGTGGATTCCAGGCGCACAATTTTGAACAAGCCTTCCAGCTATTGCGTCGACGCGTCATGGAAATGGCTGCCGACAGGATTTTCGAAGCCGTCGCTGACTCCAAAGCCTACCGAAGTCTTTTGGCTGATTTAGATCAGCGTAAAATTGATCCATTTACTGCTGCTGAAAAACTGATAAAAGGTTTTTAGCGGGAATAGGAGCGGTTGCTCGCCTGCATGGTTTCAATAAATGCTTCTAGTCGAGTTTCTACCTGGGCATCCGAATATACACGGGGGTCATTTTGGTCGGCTTCGATAACAACCCCCGGTTTGCCGGTTAACTTGGACAACTCTTCCTGCAGACGATACATGCCCACCGAATATGGCTTGCAAGAGCGGTTTGAATGCATGATAAATCCGGTTAAGGAGAATTCCTCGATGAGTTGTGCAAGATATTTAATACGCTCCTCAAATCCGAGATTGATATAAACGTTCAGGTACGCTGAGGCAATGGCCGTATAAATGTCGCCGGTTGAATCTTCCTTATAATCATCCAGTCCTCCCCAGCTATTGGCGTACGTTGTTACAACCAGGGCGCAGCTTTTTTCTTCGAAAAACTTTCCCAGGCGGCTCATTTTAAACCACACCGGCAGGTTATCCCATAGGACCCGGTATTTTTCATCCGGTATCGATCCGATTTTTTTCCTGGCGCGCTCGGCGACTTCTTCATACAGAAACTTATAGTAATCCACACACTCCCGGGTGCCCCTTAAGGTGACGATGGGTCCTAAGTGGATAAAGGAATCCAGGCTGTTGATCGGTGCAGGTATCGTCTTGCACAAATAAAGCATTTGTCTCCAGTACATGGAAGCTTCTCGGCTCAAGGACAGGACGTCCATAAATCGATCATGGTCAAACGGACGCTTTAAAAAATCGGCCAGAAAATGTTCAAGATCTTTAAACTGTGAAATCGTATAATCGATTAAGTCTCTGCTCAACCCGTCATGAAGAAAAGGTGTGTCCACAATGAACAGCGGCACATCATATTTGCGTGCTACGACTTCATACCATTTGATAACCGTCTTGCAGATATTGGTGGAACACAGCAGAAAGTGCGGGGCAGGAAGTCCGGCTGCCGGCCCGCCTTGCAAAATGTCCGCACCGAAATCTGTGCGGGCGTAGGCACAAATATCCTGGGAAAAGCCGGCGGCTTCGGCGGCTTCCATCAATTCGACTGATTGATGACTGGCAGCGCACATAGCCGCATAATTTTCAGGATATACGGGCAAAACATCCATGGCGTAAAGAAACTCCACCGGTGCGCCACTGGTAACCCATGCAATCGGCTTTTGCTGAGTGGTTTTGGCCTCTATATAGTAATTGGTCATCAACTCTTTCATCTTTTTGTATGCAGCTAATTGGGTCATATCACTCATTTTCCAAGATACGGTTATCCATAAAGCCCAAATAATGCTTTAACAACCACGAAGAGCACGAAGATCAATAAGAAAAGTTGGTCGAATTTCCCTGTTCGCCCTTGGTGGCCTTCGCGATCTTCGTGGTTTCATAATAAGCTGTTTTATTTAACTGGAACTTTCCCGTTAATGACGTTCAAGAATTTCGCAAAAGGCGTTGAGGCGCGTCTTTATGGCTTCCAGGTTTGACATGGAAAGCTCCAGATCAATGAACGCGGCCGGAATGCCTTCTTCTTTCAAACGCTTCGCCAGCTGCGGCTGGTCAAAGGCATCCGGTTCGCAAAATTTAATATACCAGAATAAAACCCCGTCGGCTTCCGATTGGTTTGCTTTTTTCACAAGGTAAGCGTGGCGGTCGTTGTCTGGATTGTAAATGCAGCAACAGGGTGCCGGGTTAAATAAATACTCGGTGATTCCCTCCACCAGATTGTCAATCTTCAACTTTTCTTTAGAAACCGTTCTCCAGCCATTGGCCAAATCATCATCAACGATATTGAGCGAAAGATCGTCAAGGATTTTGTGTGCCTTCAGAGGATCGAAGACCATCCCGGTCAGCAGGATCTTTGGGCGATTGCTTTGTGGATCTGATCGGGCACTGAGTTTCCGCAAAAGATTTTCGAGCATTCGGCTATAAACATCCGGCGGTAAAAAGAAGGCGGCTTTTAGAGCGGCATAGAAATCGTGATTCTTGATCAAACCCGGCTTTTGCCGTCTGATTTCGTATAATTTTCGCTGCAGGGCTCGCGAGCGGCCATATAAATCGGCTGCTTCGGCCAGAGCTTCTGCCGTGAGTTTTTGTGCGGTAATTTCTTCAAGGCTTTTTATAACGCTATCGAGAACGTTTTTAATATAGGCTTGTCTGGCCTCTTTTGTCCGTGTAATTGGAATGGAAAGCTCCACCGTGGGTTTTAAGAAAAGCTGCCGGTAGATTTCCCGCAGATTAATCAAGGTGTCGCAAAGAGAGGTAAACGCATAGGCTTTTACCATACCGGCGCTACCCCTTAATTCGAGTTCCAATACCGACCGGGCCACCGAACAGCAGTAGCTTTGCAGATAGGCATCGGCCTTTTCAAGTGGCAAATTATTGCCCCACAATTGAACCGGAAATCCGCCGGCGGCATAGATCAATTCCAGAGGGAAATAGGCCGGCATCACGCCGATGACCGGGCGCCCGAGTTCCTTTTCGTGCTTTAGAATTGTCGGGGTGACATGCGTAATAACCTCATGAAACGGTTCAAACATATTTTCTGCCTTTTTAGAATCTAATACCTACTGGGCACATAACAATGTTATCGCCTGCCTACTCTTATTCTGCCGGAAAAAAGCAGGCAGAAAATATTACCATGGGTATTGTTCCCTTTCAATTATGGTAGCAACACCCTGCCCACCGCCACAACAGGCATTGGCGCATCCGTAGCGACCCCCTTTCAGGTTTAAAATTCGCGCAAGGGTGCCGGTCAGTCTGGCGCCGGTTGCACCCAGCGGATGGCCGATGGCCGTGCCGCCGCCCATGACGTTAACTTTTTCCGGATCCAATCCCAGTTCCTGAATGCAGTTGAGGGCAACGATGCAAAATGCCTCGTTAATTTCCCAGAAGTCAATGTCAGAGGCTTTAAGCCCGGCTTTTTGTAAGGCTTTTTTGCTGGCCGGTACCGGACCCTGTCCCATGATCGTCGGATCCACACCGGCAAATCCGATGGATCGGATGGTCGCCAGCGGCTTGATGCCTTTCTTTTTAGCAGTGTCTTTGGACATTAGCAGCATGGAAGTCGCTCCTGCATTCAACGGTGAGGAATTGCCCGCTGTAATCACCCCGTCGGGTTTAAATGCGGGTTTAAGATCAGCCATACCTTCGAGTGTGGCATCGGCGCGCACGGCCTGATCCTGCTGCACAGTCAGAATTTTGCCGTCGCCCTGTTCGGCTTCGATGGGCAAAATTTCATCTTTGAAAAAACCCTCTGCTTGGGCTTTGGCTGCCAGTTGGTGGGATCGCGCGCCCCAGCGATCCATATCTTCCTTGGTGAACTTTGTCTGGGAAAATAATTTTTCCGCAGTCAAACCCATGTTCATCGCGGTCATTATGTCCCAATGCCGATACGCCGGATCCGTAAAAAGCGTCATGTTCGGCACAATATTCCCCCGGTCCACCAGCTGTCCGCCCATGGGGACGCGGGTCATGTGTTCCATGCCGCCCACTAAAACAATATCGGCAAAATCCTGAGCAATTTCCATGAATCCGATATGGATGCCGGCCATGGCCGAGCCGCATTGCTGGTCAACAAATTTTGCGGGGATGGTTTCCGGTAAATTGGCCAGAAATATCGGGAATCGTCCGCCATAGGTCCACTGCTCGGTAACGGCTGTTGCGCACCCCACGAGAAAATCATCAATTTCCTTTGGGTCTATCCCGGTTCTTTTGATCAGCTCCGGCAGTACCTTTGCCAGCAATTCATCAGCTCTCATCTTGCAAAACCAGTCTCTGGCGGGATCATTGGGCCTGGAGCGTGACTGGGCGGTTCTTAAATAACCTGCAATGACGACTTCTTTCATGATCATGCCTCCATCGTTTCGTTGAAAAGTTAAGTGGTTGATTAGAAGTTATCTCAAAAATAGTAGATCGCGTCCAAGAGCAAGGCGTGAGCCGACGCAAAAGCGCAGCATACGTTGAGTATGTGAGCATTTTAAGGAGGCTCATAACGCATCTATTGGGCGTGAGATGCATTTTTGAGATAACTTCTAGTTATAATAGTCTAATTATTTAAATATTATTTCTGATAAAACGTTTTGCCGGATTCAGCCATTTCTTTAATCAGATTCGCGGGTTTGAAGCGCGGTCCGTATTGTTTTTCCAGTGCGATAAGCTTTTGGTAAACGTTTTTGAGCCCCCATTTATCTGCATAGCGCAGGATGCCGCCACGATAGGGGGGAAAACCGGTTCCGTAGATCATGGCTAAATCCATATCCTGGGGCCGGTCACATATCCCTTCTTCAATC
Organism: Desulfobacterales bacterium; assembly: GCA_037388985.1. Classification (GTDB taxonomy): domain Bacteria; phylum Desulfobacterota; class Desulfobacteria; order Desulfobacterales; family JAHEIW01; genus JAHEIW01. Next base: position 2,908 of record JARRJQ010000204.1, on the reverse strand, counting down.
ATTAAAGCGGCTTCATTGATCCCCAGAGACAGCATGGCATCGATGATCTCATCTTTTGACATCTTTTTGGGCGAGATCTTGTTGTCCTGAAGATATTTTTGGACGGCGTTAACAACTTTAGGGTTAGGCACCGGCTGATCACCGCTGTAATCAAAATAGCCGGCGCCTGTTTTGCGGCCATAGCATCCGGTCTGGTATATAAGTTCGGTCAGCGGATGGATTTTATAACGTTCACCTAATCGGTCTGCCAGGGTCGCGGGTCCCATGGGCATGCCGAAGTCGACCATTGCCTGTTCGATTGCAACGCTATCGACGCCATCGGCACTTAAATAGACCGCGCCGCCCATCAGGCCGCCCAGTTGCCGTGACACGTAAAATCCGGGACCGTCGTTGACCACGATCGGAATCTTTTTTATGTTCCTGGAAAAGGCGACAGTGGTTGCCAAAGTCTGATCCGAGGTCTTTGCGGCACAGATGACTTCCAAAAGCTGCATGCGGTGAGCGGGATTGAAAAAGTGCGTGCCGATCATCCGGCCGGGGTTTTCAAGAATGGAAGCCATTTCGGTAATGGGCAATGCCGAGGTGTTGGTGGCAAAGATGACATCATCGCGACAAATCTTCTGCAGTTTCTGCCAGGTCTCCTGCTTGATCTTCATGTTTTCCAATACGGCCTCGATGGTCAGATCGACATTTTTCATGTCTTCCAGAGATGTGGTGGTTTGCAGCTGATGGTTCAGCCTGTTCTCCAGGTCCGCCGGAGTCATTTTCTTTTGTTTAATGAAATAGTCAAAAGTTTTGCGGATAGAGGTAAGCGCTTTTTCAAGAGCCTCATTGTTGATTTCCCATAAAACCACATTAAATCCGCCTTGCAGTAGCACATGGACGATCCCGGTTCCCATGACCCCGCCGCCAAGCATACCCACGCGCTTGATACCGGCAGGCTCGATGCCTTCAATGCGGGGAAGTTTGCCGGCCGCTCGGGTGTTGAGAAATATGTTGATCAGATTTTTGGCTACATCGGAAATTACACAATCGGCAAAAAGGTCCAATTCGGTTTCAATGTCGGCATCAATATCGTAGCCAAGGCCTTTTTCAAAGGCTTCGATGGCTTTAAATGGTGCAATGTACCCTTTGGCCTGGGCGGCCGTCATTGCTTTGGCCAACTCGAGCATGCCCTTTTTTTCTGCGGCACTGGGCAGTCGATCATGGCGGTTTCGGGTCCTGCGAAATTTGATATTTGTTTGACCCGTGATAAACCGGTTGGCGGCGTTTACGGCTGCCGTTAGCAACTGATCGGGCTCTGCGACCTCATCCACCAGGCCTCTGTCATGTGCAACTTTTGCACGGATGGGTTTCCCGGTCGTAATCATTTCCAGGGCGTAACGCAACCCGACCAGGCGCGGCAAGCGCTGGGTGCCGCCGGCGCCGGGGATCAGACCGATTTGTACCTCAGGCTGTCCGAGATTTACTCCCCGGGCTGCCACGCGGTAATGGCAAACCATAGCGATTTCCAGGCCGCCTCCCAAACAGTTGCCGTTGATGGCGGCCACCACCGGCTTCGGTCCGGTTTCAATGCCGTTCAAAAATCGGACATTGTCCCTGAGCTTCGGCAAAAGCTCTTCCTTGGTCTTTACCTCCTTAATCTGGGTGATGTCGGCCCCGGCAATGAAATTCTTGCCTGTGCCGGTCAGCACAATTGCCTTGACCTTCTCATCTCCATTGGCTTCAATAAATGCTTCAGCCAGCTCAAGAACAAAATGTTGCGAAAGCTGATTGACCGGCGGATTGTTCAAAATGAACAACGCCACCCCATCTTTCAACTCGATTTGAATGGTTTTGTAATCTGTTTTCATTTTCCCCCCTCAATTCCTATTTTAGGTTTCAGGTGTCAGCGATGACCTTTCTGACACCTGAACACTGAAACCTGAAACCTTTAGATCCCCCCAAAACCTTCATCTGAAATTTGAATGGCCGCTGCACATCCGTCGGCAATGGCATTCATTTTGCCCATGGTTATCTGAAGTTCAGTGCCGATGAAAAATTCGGCGGTTTTGATCTGACCCTCGTAGAAGGCGATATCTTTTTTGCTGGGTTTGGCCGATAATTGGGTCGATGCGGCAAGAGCGCGCCATAGAAGCATCCAGGCCATAATCGTATCTCCGATGACATGCAAAAACGGGAGGGCATGGGCAAAAGCCACTTTAAATTCGGCAGACATGGCCTTTTTGCCCAGAGTTAAAGCGACCTCACCGAGACGGTTGGCAGCAGCCTGCACTTTAATCGCCAGATCCTTGGTTTGTTCAACCTGCCGGGCTTGGGCAACGGTATTTTGAATCTCGCCTAAAAAATTCATAAATACCGTACCTTTTTTCATCCCAAGCTTGCGCCCCAGCATATCAAGGGCCTGGATGCCGCTGGTGCCTTCAAAAATCGATGTAACTTTGCAATCTCTGGCGTACTGCTCAGCCAGGCAATCCTTTGTATAGCCGAGACCGCCAAAAATTTGAATTGTCTGGATACAGACTTCATGGCCTCTTGCGGCCATATATTCTTTAACCACCGGAGTGAGCATTGAAAAAAGATCTGCATTTCGTTCGCGATCTTCAGCTTTTTCCGAAACACTGCCTTTGGTACCCAGCAGGGTCATATAATAAAAAAAGCTGCGCATACCGTCAACGTAAGATTTCATCCACAGGAGATTGCGACGCACATCGGGATGCTTGATAATGGAAACTGAAGGCGCATTGTGATCGGCGAAATTTTCCAGATCCCTTCCCTGAACACGCTCTCTGGCGTAATTAACCGCCAGCAGGTAGGCCGCTGAAGCATATGTCAATGCCTGAAGACCGGTACTCATTCGGGCACCGTTGATCATGTTGAACATGATTTTCATGCCCTCACGTTCCTG
>JARRJQ010000203.1:0-18756 GCA_037388985.1 Desulfobacterales bacterium | reverse complement strand
CCTCGTTCGGGTGATCGAGAATCCTTCCGACGATGAGGCTCGCGCAGAAGTGATGCTGGCAGCCACCTATGCCGGAATCGGCTTCGGCAACAGCGGGGTTCATCTGGCCCATGGAATGTCATATCCCGTATCGGGAATGGTTCGCAATTATATGCCTGAAGGGTATCCTGCGGAACACCCGCTGATCCCCCACGGAATGGCAGTTGTGCTGAATGCACCGGCGGTATTTCGGTTCACAGCGCCGGCCAATCCGAAGCTGCATCTATATGCTGCCAAATTGATGGGCAAAGATATTTCCGCTGCGTCCGCCGATGATGCGGGCGAAATATTGGCAAGTGCAGTTGTAGAGATGATGCGTAAGGTTGGAATGCCCAACGGCCTCCGTGCGGTGGGTTATGGCCCGGATGATATTGGTAAACTGGTGGAGGGAACCCTACCCCAGCACCGCGTCACCAAACTGTCGCCGCGTCCCGCCAGCGCTGAGGATTTGAAAGGGCTTTTTCTGGATTCGATGACACTCTGGTAACAAAACGGGCTAACAGGCCGTTTTGTTAGCTGATGTTGTGCTGAGTGAGATAATAACGTTTGTCTTCGGTTCTAGCGACAATATTTTCCAGGATAAGCTGGTTAAGAACCTGGGGATGATGCTGCCTGAGTCCTATCCGTAATATATTTTTTTCGGCATAGGGAAGCTTCACCGCAGAATCTGCGCTATAAGCGCCTTTCTCTTTAAGATCCTTAATGATGAACAGATAGGCCTTTTTTAAACGCCAGGCGTGGTATTTCCGCGTCAGGATGAAGACGATAATTAGGGCAAAAATGCCCCATAGGAGCCCAATTTTATCCGACATTTTAATTGAAGACCTTTAGAGTTGCGATTAGATTGCTGTAGCCCGATTAAAAAACCTTTTCGTTTTCTATTATCCTAATATAAACTAAAAATAAAGTTAAAGATGCAATCCCGATAAGATCTGCCGGAAAATAGCGCAGACAAACCCTTAAGGAGACAAGACGTGATACCTGAAATAAGAAAAATTCTCTATACGTCAGATCTTTCACCGAACGCGCGTTTTGCATTTAGCTATGCGGCCAGCCTGGCCAATCGTTACGAAGCCGGTGTCACCATTCTTCACATTTTAGAAGATATCTCTACAACAGCAGACAGCCTGGTAATCAACATCATCGGCAAAGAAAAGTGGAACGAGCTGCGCAAGCGCAATGAGCAAGCGGCCCTTGAGACGATTAAATCACGGCTCTCGAAGTTTTGCGAAGATGTGCAGGCGGAGCTGCCCTCGTGTCCCTTTATCACTGAAACCATTATTGTAAAAATCGGCAATCCCGTGGAAGAGATCTTGCAGGAAGTCGAGAACAACAGTTATGATCTAGTGGTTATGGGTGCTCACGGACAGGGTGCCCTGGCAAATGCACTGATGGGCAGCACTTCGCGACGAGTGGTTCGGCGGTGTAAAAAGCCGGTGTTGGTCGTGCGCCTCCCGGAAAATGACTAGACTTTAGAAGAATTTATAGTCTTAAAAACCACGAAAACACGAAAGAATGAAAGCACGAAATTTTTAATATTTTTCGTGTTTTCTTATTTTCGTGCTTTCGTGATAAGCTTTTTAACTGTCCCTTCAAGCTCGGCGTCCGCAAGGACAACGGTTTTGAGGACAACACATGCTTTTGCCGTTTCAATGCGGATTTCATCGGGACTGCCGACAACCGCCACCATGCCCACTGCCGGACGTTTTATGATGCAGTCTTCAATTTCGGCGGGCTTACAACCGCTTCGCCGTCAATGACAATTATTCCATCTTGATTGATACAATCCGTTTTGAGCCGAACCCTGTTTTTAGCGGACATAATTTCAATAACCTCGGCCTGAGCGGTGATGGTATCGCCGATTCGTACCGGGGCCAAAAAATTCAGTTCTTGGCGGATATAGACGGTACCGTAACCCGGCAGTTTATTTCCGAGGACAGCAGATATCAATCCGGCACACAGCATGCCATGGGCGATACGGGTTTTAAAAAAGGTTTCCCGGGCATAGGGCTCGTTGATATGTGCCGGATTCTGATCGCCGGTGATACCCGCATACAGGTAAATATCTGATTCGGAAATGGTTTTACCAAACCGGGCCTTTTCTCCCACTTGAAGTGATTCGATCGTTTTACCAGCCATTTAATGGTTCCTCCTTAATTATATCCCCATCATAGACAACAACAACATCTGTGATCAAGTTCAGTTTTTAGATTACCGAATTATTCCGCTTACCCCCTAAAAATAATTCATGGTGTTGTTCCAGTCCTTTTTTAGCAAATATTGTATATCAACTGTGCCCATGTTATGAGGATTAAGCTCGATCCGCAATTTTATAAAGAATATCTTAAGCTAGGAATTGCTTTAATGGAGGCCAAAAACAAATCCAACGTCGGCTATGCCTGCGCCTATACGCCGCTGGTCTTGATTGACGCTGCGGGCTATACACCTTATCGCATCCTGCCGATCAGCGAGTGCCCGGATCAGGCCGGGCAGCTGCTGCATGACAATCTGTGTCCGCACGTCAAGCGCATCCTGGATCGCGCTATCAGCAATGATCTTCCCGAGCTTTGCGGCGTGGTTTTCATCAACAGCTGTGACGCCATGCGGCGCCTGGCTGATGCCTGGCGGCGCGTGCGACCCCTTGATAAAAACATCTTGCTCGATTTGCCTGCCGTCGCCGATGACGCTGCAATTGCTTTTTTTGCCGGGGAACTGACCCGTCTCACCGAAGCGCTTGCCGAATGGAGTGGACGCAAGATCACCAACAGCGATATTGAAGCCAGCCTCAAACAATACAACCAACTGCCCCACTTATTTGCCCGGTTGCGCGAACGGTTCCACCAGGGCAAGCTAGCCGGTAGCAGTGCCAGAATGCAACGTCTCTATAATGAAGCCATGACGGCACCCTTTGAACAATGTGTGCTAAAGCTGCAGCAGGCCCTGGCCGAACCGGAATCAAACGACCTTGAAGGCGACGGAATACCTGTTTTTCTATTCGGCAATGTTCTGGCAGAGCCTGAAGCACTGAAGTTATTCGAGTCCTGCGGCGCCCGCATCATCGATGATGATCTTTGCACGGGATCAAGATTATTTACTCCGCTAGAAATTGGTGAGAACCAAGATTTACTTGCCCAAATTTCCCGGAGTCTGCTGACCCGACCGCCCTGCGGCCGGACATTTGACCCTGGCCAACCGCTAAAGATGGCCGAAGACATCCTGCAGCGCGCCCGCGCTTCGGGAGCCAGAGGCGTCATCGGCCAGACCATCAAATTCTGCGATCCCTACCTGGATCGCCTGCCGGCAGTCCGCGAGACATTGCGTGAAGCCGGCATTCCGTTATTGCTGCTCGAAGGCGATTGCAGCCTGCGATCCATAGAACAGCAACGAACTCGAATCGAAGCGTTTATCGAAATGCTCGTTTAACCATTGGAATCTAAGATAGCAAACTGAAACTAACCAGATTTATTTATCACGAAAGCACGAAGTTGAATAAAACACGAAAAAGAAACAAAATAATTTCACGCTTTTCTAAATTTCGTGTTTTCATGATTAAATTTTAAACATTGCTGGATGAATTTAAAATTTCATTTCAGTTAAGCAGGATTAGAAAATAGGTGGCGCCCCATGATGTATCAGTATTTTAAAGATATGGCTGCTGGAATTGAGACCCAAATTTTGCAGGACCCGAATTTACCCAATCCACGGAAAAAATATGTGCTGGAGGTTGCCCGGCTCAGCAGCCGCTTATATTCCAGCGATCACGCGGTTGCCTGGTGCGGGGTTGCCGTTCCGTTTGATCTGCTCAACGCCATGGGCATCACCTGCTGCTTTGTTGAATTCGTCGGTGCCGTGCTGGCGGCAACCGGCATGGCCGATTCCTTCCTGGAAGAAGCCGAGCAGGCCGGCTTCATCAGCGATACATGTGGATTCCATCGTTCGGTCATCGGGGCCGCCCGTCAAAAAATCATGCCCGAACCCGATTTTTTAATTGCGACTACCTGTCCATGTTCAGGGGGAGTTGCGGTTATGGAAAATCTGGCGCATATGTTTGACAAAGACCTCTTCGTTTTAAACATACCCCAGGAAAACTCCGAACAGAGCGTCACCTATCTGGCCGACCAGCTAAAGGATATGGTTGAATTTGTTACGCGGCACACGGGTGAATCGCTCGATGAGCGCAAGCTGCGCCAGGCCGTTGAAAACACAAATCGCACCCGCACGATATTGGAAGAAGTATACCAACTTGCCCAAAAGGTCCCCTCACCCACCGACGGCCGCCTTCTGATCAATTTCGGCCTCGTCATGCCTTTGTTTTTCGGCACCCCCGCTGCAATCGATATTGCCCAGGCTTACAAAGACGAGTTTCTCACCAGAATCAACAACGGCATTCCGGGTGTACCCAATGAAAAGCTGCGTTTGTTGTGGATTCAAAACCGAATTCAGTTTAACAATCCGCTGGTCGACCTGCTGGAAAAAGAGTACGGGGCCAATATTGTATCGGACGAATTAAATGACATCTACTGGGATCCGATTGATCCGCAAGATCCGTGTCGCGGTATGGCCCGGCGGGCCGCTGCTATCCCGCTAAACGGCAGCATTGAGGGTCGAATAAAACACCTCCGCAAACTCGCCCGCGCCTATCAGTTGGATGGTGCCATCAACCCCTGTCACTGGGGCTGCCGCCAGAGCACCGGCGCCAGGGGTCTGATCAGCAATGGACTCAAGGAAATCGGCGTGCCGGTATTGAACCTGGAGGTGGACTGTATGGATAAACGCAATTTTGCCGAGGCCCAGCTGCGAACCCGCATCGAAGCCTTTATCGAAATGCTTGAATGCCGGTCTCGTCCCTGGCAATGATTATTAGAAGTGGTTTTAAAACCACTTCTAGCGAGAATCAAGACGCCAATTTCTCATACACGACATCCCGTTTAAATACTCAAAGACAACCCTCGTTGACAACCGGATTGGTTTTAGGATAGCATCGGTTCGTTTTTTTCTGCATTTGATGATGTCTTAAATAAAAACAAAATTATGAATAAAAATAAAATCCATCTAAATTTCAAAGCCGCCATGGGAGAGCTTCATCCGCAGAAGGCAGAACTCTCTGTGCGCACGGTCCAAGATAGTCGTCCTGGGAATATGGCACCAACTTCAAACTTAAAAACGGCGTCTGCCGATCACTCTGTTCCGGAAGATTTGGATCACAGCGAAAAGCGCTTTCGAACTGTCTTTGAGGCGGCTCCTCTTGGAATTGCGATTGCCGATCCTGACGGCTATTTTATTGAGACCAATAATGCATTTCATCAAATGCTGGGCTATGACCACCAAGAGGTCAGGGAATTAACCTTTGTTGACATTACCCATCCCGCTGATCGTGAGAAAACCGCCCGACTGAGTCAGGAAGTCCGCAACGGCACTATTAATGCTTATGAAACCGAAAAAAGATATCTGAAGAAAAATGGTGAATATCTTTGGGCGGTTGTCCGAGCAACTGCGATCAGGGATAACCAGGGCAAAATCCCTGGCCGGCGGGATTGCCCATGATTTTAACAACCTTTTAATGGGCTTTCAGGGAAACATTTCATTGATGATGATGGACCTGGAAGATGACCATCCTCACCAGGAATTCCTGCGCAACATGGAAAATTACGTAAAAAGGGGTTCTGACCTGACCCGTCAAATTTTGGGATTCGCAAGGGGGGGCAAATATGAAGTCAAGACCACAGATATAAATGCATTGATTGATAAGAGTGCCGACATGTTTGGTCGCACGAAAAAAGAAATTATCATTCACAAAAAACTTCAAGAAGATCTGTGGTCGGTGAACGTGGATCGGGGGCAAATTGAGCAAGTGCTGCTCAATTTATTTGTGAATGCATGGCAGGCCATGCCGGTCGGCGGAAATCTATTTCTGCAGACCGAGAATGTCACGCTGGAAGAACATGACCATGACAAGCCGTATGCGATCGGCCCTGGAAAATATGTCCGCATCTCCGTTTCAGACACCGGAGTCGGTATGGACAAAGCCACGCGGGAAAGAATATTCGAGCCCTTTTTTACGACTAAGGCAGTTGGTCGCGGAACGGGTCTGGGCCTTGCCAGCGCATATGGAATTATCAAAAATCACGGCGGAATCATCAATGTCTATAGTGAAAAAGGGCACGGTGCAACTTTTAAAATCTATCTGCCCGCATCGGCAAAGCAGTTGAATAAAGAAAAGATCCGGCAAGAAACGGTGCTGACCGGTTCGGAGATGATCCTGCTGGTAGATGATGAAGAAATGGTAGCCGATATCGGCAAAGACATGCTCGAAAGGCTGGGTTATAAAATTATCGTCGCTGCCGGTGGCCATGAAGCCATAAAACTGTTTAAAACTATTTGCAACCAGGTGGATCTGGTTATCCTGGACCTGATTATGCCGGATATGAGCGGTGGCGAAACATTTAATCGCCTGCGGGCCATCAAGCCGGATGTCAAAATATTGCTCTCAAGCGGTTACAGCCTCAACGGTCAGGCCTCAGAAATCATGCAGCGTGGCTGCAATGGCTTTATTCAAAAACCCTTTAATGTGAAACAGATATCCCGCAAAATTAGAGAAATTTTAGATGCTTGAACGTAATTTGAGTCAACGACCACCTGCACAGCGGGTGGCTAGGATTTTATCGAATCATTCTGTTGTAATCGGCAAATCGGGCTTTATTTTAGACCTGAAAGGAGCCACACCGATGCGACTTAAAATATATCGCCAAGGGACCTTCAATCACCTGGTTCTGATCGTATCGCTGTTTCTTATTTTCTCATTTTTAATGGCCTGTGCCGAGGTTCCAATCACCCATCGACACAGTCTCCAGCTTTTGCCGGAGTCGGAACTCGCGACCCTTAGCCTGCAGGAGTACGACAAGGTGCTCAAGGACAGCAAGCTGTCCACCGATCGACAGCAGGTTGAAATGGTGCGAAGGGTGGGTTTTAAAATCGCCGGGGCGGCTGAGCTGTTTTTGGTTGAAGCGGGATTAAAATCGCAAATTAAAAATCTTAACTGGGAATTTAATTTGATCCAAGATGATAAAACTGTCAATGCCTGGGTGATGCCTGGAGGCAAGGCAGCCGTCTATACGGGAATTCTTAAGTACACCCGCGATGAAACCGGCCTGGCCGTCGTGCTGGGACATGAAGTCGGCCATGCCATTGCCGGCCACGGAAACGAGCGCATGAGTCAGGGGCTGCTGGCCCAGATGGGCAGCATAGCGTTATCCGTAGCGCTGTCTCAAAATTCGGCTGCAACCCGGGGTCTTTTCATGCAGGCTTACGGTGCCGGAGCCACGGTCGGATTGCTGCTGCCATATAGCCGCCTGCAGGAAAGCGAGGCAGACCGCATTGGTTTGACGCTCATGGCCCGCGCAGGTTATGATCCCAGGCAAGCAGTTCCGTTTTGGGAAAGAATGAGCAAACAGGAAGGAAAATCGCAACCTCCCGAATTTTTATCCACCCATCCGGCACCTAAATCCCGTATCGCCGATATCAAAAAATATATTCCGGAGGCTATGTCCTACTATAAATCTGCATCAAATTGAATTCGATCAAATAAGCGCGTAGCCCGCTGCAGAAGTGGTTTTTGGACCGCGACTTTGATTTTCTCATCTTAAGCGGTCCAATTCGGCCTTATGCAGGGCAATTTTGGCATTCGCCAGCCGCTTGTAGTATTCTTTAATTTTAGACGGCCTGCCTTTAGCCACGGCTTTCATCAGGTCCCCTTCCAACTCGGCGACCTCCAGCAATTTGTAGTAATCCAAGGATTCTTTGAGATGGGCCACGACAATCAGACCCGTCAGCAAGGGGTGATTGTTGGTTACATTTGCATCTTTAAATTGCATCCCGTGTTCGAGTTCAACTTCGAGCCCGCGGCAAAACTCTCTATGATCAATATGGATGTCTTTTGGATTCAGTTCAGTAAGGATCACCTTGGCTTCTTTGGCAGATATTTTCGGTTTTTTCTTTTTCGTCCAATCGCTGATCTTTAAATCTTTGCAAACCCTTTTTACTTCTTCAACACTAACGTATTGAGGAATTTTCATGATGCCCTCCTTTTGATTATAAAAAAATGGTCACCCATCAAAATCTAGCCCTAACACGGAAGGCTTCGAGAAGCAAAAACTTTTCTGCGGGCGATATTGGATCCCTTATTCTGCATAGAATACTTTTTGCAAAAACAGGATCTTTTAATTCGTCGCCTGAGATAGAATTAAGAATCCTCTGAGCTTATGATTTTCAAGGGGTACGCGCCTGTTGAGAAGTCTGTACCGGAGCAATAAGCCAAAATTATACAAAACCCAGTGGACGAAGCAAAAAAGCGGCCTTAATTTATTAAAGAAGAAAAATTAAAAAAAGCGCCTTTTAAAAAAATACGTATTCAAAAGGGAATTTCAATAAAAGACATGGCAGGGGTTTAAAAAGACGAAAATGTATCGGTTATCAGCATTGGATGCCGAGGTAAGGGCAACGGACAAAATAAAAGAGATAGTAGAACCCGCCGGCAGCACAATCCAGCCATGTATTCAGTTTAAAAATGTCTTCAAACGGTTTGGTGCCAATCCGGTTCTTAAAGGGGTGAACCTGCGCATCTTTAAGGGCGAGATAACGACCATCATCGGAAAGAGCGGTATCGGCAAGACCGTGCTTCTAAAGCACATTATCGGCCTTCTGGAACCTGATTCGGGCGAAATATGGTTAAATGGTGTGTCACTTAACGCGATGAAAAAATCTGAAAAAATCAGATTGTGGAAAAAATTCAGCTACATGTTTCAGGATGGCGCCCTTTTCGACTCGATGACCGTATATAAAAACATCGCTTTTCCCCTTGAGCAGGGGGCGAAGTTGCCAAGCTCGGAAATCAAAATGAGGGTGAAGGCCAAGATTCAATTATTGGACCTGTCCGGGGCTGAAAATAAGTACCCCGGCGAGCTTTCCGGCGGGATGAAAAGACGCGTGGCCATGGCAAGAGCGCTGGTGACCGACCCCGAAGTTGTTCTCTTTGATGAACCCACGGCCGGATTGGACCCGATTCGCAAGAATGTGATCCATAGCATGATCGCCAACTACCAAAACAGATTCCAGTTTACGGCCGTGCTAATCAGCCATGAAATCCCCGATATTTTCTTTTTCTCTCAGCGGATTGCCATGCTTGACGATGGCAAAATCCGGTTTGAAGGCTCCCCTGAAGAGATCAGGCAGTCCGATGACCCGATCGTGCAACAGTTCATCAAGGGTATCGAAAAACCCCACGATCCATTGACGGGCATGGCCACTCAACTACAGGGCGAAAGAAGGTACATGGAAGCGCTGGCACGTTTACAGCGTCATAAGATTATTTTTTCGGTAATCATCCTCACCGTTGAAAATTTGGATGCGATCAATGAAAAGATCGGCCATAAGCTCGGACAAAATTTGCTGAAGAACTTTGCCGAACAAATCCAGCAGCGTCTCAGAATCACAGATTCCTGCGCCAGATACAGTCTGAAAAAGTTTCTGGTGGTTCTGCATGATGCCGACATTAATCAAGCCCGCAAGTTCTGCGAAAGGCTTCCTACTATGAATTTTTTTGGAAGTAATTACCTTATCAATCTCTTTCTCATGACTTTCAGCGCCAGAATGGTATTGAACGCTATTGTGAAACTTAAATCAGCTTTATGCACAATTCAAGATTTTTAGATCCTCGTCTGCTTCGGCAGTGACATTTACTCGACAATTCTTTTGGCAGATGCTATCTTCATGTATCGAAAAAAGCGACGCTTTTTTTATTCAACATCAGCTTTCTCACAGAAAATATAAGAAAAGCAGCGCGCCGCAACACCTTAAATAGTTTCGATCTTTCTGAAAATCAGCCGAATAAAATGCCATACGTACCAATTGGAGTTTTCTATAACAGAGATCAAAAATAGGCCATTAAACCGCTCTGTCATCACTTCAATTTTACCTATTTCGCCTATTCTTCGTCCGGTTTTCTATCTCCTGGAAACCGTCAAGGGCGTATTGGCATTCAATCGACGCAAAATGTTCATTCGATCGTAACGGCACGCGAATTTTTGTAACGCATGCTGTGGAAAAACAGCGGCTTATGTTTGTTAAAAAAACGAAGGAGATGACGATGATCCAAAAAATTGGAGCGGTATGCATCGGTATTCTATTCATCATTGCCCTGAATGCAGGCTGGGCACAGGATGGAGAAACCATCTTTAAATCCCAGGGATGCCGTTCGTGTCACAGAGAAAGAAGTACCTCAAAAGTGAATCCGTCTTTGGCGGAGATTGCAATGGTATATCAGGGCAAACAGGAGCAGTTGATTAAATTCTTAAAGGGAGAATCGGAAGCCATCGTCAGGCCCAAAAAGGCCTATTTAATGAAGCGTCACATTGAAAAAACCAAAAAGCTTTCCGATGCAGACCTCAAATCCCTGACCGGTTATTTATTGGATCAAAAATCAGGGAATCAGCAATCGGATTAATGCGAATACTCCGGGATTTTTGCCCATGAAAGCATCGCAATCGAAAAACATAGTCTGCAATATTTGCGGAAAAACCATCGCCAGGTCCATGATGATGCCCGCTGCACTTGTCAGAAATGCGGTAGCAGAGCAGATTAAAGACGCTTATCCGGACTGGAAACCGGAAGGGTATATTTGCACCAATGATCTGAATCGATTCCGCATGAAATATATTCAAAACCTGCTTGGATCCGAAAAGGGAGAACTAACGGCTTTGGACCAGGAAGTCCTGGAGAGCCTTCAGCGCCACGAGACTCTTTCCAGCAACGTCGAGGCCGAGTTCGAGAAAGATCTGAGCCTGAGCGAAAAAATGGCGGACAAGCTGGCATCATTTGGGGGCAGCTGGACATTTATTATTATATTTGCCGCAATTCTATGTGGCTGGATTGCGCTGAATTCATTTTTGCTGCTGAAAAGACCCTTTGATCCCTATCCGTTTATTCTGCTGAACCTGGTTTTATCCTGCCTGGCCGCCATTCAGGCCCCGGTTATCATGATGAGCCAAAATCGCCAGGAGGCCAAAGACCGCCTGCGGTCCCAGCACGACTACCAGGTGAATTTAAAAGCCGAACTGGAAATCAGGCACCTGCACGAAAAAATCGATCACCTCCTATCGAACCAGTGGGAGCGCCTGGTTGAAATCCAGCAGATTCAGATCGATCTGCTTTCTGAACTTGCGCGCCTGCGGGATAAAGGCAAGGCTATTTGATCGAGAAAACAACCGTTTCCCGTTGAGCTTGACAGGAATCAGATCAGTCGCCAAGGTCCTTTTTCTTTTCTTCAAACTCTTGCTTCTCGATTTCACCCCGCGCATAACGCTCCTTGAGAATTTCAAGGGCCCTTGAACCGCTTGGCTTCACCTCGGAATGGCCTTTGCTCATATGGATCAACCACCTGATCAGAAACACCATGCCCACGATCACCAAAATCCAGAAGATCAAAGAGAAGATGCTCCCGAACCATCCCATACCCCATCCATACATCGTATCGGGTCCCATATGCCAACCCCTGTATCCGTACCCCTGGGCGAAGACTTCGGTCCAAGCGCAAAATAGAAAAACAATGCCTGCCGCAATAGCCACTTTTTTCTTAAACAGCATTTTTTATCCCTCCTTATTTCAGATAATCGGGCATCACACCGACTGGCTCCAACCGGGCGAGGCCAGCAAATTAACGTTGCGGGCGCCGGTTATATTCTATGGGCATCGATTTACGCGATTCATTTTGCCACCACCCCTTTCATGCCTCCCGAAATCAGCGTCGCTAAATTGGCGAAAATTTGAGGCAAGGCCAGACCACCGGGCGAGGCCAGATATTTCGGCCGCCACTGCGGGTCAAATTTTTCCTTATACTGGCGCAGTCCCTGGAAATTGTAGAAATGTTCCCCGTGACGAAAGACAAAGGCGCCGAGACGGTTCCAAAGCGGTGCCAAAGCCCGGTTCTCCAAGCCGGACAACGGCGCCATTCCCAGGTTGAACCAGCGGTATCCCTGAACTTTTCCCCATAGCATCATGCAAATAAACAAAAACTCCATCACACCCTCGGCTGCCCCGGGCAGATAACGCATCAGGTCAAGGGACAGCTCCTCCAGCTGCGCGCCGATCCATAAATTGGCGAATGCCTCAATTCGTTCATTTCGAATGACCAAAGCCAGCGGGCAGCGCCGGATATAATCCGGTTGAAAAAAACCCAGGGAAAACCCCTTTTCTCTGGTACTTTTCTCCGTCATCCATGCATCGGAAATATTTTTCAGCTCGTCCAGATGGGCGGCGACCGCCTCCGCCCGGATCACTTCAAAGCGATAGCCTTCCTTTTCCAGTTTTCGTTTGGTGTACCGCAGCCCTTTGCGAGTGCCTCCCTCCAGCGAAAAGTCGGCCAGCGGGACGCGGGCTTCCTCCCCGAGTTTCAGTAGAGAAAGCCCCAGATCCAAATACAGGTGCAGACTTTGGTGGCCGACCTCATAAAAGACGGTCCGGCCGCCATAGCGATCGGACAATTCCCTGAACTTCCAGATGAGCTCGGGCCAGTGCAAATCGGCACCGACCGGATCGCCCATCGCAATCCAGCTGCGGCCTTCCACGGCATACATGATAAACGCTTCGCCCTCAGGACTGAACAAAAAACGCTTGTCGCCAAGCAACGCCAGATGAGCAAATACCTCGGTCGAGTTGCATACAATCGCATAGGCTTTTTCAAGTTCCTTCTGACCGGATTCCGGCGGCTGAGGCGGTACCGGCCGCAGCAGCCGCGCAACAGCGAAAAACAATCCGAAAACGACAACACCGACGGTGGCCCGCAAAAATCGAGAGGCATCGCCGCTAAAGGCAAAACGCCACCACAAACTGTGTGCGTATTCGACGTGGCGATAGGAATAAAAACCGAGCCAGACAGAGCACCCTAATGTAATGAGAATGGCTGCAATCCATCCGGCGTTAAACGGCTGGCTAAACAAAGATGCCTTGCGATAAAAATAGCGGCGCGTCGGCCAGATCGCTGCTAAAATCAAAAGCAGCGCAATGGCTTCTTCGTAGTCGAATCCCTTGACCATGGAAGCCGCGATGCCGGTGATCAATAGCCAGACGGTCAAATGATAGGCAGCGTCGAGTCGCCGCTGCAGTCCCCGGCCCAGCAGAAGCAAGCCCATACCGGCAATACTGCCGATAAAGTGCGAAAGCTCCAAAAAAGGCAGTGGAATCAGTTTTTTTAAAAAAACGATGCGCTGCTCTGCGATCGGTATGGTGCCGGAGAACAATAAAATGGCCCCTCCGATAAAGGCTGTTACCGCAAACACCTGGGGAATCATGGGAGATAGCCAGCGTTCAAAAAGTCGGACGAATACCCCCATCCGTTCCCTTTTGCGCATGATTTCCTGCAAGCCCAGCAAAAGGGCGGCTGTGCCCAGCGGCAGCCAGTAATACAATACACGATAACCCAGCAAAGCACCACAGATTTGATTTGCCGGCAGCCTGGTGTGCAGCATCAGCAGGATCACTGTTTCGAGCACGCCCAGTCCCCCGGGGATCTGACTGACAAGTCCGGCCAACTGGGCCAGCAGGAAGACGGCCAAAAATTCCGCATAAGAAATCGCAGTGCCAGGGTCCAGCAAGGCAAAAAGAACCAGACTTGCCAGTATCCAGTCCAGCACCGCAAGTATGAGCTGAAAAACAAAAAGCCGGATGGCAGGAAGCTGAATTTCCAATTCTCGGATTTTGATGGGAGCTCTTTTGATCGCCGTCACCACTGCGTAAGCCAAAACCAGCATCAGCATAATGATTCCGATTAAACGCGCGGAATGCATCGGCAGGTGAAGCGCTGATGGAATCGTTAACGGTTCACTTAAAAATACCGCCCCTCCGAGGGTGAAAAATCCGAGCCACAGGGTCAGGGTACAAAACACGACCACCTGAGAAATTTGCAGGGCCGACAGCCCCCAGGCCGAATACAGTCGATATCGCACGGAAGCTCCGGCAATCATAGACATTCCGATATTGTTGCTGAAAGCATAACCGATAAAAGATGCCAGGCCAATTTTAGAATAAGACAGCCGGTACTGAATATAGCGCATGGCGAGTACATCATAGCCGGTCATCATAGCGTAGCTGAGGATGGTCAGCCCTGCAGCAGCCCACAAATGCGCTCCGGGCATTGCACCCAAAGCGTTCAGGATATCCCGGAGATGATACGCTCTCAATTCATAGTGCAGCAACCAGACGGCAACCGCAAAAAGAATCAGACTGAGGCCTGGACCTATTATTTTGCGCAACATACTATTTCTTGTTTATGTTTGGTGTTTTCCTCGATGATAATGATGCACGGGCCAAATAAGTGAACCCAAAAGTGCAATCATGACAAATACGCGCCCTTCAAAATGTTTGGCCTTTCCAGTAAACATCTTCAGAACATGCCCGCAGAGGTAACCGCCGGATCCAACGCCCATGCCCAGATCAGCGCCCCCGCCGCATTGAACAAAACGAATTTTTTGACTGCAACGCGGTTTAATCCATACGTTTCTGAAATCGGTTAACTGCTCCCGGGAAAACGATCCCACCCAGAATCACCAACCCTAAAAACTGCGGCCAAAGGACGTTGAGTCCGGTTCCCTTAAGAAAAATCCCCCGGATAATCACTAAAAAGTACTGTAATGGATTCAAATACGTTAACCATTGAACCACTGTCGGCATATTGGCGATGGGAAATACAAAACCGCTTAGCATAAAAAATGGGAGAACAAAAAAGAAATTCGTCATCATCGCCTGCTGCTGAGTTTTGGAAACCGTGGATATAAACAGCCCGATGCCAAGGGTGCTGAGGAGAAAGATAAAGGTAGCACCGAGTAACAAGAATGCATTGCCGACCATCGGAATTTTAAACCACCATATGGCAAAAACGATCACCACAATCATCTGCGCCTGAGAAATGATTATAAACGGAACGGTTTTACCCAAGATCAGCTCAAAGGGTTTTAACGGTGTGACGATGAGTTGTTCCATGGTGCCGGACTCCTTCTCGCGTACAATCGCCATGGAGGTAAACAGCAAAGACAGCAGCATCACCAGAACGGCAACGATCGCCGGCACATAAAAGAACTGGCTGTCCAGATTCGGATTGAACCAGGTTCGGATGCGCCCGTCGATTTCACCGTAATCGATGCGCTTTCGATAGAGTTCCCGGATGAGCCCAACGTTGAATTGATCCAGCAATACCATCATATAAGAGATCCGAATCGAAGCCATATTGCTCATGCTGCCGTCGGCCAGTATCTGGATTTCGGCGGTCTCCCTTTTGCGGATTTGTGAACTGAAATCCGGCGGAATAACAACACCCAAATCGATCTTCCGCTGAAGCAACAGGTGGTCAAGGTCTGCAGAACGATTCGGATAATGGGTAATTCTGAACGTTTTGTTGCCGTCAATGGCGTCGATAAGCCGGCGGCTTTCGGGCGTACGCGATTGATCAATAAGTCCCACTCGAATGTCACGGACATCGGTGGTCACCACATAGCCAAAAACAATCAGCTTTTTTTATCTCTGAAAAGCTGGATAAATTCTTTTCTGACGAGCTCACGGATTCTTAGCCGGCTCATCTTATAATCCCTCTTTTTTTAAAATGAGAACGTTGATGGTGCTCAAAAATAAAAGCATCAGAAAAAGAACCAGGAAACTGGGCCATAAATAGAAAAGATTCAAATTTCGCAAATAGAGTCCGTTCAGGATATCAATATAATACGTGGCCGGTACAATATAGGTAAGCAATTTTAAAATTTCTGGCATATTTTCCTTTGGAAATACGAAATTTGAAAGCAACAAAGACGGTAAATACGTCAGCAGAATCGCCATCTGATTGGCCACTAATTGGGATTGGGTCACCGTTGAAATCAATAGCCCAAGGCACAATGCCACCCCTAAATAAATCGATGAGGCAACAATCATCAGCCAGAAGCTGGATTTGATCACCACACCGAACAACAGCTGGCCCATTAAAATCGCCACCAGCACGTCGACCAGCCCGATAAAAAAATAGGGCAGCGCTTTACCGATTAAAAATTCAGTCGACCCCACCGGCAGCGACCGGATGGTTTCCATAGTCCCGTTTTCATATTCCCGCGCAATCACCAGAGAGGTGAGCAATGCGCCGACGATCATGATAATTATCGCAATGATACCGGGTATGATAAAGTTGCGGCTTTCCAAATCTTCGTTAAACCAGACCCGGATGCGCCCGTCCACCGGGGGCTTAATTTTTTCCAGGCCCTGACGGTTGAGAAATTCAAACAGTTGATTCTGGTTGGCCTGTGAAATGTAAGCCGTTATGAAAGCCCGCGTGCTGCCGGCAAAATTAGGATCGCTGCCGTCAATGATCACCTGCAGCGGACTTTTGCGGTCGGCTTTCAGATCCTCCGTCCAGCGGGGCGGGATGATAATTGCTAAAATGGCCCGATTTCGATCGATGGCCTCAGTGGCTGCGGAAATATTGGACAGATAGCCAACGACCTTAAAATAGACCGAGGCATTGAGTTTGCGGATAAAATCGCGGCTTTCCTGAGTTTTATCATGATCAACCACCACGGTCGGAATATTTTCGACATCCAAACTGAGCGCATATCCGAAGAGCAAAATCAATAGCAGGGGAATAACAAACGCCAGGTAAAGACTGCGAAAGTCCCGGATAAGGTGGAAATATTCCTTGCGGGCGATGGCCTTTACGGTTTTGGTATTCACGGCGTCCCCCGGGCCATTAACTTGACAAAGGCGGCGTTTAAATCCGCATCCGGCTGATCCGGCAATACCGTGCGGATGATCTCACGCGGCGGACCGCTGGCGACGATTTTGCCCTCGTTGATCATCACGACCCGGTCGCAATGCCGGGCTTCCTCCATATAATGGGTGGTCACAAAAACGGTAACGCCCTCGCCGGTGAGCTGTTTGATAAATTCCCAAAAATGCCGGCGGGTAATCGGATCCACGCCCGAGGTGGGTTCATCCAGGAACAATAATTTCGGCTGGTGTAAAAGTGCGCAGCCCAACGCCAGGCGCTGGCGCCATCCCGGTGGCAGTTCACGCGTCAAACGGTCTCGCACGTTGGTCAGACGGGTGATCTTCAAGACTTGATCGGTTCGCTCTTGCCAAAAACGCGAGGGGACATTGTAAATGCCCAGATAAAAACGAATGTTTTCAAATGGGGTCATGTCCAGATATAGGGAAAACTTCTGGGACATGTAACCGATGGTCTGTTTGATTTGCTCAGCCTGCGTGAAAATATTATATCCGGCCACGTGGCCGCTTCCCGCACTGGGGGAAATGATGCCGCAAAGCATGCGAATGGTGGTGGATTTACCGGCCCCATTGGGCCCCAGGAATCCGAAGATTTCTCCGGTTCGAACCGAAAAGGAAATCCGATCAACCGCCACAAATTGACCGAATCGTTTTTCCAGGTCTAAAACATTTACCGCTTCAGGATCCAAAACCGTCCTCAGCCATGGTATTATCCGTCGCCTGGATACGGTGAATCATGGCTTCTTCGAGATCGGCAAAATCAGCCTGAATTTCATGAGGCGTCGCAATGGTAAGAATGCGCGCGTTGTGCATCAGGACCAGCTGATCACATTTTTCACCTTCATCCAGATAGGCGGTGGAAACAAGTATGGTCATCCCGTTTCGCTTCATTTCAGCCAAAATATCCCAAAATTCCCGGCGTGATATCGGATCGACGCCGTTGGTTGGTTCATCAAGGATCAGTGCCCGGGGTTGGTGCACAAGCACACTGGCCAATCCCAGTTTTTGTTTCATCCCGCCCGACAGATCGCCGGCTTTTCGATCGACAAAAGGCAAAAGATTGGAAAACCCGAGGTAGAAGTCCCTTCGTCTTTTGCGCTCGGCTCCGGTAATGCCGTAAATGTCCATAAAAAAATCAAGATTTTCGTCAACCGTCAAATCCTGGTACAGGCCGAAGCGTTGGGGCATGTAACCGATAGCTGCTTTTACCCGCGCTTTGTGGGTCACGATGTTCAGACCATCAACATAAATTTTTCCGCTTGTCGGGGGAATCATCGTCGCAACCATCCGCAAGAGGGTGGTTTTACCGGCACCGTCTGATCCCACCAGCCCGCAGATATTTCCCCTTTCAACCGCGAAGGAAACATGAGAGACCGCTGTTAGAGATCCAAAGTCCTTAGAGACATCCTGCACCTCAATGATCGGCCCATTAGGGTCTTGCGCATCCCGTTCTGCAGTCGTTTGACTATCGGAACCAGGCATCGGCGGGCATTCCTGTTTTGAGTTCGAGGTTTGGGTTGGGAATCGTGATTTTGACAAGGTAGACGAGCTTGACCCGCTCTTTATGCGTCTGGATAATCTTGGGCGTAAACTCGCCTTCGGGAGAAACAAAAGACACACGGCCCTTATAGGTCTTGGATGGAAAGGTATCGATCTTCACATCAACCTGCTGGCCGGGTCGGACTTTTCCGATTTCGGTTTCATCGACAAACACCTTTAAATCCACCTGTGACAAATCAGACAAGGAAAGGACTTCCTGTCCCGGAGTGACGACCTCGCCGGGTTCCACATTGCGGCTGACAAGAATGCCATTAAACGGCGCTCTTAATTCCGTATATGCCAGTCGTATCTGAGTCAATTCGAAGGCCGCTTTGGCCGATTGAACTTGGGCCTTGGCACCTTCCACCT
>JARRJQ010000202.1:0-11413 GCA_037388985.1 Desulfobacterales bacterium | reverse complement strand
AGGAGGAAAATATGGCTGGAATAAACAAGGCAATTTTAATCGGTCGACTGGGGGCAGACCCTGAGGTTCGTTACACTCCCAGCGGAGTGGCGGTGGCGAATTTTAGCATTGCAACATCCGAAGAGTGGAAAGATAAAGATACAGGTGAAAAAAAGGAGCGAACCGAGTGGCACCGAATTGTCGCATGGAGCAAGCTGGGTGAACTTTGTGGAGAATACCTCTCAAAAGGCAGGCAAGTTTATATTGAGGGGCGGATCCAGACTCGTTCATGGGATGATCGGGATGGCAACAAAAGGTATACCACCGAAATCGTTGCATCTGACGTACAATTTCTTGGTGGACGTGATGGCGGCCCCGAGGCCCGAGCTGTTAGCGGTGCATCAGCTCCTGATTTTGAGAGTTCCCCGATAAAGGCCCCCGAGGATGATGATATTCCATTTTAATCGAATCCTGCGATCTTCATTTCGGCAAGCTTTTCAGAGGTCTGAAGGGTCTCTGGAAGATTGATTGGATCGACTGCAATAAGTTCAAGGGACGATCCAAAGCAACTCAGGGTGGTGAGTTCAGGGCCGGGTCATTTGTTCCAGGTGCCAAAGGGCTGGCAGTCCAATGGCGATTTATGAAGTTAAGTGCAGTCACTCCGGTAGCGGATCAAGTCTTTTTTTCTTCTTTGTCTGACTCCCCCTTGATATTTCGGATGGCTTTACCCACGCCTGCTCCGATTTCAGGCAGTTTCCCAGCGCCAAATATGATCAGAATGATTACCAATATGATAATCAGTTCTGGCATTCCAATTCCAAACATAATTCCTCCTAATTATTTCGGGCCCTCTTGCTTGAGTTCGTCCAGCAGCTGTCTGAACTCCTTTGATTTTATATACCGATCGATGCTGCCCTGATACTCAATCCATTTTGTCCAGGCATCAAGCCAGGCCTCGTTGTGCCAGAAACATTCAGAATCTCCTCTGCCTTTCAGACGCTCAATGTAATCAATATAATCTTCCGAGCATGTTTGGCAGAAGTTGTAGGGGACTCTCAAATTGCGGCGATACTTTGCGCCCGATTCTGTGTCATGCTCGATTTGGATGCCGCATTTTTCGCATTTCAAAGCACAATGGGTGCACTGAAATACTTTTTGTACAGCCAATACTTTGCGCCTTCGAATTAAAGCCGCTTTTTTATCTTTGGCCAGATCAAGCTTTTTATCAATGGAGATGATATCCGCCAACGGGAGCCCCTAAAGATTTATTAATGTTGTGAGTTATTTACAGGCTGCTTTGAGTATCTTAATAAAATGTGAATATAGCACCGGCCCATTTCTGTGTCAATCTTTTCAAATTAAACGTTTCAGATTCCGGATATTGCGCGATAAACTCTGTCTAAATTGTGTTCGACAACTCACAACCATGACACGCTATCTAAGGCTTGTCAAAAATTTAAGTCCATGATAAATTAAAAAATTTAATTAAATTATATTTTGCGAATTTCATTTTAGGGATTTTTAAGGTTACTTGAATAATGGTTAAGCGATTTCAGCCCAATGGCCTTCCTGTGCTTATTGGCAGTCTTCCATTTGCGGAGCACGAGCAAGCCTCAAAGCTCGTATTGAATTATACGCCGGAGATTCCGCTGTGGAACCAGCTTCCGGTTCATAAAAAGGAAGGCATGATCGCCCAGTTTATGGCGGGTATGCCGGGGCTTCGTGCGACCGCGGACGGCGGTTTTATCGATACGGCCCAGTCTGGATTTGATCAAGATTTAATTCATTTTTACGAAGACTATTTGGCCGTAATGGAGGGGAACGCCGATCTTTCTAATTCACGGTTTTTACTGGATGAAGATACCGCCAGGGGCTTTTTTGTTTTTATTGCAAGCTTAAAACGCCTGTCTGCTTCTCCGGTCGCGGTCAAGGGCCAGATTACCGGTCCCTTTACCTTCTGCACGGGAATTTTGGATCAGAACAAAAAGGCGATTATCTATGATGAACAGATCAAAGATGCGGCAGTAAAACTACTGGCATTAAAATCACGGTGGCAGGTGCGCCAGCTAAGTCAGTTTGGTTGTCCGGTTATCATTTTCTTGGATGAACCTGCCCTGGCTGGTTTTGGATCTTCCGAATTTATCAGTATCTCAAAGGATGCGATTATCAATAGCCTTGAAGAGGTTATTGCAGCCGTGCATGATGAAGGTGCTTTGGCCGGCGTGCATGTCTGTGCCAATACGGATTGGTCACTTATTCTTGATTCAGCTGCAGAGATTGTCAGCTTTGATGCCTATTCCTATTTTGAGCGGTTTATCCTCTATAAAGAGAAAATCAAAGAATTTTTGAGTGCAGGCAAAATTATCGCCTGGGGAATTGTGCCGACCCTCAAAGTCGACAAATTGGAAAACGAAACCAGCGGATCTCTGAGCAAGCAGTGGAGAGAAAAAGCCGCCCAGCTTGAAAAACTAGGCATTGATATAAATCAACTGATAGCTCAATCGTTGATCACTCCCAGTTGCGGTGCAGGATCCTTAAGTGCCGAGCTGGCGATTAAAGTCTTAGAATTGACCCGGGAAGTTTCGCAACAGGTCAGGCAAAGTTTATAGCACAGGCATGAAATCCTGGTTCAGAAGAGTTGAGACCCAAAAAGATATTTTATCACGAAAGCACGAAAGAATAAAAACACGGAAAAATAAAAAATCGGTTAGGATTTCGTACTTTTTAAATTTCGTGTTTTCGTGATTGATTTTTTAATATTAATTGTAATTTTTAGAAATTAAATGAGGTGAGAGGTAGCGAATGACTGAAAATGCCAACAAAACATTTACGGGTGCGACACGTTATGTGCTGGATGACGAACTGGCGAAAATTGTAAACATATCCATGGCGTTGGAGATGCCGCTGCTGCTCAAAGGAGAGCCCGGCACCGGTAAAACCATGCTTGCCCATGCAATTGCGCAAAGTTTAAAGATGCCCCTGATTGTGCTGAATGTGAAATCCAGTATGAAGCTGGTTGATGCACTCTATCAGTACGACACGCTGACACGGCTCAATGACAGCCGCTTTGGCGATTCAACCCGCGATGTCAGTAAAATCGAAGATTATATCCGCATGGGCAAAATCGGGCAGGCGTTTACTTCAGATGTCCGCACGGTTTTGTTGATCGACGAGATCGATAAAGCCGACACAGATTTTCAAGATGACATGCTGGATGTTCTGGACCAGATGGAGTTTGATATTATTGAAATCGATAAAACCATCAAAGCCACCTTTCGCCCGGTAATCATCATCACCTCTAACGCCAAAAAAGACCTTTCCGATCCGTTTTTGGGCCGCTGCAATTTCCATCATATTGCTTTTCCGGAGCCCGAGATGATGCGCAAAATTATTCGGGTACATTTTCCGGCAGTCGACTCCGAGCTGTTGGAAAATGCGGTATCGGCTTTTTATGCCGTGCGGGATTTCGGTGATATTGAAAAGCGTCCGGCTACCCGTGAATTGATCAACTGGATTCGGGCGCTCAAGGCTGATCCTGATTTTAAGCCCAAACAGCTGGCCAAGGGCGATTTGCCGTATCTGGGCGTGCTATTCAAAAAAAGCCAGGATTTGCGCAAGGCCCAGGCGATGGTCGGCCGCAGAAGGGCATATTAAATAAAAGGCGCAAGGCTCAGGGCGCAGGGCTCACGGCCATCAGATTTGAACTCAACCTTGAACTCTGAACCTTAAGCGAAGCGCTCTTCGAGGCTCGCTTTACGCGAGACGATCCTCAAGCGAAGCGCTCCTAACGCGGTGAATATTAAAAGATGCCGGTATACCGGTTAGCCCCACATCCTTTTTAACCTTGCACAAAGCGCTGGGCATCGGACTGGTGAACTCTCTGGAGGATTTTTATACGGCTTCACGGGCTGTTCTGGTCAAAAGTGAACGGTATTTCGATCTATACGACAAGGTCTTTGCCCACACCTTTCAGGGGGCTGAAATGCCGGACGCGGAAAGCTTCGAACTTGATGAGGTAGCCCGGGTTATGCTGGAAGCCTGGTTGCAAAATCCCGAAGGACTAGCCGACCTGCTGGGCATTGATGAATCAGCTCTTCAGAAGCTTACCCCTGAGGAGCTGATCGAATATTTTAAAGAACGACTTAAGGAGCAGACCGAAGCGCATCACGGAGGACACAAGTGGATTGGAACCGGCGGCTTCTCTCCGGTCGGTCATTCGGGCTATCACCCCGGCGGCATGCGTGTGGGAGGAGTATCGAGCCACAGGTCGGCGGTCAAGGTGGCGATGGACAGAAGGTATAAGGATTATTCGCTGAATGGCCCGCTGACCAGTGCGTTGATGGGCGAAGCTTTAAAGCGTTTGCGCAACATGGTGCCTGCTGGTCCGAAAGATCAGATTAATGTGGATGAAACCATCTATCAGACCATGAAAAACGCCGGTGAGATTGAAATCGTATTTGAACGCTCGCTCAAAGATCGTCTGAAGGTTATTCTGGCAATTGATAACGGCGGTTGGTCCATGGATCCCTATGTGGCGGTTGTGCAAACATTATTCGATTACGCCCGCGCCCAGTTTAAAGATCTTCAAACTCTTTTTTTCCACAACACCATTTACGGCACCCTCTGGAAAGACCCAGCTCGCTACAAGAAACCGCAGACCATTGAACAATTAGTGCGTCTCGATCCTGAGACGCGGTTGATCATCGTCGGCGATGCCAGCATGGCGCCATATGAACTGATGGCCACCGACGGATCGATTCATCTTGAAGAACGCAGCGGCACGCCTAGCCTTGAATGCCTTAAATCTCTATCCCAAACCTTTCCCCATACGGTGTGGTTAAACCCGGTGCCCGCTTCCATGTGGGGCTATACCCGAACCATTGGCATTATCCAGGAGATATTTCCCATGTTTGAGCTGACCATTGACGGGCTGGAGCAGGCCGTCTCCCATCTCATGTCTAAATAAGATTTCAGGCCCCAAAAACAGGACTGAGGACTGAGGACTGAGTGCTGAGGTATGAAGTTTGAGATTTGAGGCTTTTCGAATTAGAAAGCCGCGCAAATGGATGTCGCGGGCCATGCCGGAAAATGACAAGTCATGTTGAAGGCGTTGGGCGCCAGGAAGGTTTTTTGCTCAGTCCTCAGTCCTCAGCACTCAGTCCTATATTTGCATACTTGATACCTGAAACCATAAATGATCGGCTAGAAACCGGCAGCGAGCAGAGAGCAGCCAGATGTAAGAATTAAGGTTCCAGCCGGTACAGTCTGCACGTATTGTCCCAGATCGTTTGCGCCAGCTGATCGGGATCTTCACCTCTGACTTCGGCGAGTTTCAGCAGGACGGATTTAACAAAGGCAGGTTCGTTGCGTCGGGTGTGGTTTTTTTCGGGGGCCGGCGTTAGGTAAGGCGCATCGGTTTCAACGAGGAGGCGATCTGCAGGAATCCGGGGGACCATTTGCCGCAAGGCTGTTCCTCGCGTTTCCAGCGTTAAAATACCGGTAATTCCAATATAAAGGCCCAGTTCAAGATAGCCCTGCAGTTCATATGAGGTGCCGCTGAAGCAGTGAATGACACCGGTTTGTTCTTTTTTGAGATGGGTATTGAGAATCTCATGGAAGCGACCGTTGCTGTCGCGTTCATGGAAAATGATGGGAAGATTCAGCTCGGCGGCGATTTCCAGCTGCCGGATAAACCATTTTTCCTGATCCTTTCGAGGCGAGTACATACGATTATAATCCAGCCCGATCTCTCCCCATGCCCTTACTTTCGGGTTTTGGGCCAGTTGTTTTAAAAAATCAAGGGCGCCTGAATTGCACTGCCTGGCATCGTGCGGATGAAATCCCACCGAGGCATAAAGTTCCGCATGGGCTTCTGCCAGCAAAACCGCCTGGGCCGCTGTTTTTTGGTTCACACCCACCGTCATCATTCGCATGACACCGTTTTGATGGGCGCGCTCAATCACCCGGGTAATATCTTTTCCATAAACCTTATCATCCAGATGACAGTGGCTATCGAACAACTTCATTTTGTTTACGATCAATTAAGGCCTAAATCTCAACATGATGCTATCTCAATGCAGCCAATTACCTTATTTAGGTTGCTCCCGCCGACGGCGGGGTTAAGCCGGTTGAGCCAGTTGAGAAAAGGAAGGTTTCTGATTTTATTTGTTTGACCGGCAAACGGGCCAACAGGTAACAGGCTTAACCCAAACCAATATCAACGATCCATTAAACGATCAAGAATTTGCCTTGATTTCAGACTTTGTTTCTGACAATATAAATTCTTTGGTTAAAATTAGCAGTAGATTTAACTAGCGGACGCCTTGGCGGATCACCCCGCCGGCGAAATAACAGCTGGAGGGCTTTTATGTTTAAAATTGTGCGAAGGGAAGAGATGTCCGATGGAACCGTGGTGCTCAATGACATTGAGGCGCCAAAAATTGCTCATAAAGCGAAGCCAGGTCAGTTTGTCATCCTGAAGGCAAATGAAACCGGTGAACGCATACCGCTTACAATGGCTGAAACCGATCCTGAAAAAGGAACCATCACGGTCATCTATCAGGTGGTCGGCAAATCCACCGCTCTTTTTAAGACCTTGCAGGTGGGCGACGGGTATCAGGATGTGATCGGACCTCTTGGAAAAGCAACCCACATTAAAAAGGTCGGCAATGTGGTCTGCGTGGGCGGTGGTACCGGAATCGCCGTATTGCACCCGATTACTCGGGCCTTGAAGGAGATCGGCAACCATGTGACCTGTATCATCGGGGCGCGAACCAAGGACCTGTTGATTCTTGAAGACCGAATGAAAGCGGCGTCTCACGAGCTGCATGTTTGTACGGATGACGGCTCTTACGGACACCATGGCTTTGTAACCGATGTGTTAAAGCAGGTGCTGGAAAAGGGAAACACGCAGCAGGTTGTGGCCATCGGACCGGTGCCGATGATGAAATTCGTTTCTTTGATGACCAAGGAATATGATGTACCCACCTTGGTCAGCCTGAATCCGATCATGGTGGATGGAACCGGCATGTGCGGCGGGTGCCGGGTAAGCGTTGGCGGTCAGACCAAGTTTGCCTGTGTGGACGGACCCGAATTTGACGGACACCAGGTCGACTATGATGAATTGATGCAGCGCCTCCAGGCATACTGCGAGGACGAAAAGGCGTGCTACAACGATTTTTGCACCATCCGTGACAGTAAATAATACACATAATGTTGACTTCCAGTTTATTTGATTAACGGAGGGGAAAATGGCAGAGGCAGCAAATCAAAAATCGACAAAAGAAAAGATCCCCCGGGTACAGATGCCCGAGCAGAAAGCGGAGGTTCGCCGCAGAAACTTCCTGGAAGTACCCACCGGCTATACACCGGAAATGGCCATGCAGGAAGCCAAAAGATGCCTGCAGTGTAAAAAGCCGGGCTGTGTCACCGGCTGCCCTGTAGGGATAGACATTCCGGGTTTTATCCAGCTCATTAAAGAGGGTGAGTTTACCAAATCCATCCGGCATATCTGGCAAAAAAACAGCCTGCCGGCTGTATGCGGCCGGGTCTGTCCACAGGAAATTCAATGCGAAGGCATGTGCATCCTGGCCAAAAAGGGGGATCCGGTAGCCATCGGCAACCTGGAACGCTTTGCTGCTGACTGGGAAAGAGAAAACGGCACCGGTGAACTGCCGCCCAAAGCGGCTGCTACCGGTAAGAAGGTGGCGGTTGTCGGTTCCGGCCCTGCGGGATTGACCGTAGCGGGAGATTTGATTGTTAAAGGACATGACGTCACGGTGTTTGAAGCATTTCACAAATCAGGCGGTGTTCTGGTTTACGGAATTCCCGAATTCAGGCTCCCGAAGGAAATCGTTGCCCAGGAAGTCCATTTTCTTGAAAGACTGGGCGTAAAAGTTGAATGCAACCAGGTGGTCGGCAGAACCGTTACGATCGATGAGCTTTTTGAAGAAGGATATCAGGCTGTTTTTATAGGGGTCGGTGCAGGCCTGCCGGTTCTTTTGGATATTCCGGGTAAAAATTTGATTGGAATTTATTCTGCAAATGAATATTTAACGCGCTCTAATTTAATGAAAGCCTATTTGTTTCCCGAGTATGATACGCCGATTATAAAGGGCAAAAATGTGGTAACTCTGGGTGCCGGAAATGTGGCCATGGATTCAGCGCGCACCGCTCTGCGTTTGGGTGCTGAGACTTCCCGCATCGTTTATCGGCGCTCCAGGGTCGAGGTGCCCGCACGGGGTGCGGAAGTGCACCATGCCGAGCAAGAGGGCGTTGAGTTCTTTTTTCTTGCAGCGCCGACCCAATTTCTTGGTAATGATAAGGGTCGTGTCATCGGGATGGAATGCCTGAAGATGGAGCTGGGTGAACCGGATGCCTCGGGGCGTCGCCGACCTGTTCCCCTAAAAGGTTCGGAATTTGAGCTGGAATGCGATCTGGTTATTGTGGCTGTCGGTACCGGAGCCAATCCCATCCTGACTCAGTCTACCGAGGGTTTGACCCTTAACAAATGGGGCTATATCCAGGTGGATGAGAAGACCGGCAAAACCACCAAAAAAGCGGTATGGGCCGGCGGCGATATCGTAACCGGTTCGGCTACCGTCATTCTGGCCATGGGCGCAGGCAGAATAGCCTCCGAATCGATACATGACTTTCTGACACTCGGCTGGTAATTTTCGATTTCTAAATGGCCCTTTCCCCGATGAGCTGCGTTCTCCGCAGGCTCACTTCCTCGACGTACGATAAGTACGCCTCGTCGTAAGCCTTTGTGCGGCCTTGCTCATCGAGAAAATTGCTCATTTCGAAATCGAAAATTATAAATTTTTTTCCAAATCAGCAACTCAACATTTCAATAATATTAAAAATTGAAAGCCGTACAGATTAATGTCTACACGGCTTTTTCTTTTAGAAGAAACCCTATGTGCTTTGCGCTTGGCCCACTGCCATTTGGTATGCCTGCGGTTAAAATCTTCGCCTTCCTTTAATCAAACAAGCATTACGAACTATCGGTTATTTAGGCTTTTGTTTAAATCTTTGAAAGTTTGCGGAAAATTTAGGATTGGCATACGGAAAGTGCATTTTCCCAAATACTTAGATAGATAGCCGATACATACAATTCACCTGCCAATTTGTGTATACGTTTTTGATATCCAAAAAGCGTTACGAACTGTTATTTATCGAAACAAGGCAGGAGATTTTATCATGACCGATTTAATGAAAAGCGGATATCACAGTTTTTTGAAAGCAGTTGATAGTTCGGTTTTTGTTGGAGTTATTAAAGGAGTAACGGCTAGCCGTCTTTGCGGTAGGTGTATTCACGGTAAATGGGCCCCAAAGCCACCTCATCGACAATATTGTGGAGGAAATAAACCAGATCATCTTCGGCCAGCCATTGCTTAAGGTCTGTGGGGAATAACATAAATTGATCAGAATTGTAATTTCGAAAACATGATTGAGTTTTCATAAAGCTAAAGTAGGAAATTATTTTCATTACTACAGGTAGTTATTTTATTTTTTTGGTGGCTCTGTCCGGATAAGTTTTCCGACAAACTCATAGTCCCGTTTAATTTTGTCTGCCAGACTGCGGTTCGGTGAAAACGCATCCAGTGCATCGCCCATGCTGCCGACAATCGGCAGTAAGGAATCAAATCATCTTTCCATCTTCGCGTTTGAGCGCCTTGGTCGCCTTTAAGATAACACGTAAGCCGGCGCTTGAAATGTAATCAAGATTTTTAAAGTCAATGATCATACTTTTGGAGCCGTCATCAATTGCTTGAATAAGTTTGTTCTCAAACCCTAATGATGTATTGGAATCGAGGTGACCGTTGAGTTTATAGATGTTTATTCCATCCTGATTTTCTTCGATAATTTCCATTTACTGTCCTCCCTGAACACCAAAATAAATTGGAAGGTCTTTTACAATGTTAGTATATTCATTTGCTAACGCGGCCTGAAATCCATTTTCAACAACTATTGCCGTTTTGTGTCTATTCCAATATTTGGGGTAATAGTTGGCGACGAAATCCTTTATCTTGTAAATATCCTTATATAGGAAAGATAAAGGGCCTTCACGGAATTTCCAAATCTCATTTTTTTGTGGGAATCCATTCATGGCAAACAACTTGCCGATCCCTTCTATTATTTCCCAAAAATCAATTCCTTCTGAGGGTTCCACCAGAATATAATCTTTTTCTTTGGTTATTTTCATTGGCGTTTTCTAGATATCACAATTATGCTTATTTCTTTATATGTATTCATTTGTTTCCCGATTAGAAAAAGTTCGAGTTAGAGGTCCAAAGTCGTAAAAGGTAAAGCCGCATTGTGGCATGTCAAGATCGCGGTAAATTTTTATGATTTTCAAATAGAGGCGCCCAAAATATCATCTAATGTCTATTTTTAAGATTTTCAGGTGCTTTTTGAGAGCTATCAAGGTGTGAATTGATGAATCTTTAAATCGCCTACCCAAACTTTTTGTCTGGCGAAATACATAAAATTAGAAAGTTGCGGATGGCGTTTACTAATCCAATAGTAGATTTAAACTTCCAAATCAGATTGACGGCAAAGAATTGAATTGCCTTGGTAGCGTATTCACCTTTAAAGGGTCCGCCATCCTGATCGATCTCTATTTCTCCCGTATCCAGATATGCATAAGCGGCCCCTACGGCGACATCTTTATTCCAGTCATATTGAATTCCCGTGCCTATCCGAATTTGCCGGTTCAGGGGCAGGTCCGGGTTTTGGGTGTCTTCATCGGTGGGCGAAGTGCCGATTGAGCGCGGCTAATCATTTAATTTCCAAAAACAGACCACCAGGTTTGTTTTGCCGCTTTTCATTTTGGAGCAGCTTGACAAAAGAGAGCTGCATGCATAAAGTATTACGATAAATCGATTCTCAAAACATTTCTCTTTTCTACTTTTCAACTAACACTGGTTTCAATTCAACCGGAGCTGGCCTCGCAACAGCCAAACACATTGCGCCCTTTCGTTTGTTGGTTTATTTCAGAAGATTACATTCTTTCAAGTAAGGCTTAATTCCATCAATCGCATTTGCGATCGCTTTGGAAGGCAGATTCGAGCAACATAAAAATTTAATGTAAGGAGGAAACACCATGGTAACTTTGTTTGATAAGCGCAATGCGAAACGTCATGGTTGCGATGGAGAGATAATTTGGTCTTATTTCAACAAGAAAGATTATTTTAGGGCGCGCGCGCTCAACTTCAGTCGAGACGGCAGCTATTTTGAGGCGGATCGGACTCCCTGTGCAGGGGCAACAGTTCTCATCCGTGTTCTGAATTGCATTGATCACAACAATCGATCCAAAGACTCTGAGTGCATTCGGTGGAATACCCTGGGCGAGGTCAAATGGTGCCGAGGACTGACCGGCGGGAAACAGGGCCACTATGGCATTGGTGTTAGATACCACCCGAATTGACAC
>JARRJQ010000201.1:0-8867 GCA_037388985.1 Desulfobacterales bacterium | reverse complement strand
ACGCAAGTCCATCTACCTGGCCATTTTCATCTATATGGCCGTCACCATATGGGGTGCGATGATGACGCATAAAACCGAGTTCTATATTTTGGCCGTCGTCATCGGCCTTGTCCAAGGGGGTATCCAGGCTCTGAGCCGTTCTTACTACTCGCGCCTGATTCCTAAAAATCAGGCAGCGGAATATTATGGGTTTTACAACATGTTGGGAAAGTTGGCCGTCATTTTTGGACCGGCCCTGATGGGATTTGTCGGGCTAATTGTCAGACGCATCCTGATGCCGGCTTCTCCCACCCCTGATCAGGTAGTAGCCGTCGGTCACCTGGCATCCCGTTGGGGCATTGCTTCCATTTTAATTCTATTTGTTATCGGGGCGATCATTTTTTATTTTGTAGATGAGGAAAAAGGCAAGGCGCAGGCGGCGTTGTTGGCAATCGGCTAAGATCGGATGCTAATTGTTTTTAGGTTCAAAAGTTCGAAGTCTAAAAGATAAGCAAATAGTGATGAGGACTGCGGACTGAGGACTGAGCAAAAAACCTGCCTGACCCCTTCGAGATGACTTGCCTGTATGGCATAACTCAGCAGAGCGATGCCGGATCGTTTTGCGCAATGGGCTGACACGGCTTTTGCGCTGCTTTCTAATTCGAAATCCCTCAAACCTCAGTCCTCAGCACTCAGTCCTCAGTCCTATGTATTGAATCTGACGTCTCTTGAACATTTAAGAAAGAACTTCATCTGTTATGAATCTGACCGACATGCAGCAACTGATTGACGATGTGTTGAAGCTCGACAGCATTGTCAGAAAAAACCCAGTCCACACCCCTGTTCAGTTCACGAAATAAGCAATTTTTTGAATTTATGTAACCGGTACCCACTTTTTGTTGTGATTTCCAATGTTTTTTTAATCGGGAAGCTGTCAGAAACAGATAATATCCTGCAAGCCCGGAATAATTTTGCTCAATGGCCAATTTGCTTAATCGAAATAAATTAAAACGGGTAATGGGGACAAATGCGGATCTGGGCGCAAAAGCTATCAGGTTAAACATTTCAGGCGTCAGCGTTAAAAGGTGATAATCTTTTTCCGGTTCCAAGGGGGAAAGCAGATCTTTTAAGATCCGGTTTTGCTGAACCGGATCAGGATATAGCTCTGCTTTTACCTCAATCATCAGATGCATCTTTTTCCCATATCGTTGGATAATTTCACCAAATGAAGGCACCAGAGGACATTCGGATTTTAGTTCCGTCAGCTTGGCCTGCCGCACCACAAGACTGGAGCCGAATACCCGGGATAGATCGGCATCATGAATCACAATCGGATGGAGATCCTTTGTCCAGCGCAAATCAAACTCTATCCCCCAAACGCCTTCATTTTTCGCCTGATCAAAAGCCACAATCGTATTTTCAAATATCCCCGGATTAGCATGATGTCCCCGATGGGAAACAATTCTGCACTGCCGAAGGCGCTCTATGCTGGGAACAGGTTGCGGCAGGCGCGCATAAACATTGTCCAGAACTTGCCGCAGATGGGCTTCTAACGCAGGCAGTAATTTCATTTTGATTTAAGAAATAAACTTACTGAAGGTGATTGCAACAGCGATGGCTCAATGGTTAAAACACTCAACTGAATACTGATATTTCCAGAACTCCCGGTTAAATTCAAGGAAAATCAACTGAAATATTTTCATCCAAAACGGACTGGCAGAATAAAATGAGGCCATCTCAAAAATGTCTTTTGGCCTCCCGCCTTTTTCGGCGGGATTGGTGTCTCGTTTCAAATCCTCGACAACCAACAGGTTGCCTGCGGTTTGAAACTCGGCCCCGCCGCGCCTGTCTCGGCGAAGCCACTCTTTTCAGGTGGCGAAGACGGAATCTTGAACCAAAATCCTATTTTTGAGATGGCCGATAGTTAGGATGTCTTAGTTTTCTTCTGTTTTCACTTGATAGAAAGCAGACGATGATTAAGTTGTTTTAAGCCCTGAAATACCTTAATCCGCGCGCTCGTAAAAGAGTGAGAGCAGATTTTAAAAACCGGATCAATTCATCGCAACTCACTTTTTGACCTGAGTCGGCAGGTGTTGATCTAAGGAGATATAAAAAATGAAAAACAAAATTAAATGGGGCACCGCATTATTTTCGGCAATCGGGCTGATCTCCGTACTTATATTTATCGGAAACGTGCAACCGGATGTTGCAAATCCTGAAGCGTCCAAGGTTGTCTTTTATGTCAGCTGATACGATGTGGGCGAAGCAGCTCTGGAAGGGCTGAAAGGGATTAAACTGGTTAACAGCGGATTTGATGATTTCAAGGAGACAAACACCGTCTGGTACGATCCGGCATTGATCGGCATTGACCAAATGGAGCAAGCTTTAAAAGATGCGGGAACCTACCTGGGAACTACTACAAGCCATCTCAAAAATGCATCCAACACTCAATAACTGTGTTAAAAGCCTCCTTAAAATGCTCACATACTCAAATGTATGCTGCGCTTTTGCGTCGGCTTTTGCCTTGTTCTTGAGCGTTAGCTACTATTTTTGAGATGGCTTGTAAATAAAATGTCCAAAAAGGACAGAGCAGATGAAAATCACTGCTATTGAACTTTACCACGTCTCTATTCCACTAAAGGTAACATTCTGGCCGACATGGATTCCGGGATACCCCCAGACCCATAATCGCTTCACTTTAATAAAAATCATGACCGATGAAGGAATTGAAGGTTATTCCGCTGGAGTGGCCATGGGCAAGGAACGCGCCGGGCTGGGAGATCTGCTCGGCGGTTACCTAATGGGAGCAGACCCGACGGATATCGAAAGAATTCAGAGTTTATTAAAACAGGCAGGGTTTTTAGGGTGGCGCAACTTTTGGATCGAGCCTGCCTGCTGGGACATTATGGGCAAGGCGGCAAATAAACCCGTTTATAAACTGCTGGGCGGTAAAGCCCGCCCTATTTCGGTTTACCTTTCAACCGGTGAGATGCATGCGCCTGAAAAACGGGTGGATGAGCTCCTGGCCATGAAGGCGCGTGGCTTTAAAACTGCCAAGCTCCGTGTGAAAAATGCAGAACTGAGTGCAGATATCCGCCTCCTTGAAACCATTCGCAAAGGAATCGGCGATGACCTGGAGCTCGGTGTGGATGCCAATCAGGGGTGGCTGGTATCCATAGTGGATCGGGTTCCGGCCTGGGATCTGGATCGCGCAAAATCGTTTGCCGCTGCCTGTCATCTCAACGATATCGCATGGCTTGAAGAGCCGCTTGACTCAAGAGATTATGAGGGCAATGCGGCCTTGAAAAAGGCGTCACCGGTAAAGATCTCAGGAGCGGAGTTAAATTATGGATTGGATGAAATAAAAATTATGTTCGAAAAGGACTGCTTCGATATATACCAGCCCGATGCCACCTTTTCCGGCGGCATTGCGCAGGTGCAAAAAATAATTGAGATGTGCCACAAAAAAGAGCGATTGTTTTCTCCCCACACCTGGACCAATGGTATCGGATTCTATATCAATTGGAACATGGTGCTGGCCGACAACAGCAATCAGCTGCCTTTGGAATATCCCCTGGAGGAGCCCTCATGGATACCGGAATTCAGGGAAGGCATCATCGATCCGATTATCCCTGACCCAAATGGTATATTGCAGCCCTTTACCAGACCGGGTCTGGGGTTTGAAATAATTCCAAATTTATTGCGAAAATACGGCAAACGCTTTTTTAAACTTACCGAAACGCGGCTAAAATTAAAAGTTATCCGTGAAAAGGGCCTTAAAGCCGCTCTTGAGCTTAAGAAGAGAAAAGAAGGCAACCACTAGAAGTTCTCAAGGTTGTCAGCCGCAAACCTCCTCTATATGACTCAAGATATGCTTTTGCCGATTCTTTCAGTTTGAGAAAGGAGGCCTAAATGGAAATTTGGAAAACTGTCGATGATATATCCTGGCGCCCACATCCGGTTGCCAAAGGGGTTACGATTAAACCTCTGGTAACGAAAAATAACGATGATCTGAATGTTACCTGTATGCTGGTGAAGATTCCCGCAGGCGTAGAAGTGCCCGAACATATTCACGAAGAACAGGCGGATATTCTGTACCCGATTCAGGGGCAAGCAGAAATGGTTGTCGAAGGCGCCGGACAATTCGCATTGAAACCGGGTATTGTCGTTAGCATACCCAAAGGCACAAAGCACAAAATCTTCAATGTGACTGAAGAATTGTTAATTTACGACGTCTTTCAGCCGCCTACCTTATAGTAAATATTTCTCTAAAAATGTGAAGTTCGGCTTTAAGGCACCTGCTTTGAAAAACTGTAATTCTAGAAAAGTCATCTATTTCATAAAATCGGGGAATGAATAAATCTTTGATGGAGGTATTTAAAAAATGGTGAAATTTGCGCGATTTGAATACAATAAAAAAATTTATGAAGGATTGGCAGATGCAGAGGGCATTCATATCATTAAGGGTTCTTTTTGGAATCATTATGAGATAAGTGATAAAAAGGTTAGCATGGCAGACGTCCGTTTTTTACCGCCCGTAATTCCAACCAAGATCGTTTGTGTCGGGCAAAATTATATCGGCCATATCAAAGAGATTGGCGCACCCGTTCCGAAGGAACCCATCATTTTTTTAAAGCCCCCCTCTTGTCTTGTCGGTCACGAACATCCCATTATTTATCCGCGGGTTGCCGAGCGTGTCGACTATGAAGGCGAGTTGGCGGTTGTTATCAAACGTAGAATGAAAAGTGTAAATGAAACTGAAACGCTAAATTACGTACTGGGGTATTCCGGTTTTAATGATGTATCTGAAAGAAAGATAGTTGCCAAAAATCCTTTCTTGTTGAGTCTGGCAAAAGGATTCGATTCTTTCGGTCCTTTCGGGCCTTATATTGTCACGGATCTTGATCCGAACCATCTCATGCTGAAAACTTACCTGAACGGCGAGATCAAACAACAAGACAACACCCAGAATTGTGTGTTTAACATTCAGCAAGTTCTTAGCTATATTTCTAATTATATGACTCTTTTTCCGGGAGATGTGGTTATCACCGGAACCCCGAAAGGAATTGCACCGATGAAGCCAGGTGATACTGTTGAAGTAGAAATAGAGGGCATCGGAACTTTAAGAAATACGGTGCAGTCAGAAGAATGATCAATCAAACTTGCCCGATCTTGGCATGTGAATGCCGCGAGCAGGAAGAAAATGAAAAAGGGAGCCGAGTTTCCTAAGTTTCAGGTTTCCATTTTCTTAGTTTGAATTATGCCCGGTGCTAGCCACCACTGATATTAAGAAGTAGGGAAACAGGGTTTTGATTTCGTAACGATTTACGTCCATTTTCTGCAAGATGCGCTTAAGCTCACGGGGCAGATAGGCTGCCCGGATCTGTCGGATGTCCCGATTGCGAGTCGGCAGATAATATAACCACCACACCCGTTTCAAATCACCTAGATACAGGACCCCTCTGTCGGCAAGGCTGCCTAAAAGATTATGGATGCCTTTTGCTAAATTTTGCCAGTGGTGCAAGGAATAAATGGAAAAAACAAAATCAAATTTGCCCAATCTTTTCAAAATATCGGCATCCTTGACGTTGCAAAGACAGAATTCAATTCTATTTTCCAGCCCTTTTTCCTTTATGAGATTTTTCGCCGTCGCCATCATGGTTGGCGAAATATCGGTAACTGTGAGCGTCACATCGGGAAAATAAGAGGCGAACAGGCAGGTGAAAAGACCGGGCCCGGCGCCTATTTCGAGACATCTTCCGTGCACATTTAGGCGCTGCATGTCTTTTATAAAAGGGCCATACATGAAATCCACGTGGGCTTCATGCTCCCTGACATAATCTCTTACCGTTTCCAATCGGCTGATCGACTCCTGTTGATGTTCAATTCGTTTTGACATGGCATTGCTCCTTTCCGATTGCCCGTGAAATGACTCCATAAAGGCCGCCTGACCCTCGTCATGCCAAAATCCGTGGTAGTATTTCCAGTTTCGATAATTACTCTTCAGGTCCTGTCGGTGATCCCTGAACCGGTTCCAGGGAAAACGCCAGTCATGAGGCAGTCGATCGTATCGATAACTGCGATCGTGACGATGAGGGCCGAATCCTCCGAAAAGCAGTTTGGCCAGAATGACGATACCGAAAGCTTGCCAGAACGTAATTTCGTTGAAGCCGAAAAGTGCAGGCATGAGCATGTTCCAGACCCACTTCACCACATAACCAAAGACCAGGGCAAAGAGACCGGCAAATCCCAGCCCGATAATTACCCAGCCGATGATGTGGACCAACTGAGAAATTATTCCTTTGGAAAAGAGTTTTCTTTTCTCCTGAGCATTGCTTTCCATATTTTGTCTCCTTATATGTTGATATCTTGAAATATTTTCCTTATTTTGGCCAGTGCGCGCGATTTGCGAGCCAACAATGTTCCAACCGGAACTCCCCACTCTTTGGCCAGCTCTTTAAACGTGCGACCCTCGAATTCCGTCTCGATTAGAACAACCCTTTGCTCCTCATTGAGCGCGTCGATGGCTTCAAACAGAAAATGAAGCATTTCCCTTCTTTCGAACTCAACAACAGGATTGTTGTCTGCGTCATAAAGCAAATCGCCCAATTTCAAATCGGACTCTTCCAATACCAGCTCTTCCAGTGACACGGTGCCCGATTTTCTTTTTCTCAGATAGTCAACAACCCGGTTGCGCACGGACTGGTAGAGATACGCAGACACGTTTTCTATTGGCGCATTCAAATCGGCCAAATTAAAAGCATTCAACATAACGTCCTGAACAATGTCCTCTCCATCCCGCTCAGCAGCATCGTCGATCATTCTGCGCACATAACCGACTAGCCTGTCGTATTCACTGCGAAAGAACTCAACAAGTCTGGGCCGCTGTTTTTCTGGCTTCATGATCTTGTAGACGTAAGGAAAGAGGATTTGTTGCATCGGTATCGGAAGCGAACACCTTTTTCGGGTGAAATTCCGATGATATGATTTTGTGAATTTTAAAGATGAACGGCTTTGAAGCCGCAAAGATCAGGTTTTAGCGGATTCGAAGTCAATCCGGCTGCGGATGTGAATGTCCCTCTGGGGGAACGGAATTTCGATGCCTGCTTTTTTAAACGCTTCAAAAATTTCAAAATAAAGCGCACTGCGCACATTGCGGCGTGCTGTTTTCCGGACGTTAATCCAGATCAGCAGCTCAAAATTAATGGAGCTGTTGGCATATTCTGTAAAGCGGACCCTGGGTTTGCGGTTTTTCTCCACCATGGGTTCTTTCTCGGCGATTGCCAATAAAATCTCCCGAACTTTTTGCGGATCTGAATTGTAGGACACTCCCACCGGCAGCTCCATTCGAATCATCGGAGAAGACAGAGAGTAATTGACAATCGTTTTTGAAATCAAATCAGAATTGGGAATCAGATACTCGATGTTGTCCCGGGTTTTTACTTTGGTCGCCCGCAGATAGATATCGGTGACGACGCCCAGCGTGTTGCCCACCTCAATCCAATCGCCTTTTCTGATTTTACCGCCAAAGATAATGGTAAATCCGCTGATCACATTTGCGGCCATGTTTTGAAGCCCAAAACCAATACCGATACCGGCCGCACCGGCAAAGACAAGCAGAAATCGGAGATCGAGTCCGACGATTCTTAAAGCGATGAGCACGCCGATTAACAACGAAAAATATTTGAAAAAGGTATTGAGCGCATACCCCAGGCCGGGATCAACGCCAATCGTGGGGTATATTTTATAATCCAGATAGGCCTGCAGCAGGCGTGAGGCGTAAAAAAACGCCAGCAAGATAAAAAGCGCTTTTAATATGACCCAGCAGGTAACCTGAGTCGTGTAAAGCAGTAGTGTCCGCAGCGATCGAAAAAGAAATTGCGCGGTTTCGTCGGCGGAATCCAGTTTTTGACCCCATTTTTGCAGCCAGCCCAGGATTAAATGATAGATCAACATGATCAGAAGATAGAACCCGACAGCCGTCCAGATCCTGCTCAGCAGGACAGATCCGAGCTGCCGGTAACCGAGACACCACAAAAGCGCAAGAAAAAATGAAAACCCGATCAACGGATAGTAGTATCTTTCGAATAATCGAATGAAACCCTGATAACTTCGATAGGGAAGCTGGGGAACGAGCGATAGCAAAGCGCGTTTTTTGAGAAACAAAAGAAAGAGAACTAAAACGATCGAAGTGGATATGGCAAATTGCAGCAGCGCCAGAACATCTTTGCGAATCGGAAATGTTTCGGCACCCCAGAAAACAGCCTCGCCCACCAGCACATAAAGCAGGGCCAGACGCGAAAGGCGAAAAATGGTTTTTCCATAACGAGCGGTTGCTGCAAAAAGATCCCGGGTCAGCAACTCACGCAACAGGCTAATCAGCAAAGCACCGACGGCCCATAGAACCAGCAATCGCCCAATTAGCTGGAACCAGGCGGCCTGGTAAGTGATCATCGCATTGATTAACGAAAAGGCTCCCAGCAAAAGCAGGGGGATCAGTGCGGCAACAATCACCTTCAAGGCCGAAATGAAATAGGGATAAGCGGCTTCGGGAATCCTGGCACGGATCGGCTGAACGCCGCCTTCAACCTTTTCCAGAACACGATTTTGCCCCAACAGGCTGTACAAAACCGCAATGATGAAAGTTAACACAATCAAGGAGCCCACCACGCCCAGCACCCGTCCCTGTTCCATAACGGTTTTGGCAAATCCGGGAACATTGAGCGGAAGGTTCGGTAGCCAGTTGTACAAATATTTTATTGTATCCCAATTCCAGCCGAGCGGCTTGCGCTCAAACAGCGTGCGGGCTTGCTTTTTAAATTCCTGTTTGACGCGCGCAGCCTCCTTCATCATGGAGCCTCCGACATCCTCTGCAATTGTGAAAGCGG
>JARRJQ010000200.1:1271-10223 GCA_037388985.1 Desulfobacterales bacterium | reverse complement strand
TATGCTGTCGATAAAACCGGTGCTGGACCAGAACGCGATTTACCGTCAGACCAAAATCCCGGAAAGACTCGTTGAAGCCGAACGGATCATTATTTTCAGGGTACCCTGGATGGATGATCAGGGGGAAATTCAGGTGAACCGGGGATTTCGAATTGAAATGAACAGTGCTCTGGGTCCTTATAAGGGCGGTCTGCGGTTTCACCCTTCGGTTAATTTAGGCATTTTGAAATTTCTCGCATTTGAACAGGTGTTTAAAAATGCATTGACCACTTTACCCATGGGCGGCGGCAAAGGCGGCTCGGATTTCAATCCCAAAGGCAAATCGGATAACGAGGTCATGCGCTTTTGCCACAGCTTTATGTGCGAGCTATTCCGCCATATAGGCCCCGATACCGATGTGCCGGCCGGCGACATCGGTGTCGGGGCCCGAGAAATTGGGTATCTGTTCGGGATGTATAAAAAATTGCGCAATGAATTTACCGGCGTTTTAACCGGCAAAGGACTCAACTGGGGTGGGAGCCTGATCCGTCCCGAGGCCACCGGATATGGCTCGGTATACTTTGCAGCTGAGATGCTTGCCACCCGCAATGAAACCCTGGAAGGCAAAACCTGTCTGGTCTCAGGCTCCGGCAATGTGGCCCAGTTCACCGCCGAGAAATTAATCGATCTGGGAGCCAGGGTGGTCACCCTTTCGGATTCTTCCGGGTACATTTACGATGAAAGCGGTATTGATCCAAAGAAGTTGGAATATGTCAAAGTGCTCAAAAATGTTCGCAGGGGTCGGATAAAAGAATATGCCGACAAGTATCCGGAGGCTGTTTATACGGCTGTTGATCCGGCTCTGGATTATAATCCGCTATGGGACCATAAAGTCGACTGTGCTTTTCCAAGCGCCACCCAAAATGAGATCAACGGCAAGGATGCCCAGAATCTGGTCAATAACGGCGTGATGCTTGTCTGTGAAGGGGCCAATATGCCCACCGTTCCGGAAGGCATCGATCTTTTTTTACAGGAAAAATTGCTCTACGGACCCGGTAAAGCTGCCAATGCCGGGGGGGTTTCGGTCTCGGGCCTGGAGATGACGCAAAACAGCATGCGTCTGGTCTGGACCCGTGAAGAAGTGGACAACCGACTGAAAATGATCATGAAAAGCATTCACCACACTGCGCTGGAGGCAGCCGAGCAATACAGCACGCCCGGCAATTATATGAACGGTGCCAATATCGCCGGATTTGTTAAGGTGGTCGATGCGATGCTTGATCAGGGCCTCGTCTAAAACTGGTTTCAAAAACCTCGTCTTTTGCCCACTGGCTTTGTTGCGAGCCGCCTTTAAATACGATTCGCGGCAAGATGCCGCTCCCACATAATCTTTATAAGTTTAGATGAAAGCATTGATATGATCGAAAAAATGGTGGGAGTGGCTTCCAGCCACGACGTGTACGCTCCGCTTTCAAAGCGGCTCACGCCTTGCCAATCGAACAAAATCCAAGGCTTTTGAAACCAGTTTAACCATTAATAATCTTACCCAGCGAAAAATCCCGCTTCTTTCTTGTGAAAAAAATGAGCTGGGTAAGCCGAAGCTGACGGTTAAATCCATTCTTTCCGCTCTGTTTATTTTTGCTGCCGTGGTTCAATCCCACCCGATTCTTTCTTTTTATCGATTGCTGCTGATTGCCATGCTTTTTTGTCTGGTGGGCGATGTGTTGCTGGCCCTACGGGGGGAAAGGATGTTTCTTTACGGTCTTGTGTCGTTTTTGCTGGGGCATCTGTTTTACACCAGCGCCTTTTTTTATACAGCCGGACTCAATCGGTGGACCTTTATCGGGCTGGCAATATCTCTGTCTGCCGGGGTCGGG
This sequence comes from Desulfobacterales bacterium, assembly GCA_037388985.1. Classification (GTDB taxonomy): domain Bacteria; phylum Desulfobacterota; class Desulfobacteria; order Desulfobacterales; family JAHEIW01; genus JAHEIW01. Next base: position 8,367 of record JARRJQ010000200.1, on the reverse strand, counting down.
GTGTTTTTATGGCTGCGATCCCATCTGGGGAACATGAAAATTCCGGTGATGATTTACATTGTTGTCATCAGCGGAATGGTTGCCGGAGCCGGTTCGTTGATGGACGTCGAAAAACTGAAGCTCTCGGGGCGCTGGCTGGCTTTCGTCGGCGCAGTGAGCTTTTATCTTTCCGATGTGTTTGTTGCCCGGCAGCGGTTCTTGAAAGCCAGATTTGTCAACCGGCTGATCGGACTGCCGCTGTATTACAGCGGGCAGTTTCTGCTGGCATTTTCAACAGGTCTGTTGGGGCCGACTTCCATGTAATGGGTTCAACATTCATAAATCATCTGCATTATTAAGACAATTATTTAAATGCCGTTAAAAGCACACCGATAAGCACCAGACTGAGGCCGACAATCATTTTTGGGGTAAATTTTTCGATGTCTTTTAAAAACAGGTAGCTCAGACCCACCACCAAGGCCGGCTGAAGACTGGACAAGGGCGCCACGATGATCACATTACCCAGGGATAGCGCGTAAAACAGAGTAAGCCAGCCGGTTGTTAAAAACATACCGGCTGCGCATAAAAACAGCAGATCGTTTCTGTTCAGAGAAACGGAGTTACGCATGCTTTTAGACATCAGGCAGAGAATTGCGTAAAAAACCAGAGAGGTTAAAAACCCGACTGTCACACCAAAAATAGGTGCATCCAAAATATTTAAGCCCATCTTGCGGAATATGATTGCTATCCCTAAGCAAATAGCGGACAGCAGCGGAAATATCAGGTCTTTTTTTCTTCGTATCCTGAAATCACCGCCGGTGCCGATGCTTCCCTCTAAGGCAATAATCCCGATGATGATCAGCACGATCCCCAGGCTGATAGCTACCGTTAATTTTTCTTTTAAAAAAACCGTTGCCATGACTGCGGTGAATGCAGGACCGGTTGAAATAATGGATGCAGATACCGAAGGGCCGAGGCGATCCAGGCTTATAAAATAAAACCAGCGCACCAGCGCCGGAGAAAAAGCGCCGGACAGGATGAAAAGCAAAAAGGCTTTTGATTTCAGATAATCCAATCGAGCAATGAAATGGCTAAAAAAATCAAACTCCCAACCACAGTGACGACCAGCATGGCAGAAGTCGGGTTTGTCCGCTCAATGCCTTTTTTCATTATGATGGTTGTAAAAGACATCAGGAGCGATGATAGAAGTGCCAGCGTAATTGCCATATATTGGACATCGGGGTTCAAGGGTTAAAGTTTCTGGTCACTGGATCCTGGCTTCTGGATTCAAAAAGGTTTCAGGTTTCAGTGTTCAGGTGTCAGCCCGGCCATTTCTGACACCCGAAATCTGAACCTTACCTGTCCGCTAAGGCCTTGAAGGCGAAGGAGGGAATCCGTGAAATTAGTCTTTGACTATTTTTTTGTAGGCGGTAAAAGCCAGGACGCCGCCGATGATGCCGCCAGCGGCCTGAATCAGGTTGGGGATGATTTCCGATACGGCTCCCTGAAGGCCGATATTGGGCATAAACGCTTCAGCGATAAAATAGCATGCGACCATAGCCGCACCGCCCAGCAACAGCAACACCCATCGGCCAAATTTTTGCCGGGAAGACGCCAGGGCGCACAACCCGCCTTCAGCACCTTTGGCGACTAAGGTTATGGGCGCAAACATGCCGAAGCCGCCGATGATATCCGCCAGAGCAGAGCCAAGTCCGCCTGCACCTGCACCCCACCAAAAACCTCTTTTTTGACTCATGCTTCCCAGTACCAGACCGGCGAACACGACAGCGACATCGCCGAAGTTAAAATAGCCTCTGCTGGGTAACGGGATTCTGATAAACAGGGTTATCAGAGCAACAACAACAGCCAGGGCAATAAAAGCGATATTGACATTTTTCATCGGTTAGCCTCGTATAAGTGTTGATATCGGTTTTTCAACAACCGGTTGGAGTTTTCGATTTCCTCATAAAGATACAGATAAAGGGCGATGATCAGACAGGCATACTTTTTCAACGCGGACTTTATTCTGCCATCGGATTTTAGCATCGAATAGGTATCCAGATACCATGAAAAGCGTTGCAATATTCTTTCTCCTTTCTGAAAGGCGGATTTCATGGTAATCAGGCCAACTCTTTTTCGCATTGAAATCGGAAGGTTAAGGATATCGAGATAGGTGATGTAGGTCAAAAGAACTTTTAAAAAAATCAACGAGCTTGGAAAGATGAAACATTTGATCAGTGAGTCCTGCAGCCAATCCTGTCTGCCGAACAGCCGGGTAAGCTGAAAAATAACGCCGAAAACAAATAGGCTGAGCACAAACGGAAGGCAAAATTTCAATACTGAAATGGTTTCGCGCATTGAAAACCGCAATGAATTCCAGGCAATGACAGCGGCAAAGACTGCCAATTGAATGGGGAGATGATCATAAAAGGGTCCGAAAACAAAAAGCCAGAAAAAAGAAAGGATCAATAGAAATAAAAGGCCGAATTTTAAGAGTACCATTTTTATTCCTTCTTTACCCTGACATTTTTAAGACCGCCATCGAAGTCAATCAGTTCGAATCTCACCTGGCACATTCTGTATTTTTGAGCCATTGCCTCGGATGGCAGATGACTCCGATGGGTAACGATTATGTAAGTCTGAATAAAAGATTCACTCCAGTCAAAGATAAATTTATAATCAGGGAAATATTTATCAAACTCATCCAGGATGAAAAACCTTGCCGATCGGCCGAGATTGATCCAGAGCTTCAACAGGCCAATCTCATCTGCGTCGGATACTTTATATCCCTGGATCGAAAGAAGCGCTCTGAGGGTATAGAGTTGGGTCCTGATATCCTGACCGATATATAAATAGTGCGCCTTCTGGACACCAAGGGCGGGAATAAGAATTTTTTCTAAAAAGGAAGTCTTGCCAAAACCGTTTTCCCCTCGAAAATACAAACAACTGCCGTTATTGGTAAAATCAAGATCATCCATTAGATCAAAATGCAGGTTACGCTTTTCCAAGCGATATTTACCTTTTTGGATTTTCATTGCCTATCGGAATTTCTCGAATTCGGCCGTTTTCAGCAGTAAACAGTCTTATATTATGGGTTTTACACATTTGTTCGAATTTTGCGGATAATCTGGACCGGTTCGTTTCACTCAGCGAGTTGAGGATATTATTCAGTAATAATTTCAGGCCGTAAACTTTTTGGTCGCAAATAACAGCCAGTGTTAGCAGACAACCAAGGATTGCTTTTTGGCCGCCTGAGTAAGTCTCAAAATCTTTGTCAGCAGTGACCTCGTATATGTTAAACTGCCGCGCTTCCTGCATGATTTTATCCAGCAAAGCCGGATCATTCTTACGCTGAAGCAGCCAGATTTCCTCACGGATGGAAGATGAAATAAATAGATGATTAAAATCCAGAATCAGGTAATCATCGGCGTATTCGCTCAATACGCCATTCAAATTATAGATGGCCATAAACTTTTTTTAGCTTCCTTGAAAGGGAGATGCATTTTTATATAGCACATCAAAGGCTGAAAACAAACCAGTGGAATTGAAACTACTTGACAGAAACAGATGACAGCCATATTTATACTTCATTGATCTAAAGGTAAGATTAGAATCCATCTCAAAAATAGGATTTTGGTTCAAGATTCCATCTTCGCCTAAAGGCTTCGCCGGGACACGCGCGGCGGGGCCGAGTTTTAAACCGCAGGCATACTGTTGTATGTCGAGGATTTGAAACGAGGCACCAACAAAGATATTGAGCCAAAAGGCATTTTTGGGATAGATTCTAAATAGTTTCGGGAGCTCGGAGGGACCGGGCTGAGAGGGACTCTTATTCTGTGCTGCGAGTCCGACCGTTGAACCTGATCCGGATAATGCCGGTGGAGGAAAACTTCTCATTCAGGCCGTCCTTATCCCGGACGGCTTTTTTATTATTTGAGCCCATAGAGCCATTTTTCAAATTTAGGGGCTCGGTAATTGAAAGGTTTCAGGTGTCAGTGTTCAGGTGTCAGCCCTGCCATTCCTGACACCTGAAACCCGAAACCTGACACCTTATATAGGGAGCACAAAAATGGACATCCAACCCGTTAGCGGCCATGAACGCAACTTAAATGGTCTGGACTTTTTCCTGCTGTGGGCCGGTGTGGCGATATCTCTGGCTGAAATCTGGGCCGGGGGATTTTTGGCGCCTATGGGGTTTTGGCTGGGCATAGCGGCAATTGTTCTTGGACACATTATCGGTAATACTTTTATGGCTTTGGGAGGTATTATCGGGTCGGAACACGGCATTATGTCGATGGTTTCGGTGCGGCCATCTTTTGGAATCCGGGGTTCAAATTTGGCAGCTGTTTTAAACATTATTCAATTGATCGGCTGGGCATCGATTATGCTGATTATCGGTGGTCGTGCCGGCGCCATGCTGGGAAAGCCCATAGGCGGACTTCTGGCATCCCAGTCTTTGTGGATCATTGGCATTGGATTGGGAACACGGTTATGGGCCCAGGTGACCGGAAAATCGATCTGGCGGGTTCTGCAGAAACTGACGGTTATCGGACTGCTGCTGCTCATGGTGTTGATGAGCGGTGTGTCGGTCAAGGAATTTGGCAGCGGTGTTTTTGATATCAAATCTCAGCAAATGCCGTTTATGATCGGGTTGGACCTGGTTATTGCGATGCCGATTTCATGGATGCCGCTGGTATCCGATTACTCACGATTCTCCAAAAGAACAGCCCCGGCATTCTGGAATACCTGGCTGGGGTATTTTCTGATATCGTCCTGGATGTATGTTCTGGGACTGACGGCAACTATGGTTGCCGGCGCCGGCGATCCGGGATCGTTAATCCTGCAACTTATGGGCGGCGTGGGACTTGCGGTACCGGCCCTGATAATGGTGGTATTTTCTACGATTACCACAGGCTTTCCGGACGTATACTCTGCGGCCTGTTCCACGATGAATATTTCGCAAAAGTTCAGTTCAAAAACGATTCTGTGGGCAGCGGGTATTATTTCAATCGTGGTGGCTCTGGTTTTTCCGATGGAACAGTATGAGAATTTCCTTTTTCTGATCGGGGCGATGTTCGTGCCGCTGTTTGGTGTGGTTCTGACGGACTATTTTTTTATCCGAAATCGTCGGATCAACGTGGAAAACCTTTACCAAACCAAGGGCGCATACTGGTATGCGAATGGATTTAACGGCCTTGCGCTGATTTGCTGGGCAATTGGATTTTTTGTTTATGAACTGATTGCCCTGACGAAATATCCCATTGGCGGATCCATGCCTTCATTGCTGGCCGCCGGGGTGTGTTATTATTTGCTCACACGCTGGAGAAGGGGGTCTCAGGTTTCAAAGACTCAGGAATAATATTGTGATGTCAGGTTTCAGGTGTCAGGGTCAATAGATAAGCGATGAGTGCTGAGGACTGAGGACTGAGCAAAAAATCATTCCTTACGCCCGGCCAACCTCAGTCCTCAGTCCTATGTTTGCAGACCTGACACCTGAAACCTTTTTTAGGTTTCAGAATCAAGCTGGCTGAGCCGCTCATCGAACTCAGCGCTGCGGGTTTCCAGCTCGCGGGTTAGCTCTTCCAATTCTGTATAAAGATAGTTGATGGTTTGCTGGCAGGCATGCAGGGCCTGGGAAATTTCAGTGATCCTCGAACCGTTTTGATCCTGAGCGGCCTTCTGCATGGCCAGATTCAGGCGGTTGAGTTCCGCTTCTTCTTTTTCCACTTTATTTTCCACTTTGGCTATCTGTTTCTGCAGCGGTTTCACGTTTCGGGAGCGCTCGGAAATAATATCCGATCGTTTGCGGCGCAGATCTTTTTTGGTCAGTTTTGGCAAGCCAACCGAATTCTGCTGTTGTTGTTGACGGGAGCCACCGGCCCTGATTTCTTCCTGCCAGCCGCCTTTGTCCAGAAAGCGCTGGTAACCGCCGTCAAAAATCTCGATGCCGTCACTTTGGAATATAATCAGTCGCTGGGCAAGGGCGTGCAAATACATCTCGTTATGGGTTACCATGATCACGGTGCCGTCAAAGTTGTCTATGGCGGCGAGCAGCGCATCGCAGGACTCCATATCGAGATGATTGGTCGGCTCATCCAGCAACAACAGATTGGTCGGTGACACGAGAAGCTTGCCGAGCATGACCCGGCTTTTTTCGCCGCCTGAAAGGACGCTGATTTTTTTCAAGGCGTCATCTCCTGAAAACATCATGGCTCCGCAAATATCGCGAGCACGCTGCTGATCACCATCCGGATTGGCAAAGATGATTTCATCCAACACTGTTCGTTGATCAACCAAGGTTTTCACGTTGCTTTGCTCAAAATAGCCTTTTTTGACTGCCGGATGATATTCAATCCGGCCTGAACGAGGCAGCAGCTCTCCGGTCATAAGTTTCAACAGCGTTGATTTGCCCCGGCCATTCGGGCCTACCACACAGATGCGCTCACCGGCTGCCACGGTGATATTAAAGTCGCGGATCAGGGTCATTTCTGCATTGTAGGAAAAATTTACTTCTTGGGCACGGAACAATTGCTTGGCCGGGAAAGGGCTGTTATTGAAAGAAAAATCCAATATTTTTAGCTTTTCGAGGTTTTGTTTATTTTCCATTTTCTGCAGGGTTTTCATACGCGATTGCACTAAATTCGCCTGTCTGGCCTTGGCTCTGAAGTGGGTGATGAATTGTTCGATTTCTTTGCGCCGGCGGGCATCCTTTATGCGGGTCTTTTCATATACTTCCTCGTCCTGGGCGATTTGACCATAGTACTTTTCCGTCGTACCTTCGATCTTGCGCACCTTCTGGCGATGGATTCCCGCTATGTGCGTAACAATTTTATCCATAAAACTCCGATCATGGGTGATCAACATCACTTCATGGGACCAATCATGCAGAAAGCGTTCGATCCAGCGAATGGAGGTAATATCCAGAAAATTGGTGGGCTCATCCAGCAGCAAAAGGTCCGGTTCGGAAATCAACGCTTTGGCCAGGTTCAAGCGCACCTGATAGCCTCCTGAAAATTCCTGTGGATGTCGCTGGGAATGAATGCGATTGAACCCGAGGCCGTCAAGGATCTTTTCGGCTTTCCAGTGGTGATCTTTTTCAGTCACAGGCAGCGCTGAT
>JARRJQ010000200.1:0-1251 GCA_037388985.1 Desulfobacterales bacterium | reverse complement strand
CATTGAGCGCAAAGTTGATCCCCGCAAACAGGGTCAACTCTCCGTAGCTTTTGTATAAATTCTCTACTCTGATCATGGCTGTTTCAGCGAGCGAAATTAACAGGGGATCTAAAGTCAATATCAGGTTGTCGGGTTGGCCGGTTTCCCGTTGCCGGTTGTCTTGATAAAAGATATCTATATAACATTTATTTGCGACAGGCTGAACGGGACAACGGGCTCAACCGGCTAACCGGCCCAACCGACCCAATGGGTTAACCTTTTTCGTTAAGGTCGTCAATGGTCATTTGTTGGGATTCTTGAAAACCGATTTAGATTTTGCTATGCTCTTGACAAAATTGGTTAACTTAATATGTTACTATCGCGGTTAAACCGCATTGAATCTTAACTTCCGGGAGACAACATCTGGGGAGGTCACATATGGCAAAGAAAAAAGAGGGAAAACCTGAATTTGTCGTAAAGGATCGCCGAATTTTCGCGGACGAAAATCTGGATGCGAAAGAAAAAGAAAAAGAAGAAGAAAAGAAAGAGGCCTCGCCGGCAGAAGAGAAGAAAGAAGCCGCTGCTAAAGAACCCGATGAAAAACCGGAGGCCGAAGAGCAAGAACCGCCACTTCAATTTCCGGCAATAAATTTTTCGACCTTTGTGGCATCTTTGAATGCCTCGGCGTTATTGCATTTGGGAGTCATAGAAGATCCGTCCTCGGGTACGAAGAATAAAAGCCTGCCGATGGCCAAGCAAACAATTGACATATTAAGCATGCTCCAGGAAAAAACGGCCGGGAATTTGAGTGACGAAGAAGAGAATCTGTTAAAAAATATCCTTTATGATTTGCGAATTATGTATGTAAAAGAAAAAGGCTAGACGTGCTTAATTGACAGAAGTGTTTTCAAACCGCAGGTCTCGTTTTAGAGCCCCGCTATCTGGCCAGGACGGATTAAATGGGGTTTTGAAACAACCTCCACGGCGCAGGTATGAAAATTCTATCCCCTGCCAAAATTAACCTTTTCCTGCACGTGCGCGGCAAACGCCCTGATGGTTACCATGAATTGTTTTCTTTGATGTGCCGCATCACCCTTTTCGATGAGATTTCACTGCAGTTCAGCGAGGGCAATGGGGTCGAAATTTTTTGCGCACATCCAAAGGTTCCGGCCAACAGCAACAACCTCGCCAGCCGGGCTGTGAATCTGTTTCAACGCGAACTGGGTTCAGAGCATAGCGTTCAAATCATCCTGAAAAAGAACATTCCCCCGG
>JARRJQ010000199.1:0-6051 GCA_037388985.1 Desulfobacterales bacterium | reverse complement strand
CGGGATGGTTACATCGTCACCAACAATCATGTTATCGAAGGTGCAGACGAGATCAAGGTCAGCTTAGCCAATGATAAAGAATTTGACGCCGAAATTGTCGGACGCGATCCCAATACGGATCTGGCCCTGATTAGAATTAAAGGTGCGTCTGATCTGACTCCGCTGAAGCTGGGCGATTCGGATAAGCTGACGGTGGGCAGCTGGGTGGTGGCCATCGGCAGTCCTTTTGGCCTTCAACAGACGGTAACCGCCGGAATTGTCAGCGCCAAGGGCCGGGTGATCGGCAGCGGACCCTATGATGATTTTATCCAGACCGATGCGTCGATCAACCCTGGAAACAGCGGCGGACCGCTGCTGAACATGAATGGGGAAGTCGTCGGCATCAACACCGCCATCGTTGCCCAGGGCCAGGGCATTGGTTTTGCCATCCCTATTAATCTGGCGCAGGGAATTATCGGCCAGCTCAAGGAGCACGGGTCCGTTACCCGCGGTTGGCTGGGCGTGGGCATTCAGGACCTGACCCCGGAATTGGCTGAATATTACGGAGTCAAAGACAAACAAGGCGTGCTGGTGGCTCAGGTTTTTGAAGGCGATCCGGCCGATAAAGCCGGCATTAAAGCCAAAGATATCATCATTGAAGTAAACGGCAAATCGATCGATTCAAGCCGCGAACTGACAGCCATGATTGCCGCTATTCCAGTGGGCCAAAAGACACCCATTAAGATCCTTCGCGATGGCCAAGAAAAAACAGTGACGGTGGAGATCGCCAAGAGGCCCGAATCCGGCCGTTTGGCGAAAGCTGAATCTGAAAAGGGATCAGAATTAGGAATACAGATTGCCGAGATGACGCCGGAAATGGCGCGCCGCTTCGGTCATTCGGAAACTGAAAAAGGGGTTCTGGTGATCGGGGTCCAGCCCGGCAGCAAAGCCGAAGAGGCCGGTATTCAACAGGGAGATCTGGTAAAAGAAGTCAATCGAAAGCCGGTGACCACCCCGGATGAGCTGCGCGCTGAAATTGGGAAAAAAGATAAGATCCAGCTGCTGGTTAAAAGACCCAATGCCGGATTTGTGGTCATCAAAATCGGCTGAGTAATTTTATTAAAGCAGGCGCAGACAGGCCCGTAGGTTTGACCGGGTTTGTCTGCGTCTTGTTTTTGGAGACGTGTTTTTAATCCCGGGGTAGCGGTGAGCCATTCAGTTTGGCTCGCCATCAAATTTTTTGGATATGATAAATTTGGCTAAATGCTGCCGGCATTCATTTGCATGCTCGGCTGCTTTTTTGAGGACCGCGTCCGTTTTGTCTGCTGCCTTACCGCTGCCCGTGGCCTCTTCCAGCATCGAAAGCAGCAGGCTATTTTCCTTTTTGATTTTTTCGACCAGGCCTGAAAGCCCATCAATCATTTCGTTTACCTGGGTGGCTTCGTTTTGCAGAAAGTCATAACGGCGCAAAAATATCTTGCGGGTCAAATCTCCTTCGGAAACTTTTTTAAACGTTTTAGCGAAATTGACCAACGGGCCGCAAAATTTGTGAGTCAGTACGATCTGATGCACAAATGCGAGAATGAGCAGAACCACAAGGGTAAAAGCCAATCTTTCCAATAAAATAATGAATATGTTGGCTGAAAAATACTGGTTGCATAAATCAACCGACTGAAAAATGTCCAGATATAAGGGTGACAGTATGGTTAGGACAATGACCGCCACCATCAACAGCATATATATCAGATTCGAAATCGCTATCTTTAGTTGGACGTCTTTTTTGATTAAATAGTTCTTCAACTTTCGATTATTCATTTTGTGTTTCATGTTGCCTCATCTTTTTCTCATCGTGTCAGGTTGCATGAGTGCCGCTACTCGGTGCTTCATTTTTAGGGGTCTTCAAATATGTGATCAGGCGGCTTTAACCCCCTTCCATTCAATGACGCTTAAAAATGCATTGACGATCACAGGATCAAATTGCCGACCGGCTTCCTCTTTGATTATCCCGATAACCTGTTCAAAAGGCATCCCGTTGCGGTAAGGCCGATCCGATTTCAAAGCATCAAAAACATCGGCCACTGCGAGTATCCGTGCCCCCAAACTAATCGAATTCCCTTCAAGGCCGTCTGGATATCCCTTTCCGTCAAATCTTTCATGGTGCTCTACGACCATGGGGATAATTTCATCATAGGCTTTAATCGGTTCCAAAATCCGTCCGCCTAATCGCGGATGTGCTTTAATCAGGTTAAATTCTTCATGGCTGAGCTTCCCGGGTTTGTCGAGAATGGCTACCGGGACTCCGATTTTACCGATATCGTGCAGAAAGGCCGCACGCTGTAAATCGATGAGTGAGTTAGGATCAAGACCCAGCGATTTTCCAATTTTAAGCGCGAGATCGGCAACTCGTTCAGAGTGACCGGCTGTCCAGGAAGATTTTGCATCAACGGTCCGCGCTAATGCTTTCAGCGTTCCCCAGTTGAGTCGATTGAGCTCCTCGATAAGGTTTGAATTTGCCAGAGCGACAGCCACCTGGTCCGCCATTTGTCGGGCAAGGTTGAGATACTCTTCACTCTGGCCCATGGGTTCCGACTGACCAAAGGCAATTACGGCCGATAATTGTTCTTTGAGGAAAACCGGCAGGATCAAAAAATATTGGCTTCCCTCTTTCGCCAGATTATGGAGATAGCTCGGGATTTTCTGCCTTAGATCCATGAACATATATTTCGGATTGATGCTCAGCGCGTGCAGATCGTGGGCTTCAATTCGAATGGATTGCTTGCTGATTTCTGCTTTCTGATCTCCGGATCCGTTATACACCCGGGCCGTATGATCTTTTGCGGAGTCAATCAGGCTTATACTGATGTTGTCGAATGAGAAACAGTCGCGCATACGGGTCATGACCGTCTTGACAATCTTCTCTGTTTCCAGTGAAGAGAGAATTGCCCGATCGATCTCGGCTTTTGTAATCAGGGTTTTAAATTGCCTGCTGAGTCGGCTGGACATCTCGTTAAATGCATCGGCGAGTTCCTCGAATTCATCGTTGCTTTGAACTTGCACCCGATTGTCAAAGTCTTTCCTTGCGATTCGACGGGTGCCCTCTTTGAGCAATTCAAGCGGCAGCATGCTTTTGCGAATGAATGCCATACTCAGCAGCAGCACGATCAACAAGGATATTAATGCGACCATAAGAAACATTTTTTTAAAATCAGATATGGGTGCAAGCACATCGCTTCCGGATTGAAAAAGCACGATGGTCCAATTTGGCACCAAAAAATTGGGTTTCAAGAACATGGTTCGATGACTGGCCGTGTATTTTTTATGGTTATGAATCAATTCGGTTACATCCGAGCTTGCGCTGTGTGTCCAGCGCTCAATTTGATCGGCTAAAGCGTCGGTGGTTTCCAGTGAACCAAAAAGTAAGTTTTTCGAATCATCGAATACAGCCACATTCACATCGGGGGGCAAGGCGTTTTCATAGCCGGAACCCCAAAGATAAACCGGATTAATTTCGCTGAGCAAAAAACCTGAGTCCGGATCAGAAAGATTCATCAGCTGCAGCATAAAAATCCGGGGTCGGGAATTTGCGGAATATAGTGTCCTGATTGCCGTTTTACCCGATTTAATGTGCTGAATCTCAGCTGGAGTGGGTTTTGAAAAATTTTCTATTTGTCCGAAAAATCCCATGGTGCCCAGATTAAGATCAAACAGCTGCAGGCCCTGAAAACGATCCGTCAGCTGTTCACGAAGTGCATCGGCGGGTATTTCGCCCTTTTTCGAGTCGTTCATTTTGATCAAGGAGGATCGAAAAACCTGCATGTCGGCTTCGAGAAACAGCAATCTTTCGTAAACGGATAAGCTGTACAGCTTGGCCGATTGCTTCAGGCGCTTGTAATTTTGTGCATTGAGCTGGGCAGTTACCTGGTTATAGGACAGGATGAAGAGTCCGGCAATCGGCAGCAGTGCGCAGGCGACGAACATCAAAAAGATGCGCCGGGCAAGTTTGCCGTGGAGAAAGGATGTATCGATTTTCATTGGTTGCTCCTGTCTCAATATTCGGAAGCCAGGCCGACAAACTGGCCGTCGTTGGCGCGAACGATGTCGTCCCGGCTCATTTTTGCGGTAAAGGGGGCGTTGCTCTTCCCATCCCGCCCCATACTGTAAAGATCATAATCCGAATTGACCGGCACCATGAAATGGTCTTTGCGCCGTTTATCGGTTTTGCCCTTGCCTGTATGAGCCACCCCCGCAATTTTGAGATATCGATAAGGGTTTCGCCAGGGATCGATAAAAATTCCTTTGCCGATATCACTCAGCCTTTCCGGATAGTCCTGATGGTCCACATGATAGTTTTGAATTTGTATTTCGATGAGGCGTATTTCGGCTATGGCAGCAGCTACCCGGGCTTTTTCTTTATAGGTTATGTAATTGGGTATCGCGATGCTGGCCAGTGTACCGATGATGGCCACCACGATCATCAACTCAACGAGGGTCACCCCTTCCGGCCATCTGTTTCGCCGGCAGTCAGCCGCACCCGGCAACTGAACATCCATGGTTTGCGGCTGATAAAACTGAAGAAAAAATGCTTTCAATCACATTATCCTTATTATTTATCTGGATATTGAAATAAATATCGGCAATTAATGGAAAAAGCTTTAGTGCGGGGTGACGATCAAATGCATGGATACTTTTGAGCCGAAAGATCCTTTTTTTGCTGAAAAAGCTTTAGCATCTTAGGCGGCCCGGCATCTTTTTGGGGGACTGAGGGGCGGAGATTTTCGGAAAAAATATTATAAATAATTACAAGAGGATAAGTGTCTAACCGGAAAGCTAAAGTTCACCACAGAGTGCACAGATCACACAAAGAAAAATTTTTTTGTATTATACTCTGTGCCCTCTGTGCCTCTGTGGTGAATTCTATTCTATATTTCCTTTCAGCCCGATCTCTTCGGCCACATCGCGCATGCCCATAATGGTGTCGGTGATCAGCTCTCCCAGCTCAACACCCAGCATCTGGGCACCGTTTTCAATGATTGATCGGTCAACCCCGGCGGCGAACTGTTTTTGTTTCCATTTCTTTTTAACCGATTTGGCGTTCATATCCATCACGCTTTTAGACGGGCGCACCAATGCCGAGGTAACCACCAACCCGGTCAGTTCATCGATGGCGTACAGAACTTTTTCCACGTCCGATTCGGGTTTGACATCGCTGCATATCCCCCAGCCATGGCTGACCGCAGCTCGGATATATTCCGCAGGCCAGTTATTGTCTTTTAGAATTTCACCGGTTTTTTTGCAATGCTGATCCGGAAACTGTTCATAATCCAGATCATGAATCAGGCCGATAATGCCCCATTTTTCTTCATCCTCACCCCTTTTGCGGGCGATATAGCGCATGACCCCTTCCACTGCCAGGGCATGTTTTATCAGGCTTTCGTTTTTATTGTAACGTTTCAGCAATGCAAACGCTTCTTCCCGGGTAGGAACCTGTGAGCTCATATGTATTCCTCCTTATCACGGATTTATTTTGGTTTGATCCAGTAATTGAATAGCACGTATTCCGTAGCAGTCAACCCATAACGCCTACAGGATTTTTTATTTCCTCTTGATCATTTTTACGCGGCCGGTTATTTTGATCTCAAACCCATTATTTTACCGGGAAGCTGGCCGCAGCTGCAGGCCATTGCCCGGCAAAGGATACCGAGATTGAAAGCAACCTTAGATTCCTCTTTGCTGAAAGTCCGTTTGTCCCACCTCTATGCGCTCAATATCGGCGCCAATATTTTTGGGCTTTTTATCATTGCCCTGCTTAATTTTTTCACACCGCTTAAATTTTTTAAAATCCAGCGCGCTTTTCTTTTAGCCGGGGGCTGGCAGATGGTTGCTTCTTTTTACCCCGTGGTGATTGGTCTGGGGATCTTTTTTCAACATCTGGTTCAGCTTCCGATTAACGATGTCATAAAACGGATGCGCCAAGGACTGAAAATTGAATTGAAACTGGAACAAAAGGCCAAACGCCGCCTTTTGAATTTGCCTGCTATTATCGTGTTGATCAACTTTGCCATGTGGATCGGT
>JARRJQ010000198.1:0-11862 GCA_037388985.1 Desulfobacterales bacterium | reverse complement strand
CCGTCTGAGCCCGCTTCTGGGCAATCATCGCAGAAGAATTGAACTGATGAACGGTCTGCTGTTTTCCATGCCGGGAACACCCATTATTTACTATGGGGATGAAATCGGCATGGGAGACAATATCTTTCTGGGAGATCGCAACGGCGTACGCACACCCATGCAGTGGAGCGCAGACCGCAACGCCGGATTTTCGAAAGCCAATCCTCATCGGCTGTACCTGCCGGTGATCATTGACCCGGAGTATCATTATGAGGTCATCAACGTTGAAGGCCAGGAAAACAATCGACATTCCCTGCTATGGTGGATGAAGCGTCTCATCGGCCTGCTAAAACGGTTTAAAGCCTTCAGCCGTGGAGATCTGGAATTTCTTCAGCCGGAAAACCCTAAAATCCTGGCCTTTACCCGGTGTTACCAGGATGAATGCATTTTAGTGGTTTCCAATCTATCACGCTATGTCCAGTGTGTGGAACTGGATCTTTCCAGCTTTGAAGGATCGATTCCCATCGAGCTGTTCGGCCGGACCGAATTCCCGTCTGTCGGAGACAGTCCCTATTTCCTGAGCATGGGGCCGCATTCGTTTTACTGGTTTCTGATGCAGCGACAGGAAGCGATCGAGGTCAGCACAGGTCCTAGCGCCGAGCAGGAGCAGTTGCCCATGCTGGAGGTCAAGAGTTCCTGGGACCAAATTTTCAGAGGAAAGGCCAGAAATCTGCTGGAAACGCTCCTGCCCGATTATCTGCGCGGCAAGCGCTGGTTCGGCGGCAAAGGCCAAGTAATCAAATCCGCCGTTGTGCAGGAAATAATACCTTTACAGAACAGGTTTTTTTCAGCCCATATCATCTTTGTTGCGATTGACTACATGGACGGCAACAGTGAAACCTATGTGCTTCCATTGGGTTATGCTGCCGGGCATCAAGGCGGAGAAATTCTAGATGATTATCCCCGCGCCGTGCTGGCGCGGTTGCAAATAAAAGGGGCCACCGAGGAGGGCATTCTTTTCGAAGCTCTGGCGGTCAAGGATTTCGGCTCGATTCTACTTAAAACAATCCGCCACCGACATCGCCACAAAGGTACCGGCGGGGAACTGGTGAGCTCGCAGACCCGCATCTTGAAAAAACTCCCCGCCGGTGAGGAAACCCTTCTTGAGCCGTCGATTTTGGGGGTCGAACAGAGCAATACATCGGTGATTTACGGGTCTCAATTTATCCTTAAACTCTTCAGGCGTTTGCAGGATGGAATCAATCCCGACCTGGAGATCGGAAGGTTTCTGACCGAAAAAGGCTTTGCTCACATCCCCCCGGTAGCCGGTGCTCTGGAATATCAGGCCGGCCGGAAAGAACCCAATACACTGGCGATTCTTCAACGATTCGTTCCCAACCAGAGCGATGCCTGGGAATATACGCTGCATGCTTTGGAACCTTATTTTGAACACATCCTCGAGCGGCGCTCGGAGAAAAGCGCGGCCGTTATCCCGCAGGGGTCGTTTCTGGAATTGGCCGATGCTCCCGTACCGTCTGAAATGCTGGAGTCCATGGGGATTTATTTGGAGGCGGTGCGCATACTGGCACGTCGCACCGCCGAGCTGCATCTGGTATTGGCTTCAGCGGCAGATGATTCAAAATTTGCCCCCGAGCCTTTTTCCAGACTCTACCAGCGCTCTTTATATCAATCCATGCGCACGCTTGCCGGACGCAACCTGCCGCTGCTGCGCCGGCATCTAAAAGATATACCGCCGGAAGTGCAATCACATGCGCGGCAGGTACTGGAGTTGAAAAAAGACATTCTGGACCGCTTTCATCATCTGCTTGACTTGAAGATTACCGGTATGCGAACCCGCTGCCACGGCGATTACCATCTGGGGCAGGTGCTGTACACCGGCAAAGACTTTGTCATCATCGACTTCGAAGGCGAGCCGGCCCGGCCGATCGGCGAGCGGCGGATCAAACGTTCGCCGCTGCGGGACGTTGCCAGCATGCTGCGTTCTTTCCACTATGCCGCTTATGCCGCCCTGATCGCTCTGGAAAATCGTGGAGGCTTTCGGCCGGAAGACTTGCCGTTACTGGAATCCTGGGCCAACCACTGGTATGTATGGGTCTGCGCGACGTTCGTCAAAACCTACCTGACGGTTGCTGCTAAAGGTCGTTTTTTACCCGCTTCCACGGAAGAAATGGAGGTTCTTCTGGATTCATTGTTGCTGGAAAAGGCGGTTTATGAGCTTGGCTATGAACTGAATAATCGACCACAGTGGGCGCAGCGGATTAAAAACGGAGGCAGGCAATGGAAAAAGATTCGAAACAGGCCTTTTCAAAAGAAAACGCAAATCCTCAGTCTTTAAGACACGATTACACCTTGCTGACCGATGATGATATTTATCTGTTCAACGAAGGCAACCACTTTCGTCTGTATGAAAAATTAGGGGCGCATGTGGTCCATGAAGAAACGCAGACCAAGGGGACCCATTTTGCCGTATGGGCACCCAATGCCGTTCAGGTGAGTGTGATGGGTGACTTCAACGGCTGGGACAAAACCAGTCACCTGCTGCGACCCAGGGGTCAGTCCGGTATTTGGGAGGGCGCTGTTCCGGAGCTAAAACAGGGCGACCTGTACAAATATCATATCCTTTCACATCAAAATAACCATCAGGTGGATAAAGCCGATCCGTTTGCCTTTTTCAATCAAATCGCACCGGAAAAAGCGTCGGTCGTCTGGGATCTGCAGTATTTATGGCAGGATCAGGAGTGGATGGCGTCGCGTGAACGCCAAAATGCATTTGAAGCCCCGATGATCATCTATGAATTGCATCTGGGTTCCTGGCGGCATGTGACGGAGGAAGACGATCGATCCCTGTCGTATCGAGAACTTGCACCGCAACTCACCGATTATATTCAGCGCATGGGGTTTACCCACGTGGAGTTTTTACCCATAATGGAGCACCCATTTTACGGATCTTGGGGATATCAAACGCTGGGATATTTTTCACCGACCAGTCGTTACGGCAATCCCCAGGATTTTATGTACCTGATCGATTACTTGCATCAGCACGGCATCGGCGTGATTCTGGACTGGGTGCCTTCGCATTTTCCAACCGATGAACACGGGCTGGGTTTTTTTGACGGCACCCATCTTTTCGAACACGCCGATTCACGCAAAGGCATTCACCCGGACTGGCAGAGCTATATTTTTAATTATGGCCGCAACGAAGTCCGCAGTTTTTTGATCAGCAGCGCATTGTTCTGGCTGGATAAGTACCACATCGACGGCTTTCGAGTGGATGCCGTGGCTTCGATGCTGTATCTGGACTATTCGCGCAAACAGGGGGAGTGGATTCCCAATCTTTACGGCGGCAACGAAAATCTGGATGCCATCGCTTTTTTGCGTCGTTTCAACGAAGAGGTCCATCAAAATTACCCTCATGTACTGACCATCGCTGAAGAGTCCACGGCCTGGCCCATGGTTTCACGACCTACTTACATCGGCGGGCTGGGTTTTGATTTGAAGTGGGATATGGGTTGGATGCACGATACCCTGCAGTATATGTCCAAGGATCCTGTTCACCGGGCCTATCATCACAACAAGCTGACTTTCAGGATGCTTTATGCATTTACGGAGAATTACGTCCTGCCCCTTTCGCATGATGAAGTCGTGCACGGCAAGGGGTCGCTACTGGGGAAAATGTCCGGCGATGATTGGCAGAAATTTGCCAACCTGAGAGCATTGCTGGGCTATATGTATGCGCAGCCCGGCAAGAAACTGCTGTTTATGGGCGCCGAATTGGGACAGTGGAGCGAATGGAGCCATGACCGAAGCCTGGATTGGCATCTGCTCGATTATCCGATGCATTCCGGAATTCAGCGGTGGGTTCATGACCTGAACCAGGTTTATCGTCGAGAACCGGCGTTGCACCAGCTTGATTTTGCTCCCGAGGGCTTCGGCTGGATTGATTGCAATGATGCGCTGCAAAGCACCATCAGCCTGATTCGCCGGGGAAGTTCTAAAAATGATATCCTGCTGGTTGTCTGCAATTTCACACCGATTCCGCGGCGCAATTATCGTGTTGGCGCCCCGCATTCCGGTCTCTGGCATGAGATCTTAAACAGCGATTCGCACTACTACGGGGGCAGCGGGCAGGGTAGCCTGGGAGTCATAGAGGCTGCGCCGGTTCCCGGCCATGGCCTGCCGTATTCTCTTAACCTGACCCTTCCGCCGCTGGCGGCCGTATTTTTAAAGCGGGCGGAGGCTGAAGCATGAGACCGTCTCCGGGCGCCACATTTCTAACTGACGGCCGCTGTCGATTTCTGGTTTGGGCACCCTTAGCGGAAGCCGTCGATCTGCGAATTGTTTATCCGCATGAGCGCATCACGCAGCTGGAGAAAATCGGCAAAGGCTATCATCAGATTATCTTAGGTGACATCGATCCGGCCGTCCATTATGTCTATCGACTTCATAGTCAACAGTCGCCGGGATCCGCCAAGGAAAGGCCGGACCCGGCCTCGCGCCACCAACCCCAGGGGGTTCACGGTCCTTCTCAGGTGGTCTTTCCAGACTTTGACTGGGCAGATGCGGATTGGCCCGGCCTGCCGCTTTCGCAATATATTATTTATGAACTGCATGTCGGCGCCTTCACTCCAGAGGGAACCTTTGATGCCGTTATCCCATATCTGGATCGTCTCACTGATATCGGCTGTACCGCTGTGGAATTAATGCCGGTTGCGCAGTTTCCCGGTGACCGCAACTGGGGATATGACGGCACCTATCCTTTTGCCGCCCAGCATTCATACGGTGGACCTCAAGGTCTTAAACGACTGGTCGACGCCTGCCACCGCAAGGGACTGGCGGTGGTGATGGATGTGGTTTACAACCACCTGGGGCCGGAAGGCAACTATCTCAGAGACTTCGGGCCCTATTTTACCGATTTTTATAAAACCCCCTGGGGCGAAGCCGTTAATTTTGACGGTCCCCACAGCGACGATGTTCGCCGCTTTTTTATTGAAAGCGCGCTGTACTGGGTTCGCGACTGTCATGTCGATGCTCTCAGAATCGATGCCGTACACGCCATTTTAGACTTTTCGGCGCGACCTTTTCTGGAGCAGCTTGCTCTGCGGATCCATCGGGAGGCCGAGCGGCTCAATCGTCGCGTATACTGCATCGCGGAAAGCGCCCTCAACGACACCCGCGTGATTCGATGCCGGGAATTCGGCGGCTTCGAACTGGATGCGCAGTGGAACGACGATTTTCATCATGCCCTGCACAGCCTGTTGACCGGTGAAATGTCAGGCTATTATCAGGATTTCGGGCGACTGCAGGATCTATCTTTGAGCTGGCGCGATGGGTTTGTTTACTCGGGCCGCTATTCTGCTTACCGCCGCCGCCGGCATGGAAATTCCTCCCGATCCATTGCTGCCCGGCAGTTTGTTGTTTTTGCCCAGAACCATGACCAGATCGGCAACCGGATGAACAGCGAGCGATTGACTCAGCTGATCACCTTCGAGCAGCTCAAACTGGCAGCCGGCGTGGTCCTGCTGTCACCTTTTATTCCATTGCTTTTTATGGGGGAAGAATACGGAGAAGTGGCACCGTTTCCGTATTTTATCAGTCACTCCGATCCCGATCTTGTTGAGGCCGTGCGGGAAGGCCGCCGCCGGGAATTTGCCGCTTTCGGCTGGCAGGAAAATCCGCCTGATCCTCAGGATGAAGCCACCTTTCTGCGAGCCAAACTGAACCCCACTTTATGCCACCAGGGCCATCACCAGGTATTGATGAGCTTTTACCGCGAGCTGATTCGGCTTCGCAAAACAAAAAAATATGGACGTCGTTGACGATGAAAAAAAGATGCTGGTGCTGGTTAAGCGCTGGAGTGACACTACTGAAGCCCGGATCATTTTCCATTTTAGCAGCGAGCAAGGATCGATGCCCGTACCCATTTCCGAGGGCCGGTGGCTGAAGGCAATGGATTCGGCCGAAAAACAGTGGCAGGGACCGGGCAGCCGGGTGGCAGCCGAAATTGAGTCACAGGGGGAGCTCACCTTCATTCGTCCGCCTTACTCCGTGCTGGTCTTAACCAGAGAAAGATCCATCTTATGACGGAACGTTACATTTGCATTCACGGCCATTTTTATCAACCGCCAAGGGAAAACGCCTGGCTGGAAGCAGTTGAACTTCAGGATTCCGCTTATCCTTACCATGACTGGAACGCCCGGATTACCGCCGAATGTTACGCGGCCAATGCAGCCTCCCGCATTTTAGACGATCAGGGCCGTATTGTGCGCATGGTCAACAACTACTCTAACATGAGTTTTGATTTCGGCCCGACACTATTGGCCTGGATGGCAGAAGCCACTCCCGATATTTACCGCATTATTCTGCAAGCAGATACCATCAGCCGTGAGCGGTTTTCAGGCCACGGCTCGGCCCTGGCCCAGGCTTATAATCATATGATTCTGCCGTTGGCCAATCGCCGCGATAAATACACGCAGGTCCTCTGGGGGATTCGGGACTTTGAGCATCGCTTTGGGCGCCAACCGGAAGGGATGTGGCTGCCCGAGGCTGCGGTGGATCGGGAAACGCTTGATGTTCTGGCGGAATTAGGCATTCGTTTCACGATTCTCAGCCCTTACCAGGCCGCAAAAGTGCGCGTTGTGGGCAAAACGGAGTGGCAGGATGTCAGCAACGGAACGATCGATCCGACCATCGCCTACACCCAGCGGCTTGCTTCCGGACGCAACATGGTGATTTTTTTCTATGATGGTCCCATTTCCCGGGCCGTGGCCTTTGAACGCCTGTTGCGAAACGGGGGAACATTTGCAAATCGAATTCTGGGCGCTTTTTCAGATGAACGTCAACATCCCCAGCTGGTGAATATCGCCACCGATGGTGAAAGTTACGGTCATCACCATCGATACGGAGACATGGCGTTGGCCTATGCGCTGGATTATATTGAGGCTGACGGGCCGGTTCGCCTGACCAACTATGGCGAATTTCTGGCCAACTATCCCCCGTTACACGAGGTGGAAATATTCGACAATACCTCCTGGAGCTGTGCGCATGGCATCGAACGATGGCGCAGCGACTGCGGTTGCAATTCCGGTCGAAATCCGGATTGGAACCAGACATGGCGTGAACCGTTGCGCATTGCGCTGGATTGGCTGCGTGACGCGCTGGCGCGGCCTTATGAAGAAAAAGCGAAACAGTATCTGAAAGATCCCTGGCAGGCGCGCAACGATTATGTCGATGTTGTCATCAACCGGTCGCCGGACAACGTCGAGCAATTTTTAGGGCAACATTCAGTTCGTCCCTTGAATCCGGCGGACAAAATCAATGTGCTCAAGTTGTTGGAAATGCAACGCCATCTCATGTTGATGTATACCAGCTGCGGATGGTTTTTCGACGAGCTTTCCGGTATCGAAACTGTCCAGATTGTTCAGTATGCCGGCCGTGCCATCCAGATCTATAACGACATCTTCAACACGGATATTGAACCCCAGTTTCTTGAGTACCTGGAGCGGGCCAAAAGCAATATTGCCGAACATAGGGACGGTCGCCGGATTTATGAAAAATTCGTTAAACCCGCGATGGTCGACCTCAGAAAGGTGGCGGCCCATTATGCCGTCAGTTCTCTGTTTGAAGACTATCCGGAGCAGGCGAACATCTTCTGTTATAAAGCTTCCCTCCGGGACTACCATACCGCCGAAGCCGGCAGGGCCAAGCTGGCCGTGGGACGGGTAGACGTGGCTTCCGCAATCACCCAGAAAAGCGCCGGTTTTTATTTTGGAGTCATGCATTTTGGGGATCATAATCTTGCCTGCGGCGTCCGCGAATATATGGAGGGCGAAAGCTATCAACACTTGCGGGAGGAAATTTTTGCAAGTTTCGAAAGAGCAGATTTTCCCCAGGTCCTGCGGATCCAAGACCGCTACTTTGAATCATCGCGCTACTCGTTGAAATCCCTTTTCCGCGATGAACAGCGCAAAATCCTGGATATCATTCTCGAGGCGACCGAGGCCGAGGCCCAATCCGCTTACCGTCATTTATTTGAGCATCATGTTCCCCTAATGCGATTTTTAAAAGACTCCAACAGCCTGCCGCCCAGAGCGCTGGTGGCGGCCGCTGAGATTGTCGTCAACAGTGATTTGCGTCGCGAATTTGCCAGTGAGCGTCCTGATTTTGAATTCATTCAAACCCTGCTGGAGGAAGCCGATCTGGCCGGAATACCCCTGGACGCCGACACCCTGGAATATACCCTGCGGAAAAACCTGGAGCAAATGGCCGAACACTTCCGATCCAACCCGGAATCGCCTGGCCTTCTTGAACAAATGGTATCCGGAATCGAGCTGGTGTATGCGCTGCCGTTTGATGTGAATCTGAGAAAGGTTCAGGATCTGCATTACAGCGTGGCCCAGAGCACCTATCCGCGATTCAGGCGAAAAGCGAAACGGGGAGACACTGCTGCCGGCCGGTGGGTGGCAGACTTTAAGCGTCTTAGTGCAAAATTAATGATCCGGATGGAATAACGCGTCCTGGTGATAAGAAACCGGCTTCGATTCACACCCTTGAGGAGATTACTTTACTGCGATTCTGATTAAATCCGAATATCGAATATCGAAATTCGAAACAAATTCAAATATCAAATGTAAAAATGATCAAAACAAAAGATTGAGATTTGCGACTAAAAGTTAGCGTTTATGTTTCTTACCTTAGAATTTTGGTCATTCGGATTTGTTTCGAATTTCGTGTTTCGGATTTCGAATTTATGTTGACCGATTTACGGCAAACCCACTGTTTTTGATCTGATCGGCATGCCGCGACTTTTAAGATCAAAGAAAACCAGAGCAATGAACATCCCAACAGCCACATACCGCCTTCAATTCAGTCCCCAATTCGGTTTTCAAGACGCCGCACATATCGCGCCCTATCTGGCCGACCTGGGGATATCGCATATTTACGCCTCACCGATTTTCAAAGCCAGAAAGGGCAGTCCCCACGGCTATGACGGGGTGGATCCGAATCAACTGAATGCCGAACTGGGAACCGGAGCTGATTTTAAAGCACTTCACCGCAAACTTGCACAAAACAAAATCAGATGGATCCAGGATATCGTTCCCAATCACATGGCCTTTGACTCCGCCAATCGGATGCTGATGGATGTGCTGCAAAACGGATCCTTTTCAAGATATTATAGCTTTTTTGACATCGAGTGGGATCAACCGCAAAAAGCCACGCATGGGCGGCTGATGGCGCCGTTTTTGGGCGACCGGTTTGCCCGGTGTCTGCAAAATGGTGAACTCAAACTCAGTTTCGATGATTTCGGCTTCGCGGTTAATTACTATCAACTGAAACTGCCGCTGAAAATGAAGTCTTACGCGGGATTGCTGAAGCCCATCGACGCAAAACTCAGGATAAACCTCGGCAATGAACATGCGGACTATGCGGCTTTTAAAAGCGTCATCAAGCGCCTCGACAACCTTTCCGTTTCAAAACGTGTGGAAAACCACCGTGAGGAAGTCGAGAGGATAAAAAGGCATCTTAAAGATCTATACCACGCCAATGCAGTCATCCGCCGATGTTTTGAAGAGTTGGTGCAGGTTTATAACACGGGCGTGAAAAAAAGGGGTCGCCGTGATGATTTAGGCAAACTGCTGTCCGAGCAGGTTTTTCGTTTATGCTACTGGAAGGCTGCCAATGAAGAGATCAACTATCGCCGGTTTTTCGATATCAATGAACTGATCTGTCTGCGTCAGGAAAAGCGCGACGTATTTGATACCACCCATCGCCTGATCAAAACGCTGGTCGGCGATGGTGCTGTAAGCGGGGTGCGGATCGATCACGTTGATGGTCTGGCAGATCCGGCCAAATACCTTCGACGGCTCAGAAGTCATCTGGGAGACATCTTTATTCTTGTCGAAAAAATCCTGCAGCCGGAGGAATCCATGCCTGCATCCTGGCCGGTTCAGGGGTCCACCGGATACGACTTTACCTTTCGGGTCAACAGTTTATTTTGTGTTGCCAAAAATGGGCCAAAATTTGAAAGAATTTACAGGGCTTTCAGCGGACAGACGGCCGGCTTTGACCAAATGGTGAACGGCTGCAAGCGGCAGGTTCTTAAAAATCAGCTGGGCGGCGATCTGAACAATTTGGTAAAACAGATCAAACAGTTAGCCGGCCAAGCCGCTGGTGAAGGCGATATGAGTTTTCAACGCCTGCGGCAAAGCCTGACGGAAATTTTGGCCCGCTTTCCGGTCTACCGGACCTATATTGATCGCAAGGGGCCTACCGTGACCGATCGGCTTTGCATTCAGAAGGCGGTGGCATGGGCCATGGATGCCAGACCGGAGCTGGCGCCTGCGTTGACCTATATCCGAGATTTGTTGCTTGAAAAGGTCTGTACGCCACCCGGCAAAGACAATCCCGGGAAGGCAGAGGCTGCTGAAAAAATCATCGTTAAATTCCAGCAACTGACGGCTCCGCTGATGGCTAAAGGATTTGAGGATACGGCCCTTTATGTTTACAACCGGCTGGTTTCTCTGAATGAAGTCGGCGGTGATCCGCAGCGGTTCGGCTGCAGCGCAAATGACTTCCATGCGTTCATCAATCATCGAGCGGACTGCTGGCTGCATTCCATGAACAGCACCGCGACCCATGATTCCAAACGGGGCGAAGATGTCAGGGCGCGCATCAATGTTTTATCCGAATTACCCGGGGAATGGGAAAATCATTTGAGAAGCTGGCACACGTTGAATCGGAAAAATAAGATGAGGGTTGACGACGAAGAAGTTCCCGACCAAAATGAGGAATATATGCTGTATCAAACGTTGCTGGGAGCTTGTTCGCCTGAAGGACCGTCCGACACCTCTTTCGTTGGTCGGATCAGTCAGTATCTGGTCAAAGGCGTCCGTGAAGGCAAAATCCATTCATCATGGACGGAGGTAAGCGCCGAATATGAAGCGGCCCTGGTATCCTTTGCGCAAAAGATCCTGCATCCGGTCGAAGGCGCTCCGTTTCTGGAAACATTTTTGCCGTTTTTCAAAAAGGTTGCTTTTTACGGCATTTGGAATACACTTTCCCAGACATTGCTCAAAATTACTGCCCCCGGCGTTCCCGATTTTTATCAGGGCACCGAACTTTTTGATTTTCATCTCGTGGATCCGGATAATCGGCGGCCGGTTGATTTTTTGAAACGAAAGCAGTTTCTGGCGGAAATCCTAAAGGACTTTTCATCCGATCCCATAGGCCTGATCAGGAGGTTGCTTGCCCATCGAAATGACGGACGAATTAAACTTTTTTTGATCGCCCGGGCGCTTCAAACCCGAAATGCGCAGGCAACTCTGTTTCAACAGGGAACCTATGTGCCGCTGGCGGTGACCGGCAGATTCAAGGCACATGTGATCGCCTTTGCCCGAGCCCATAAAAATCACTGCAGCATTATCGCGGTGCCTCGATTTCTGACCGGTCTGGTCAAGGAGAACCAGCATCCGCTCGGCGACCGGGTCTGGCAGGACACCGAAATCATTTTAGGTGAAAAAGCCGGTTCGCGTTGGCAAAATATTTTCACCGCCGAAACACTCAGCGCGGCGTCATCTTTGAAGATCGGCACTATTTTGCAGCATTTTCCATGCGCATTGCTTTTAAGAGAGGATATCGAATGAATCGCAGATCAAGTGGCATTCTTCTTCATCTGACATCGCTGCCCGGCCCTTTCGGAATCGGGGATATGGGGCCGCAGGCTTACCGATTTGCGGATTTTTTAGCGGAGACCCAACAGAGTTTCTGGCAGATTTTGCCGCTGACACCCATTGATCGGGATCACGATTATTCACCCTATCACAGCCTATCGGCTTTTGCCGGCAATCCGCTGCTCATCAGTCCCGA
>JARRJQ010000197.1:0-17201 GCA_037388985.1 Desulfobacterales bacterium | reverse complement strand
CAATCATCATTTGGACCAGGCGTTCCTGGACCAGCTGATAGCCGGCTATCGGTCGCTGGAATACCTCCCGGCCAAGGGCAAACGCTTTGGCGGCCTGATAGCAAGCTATGGCAGAACCCACTGCTCCACAGGCCACGCCATATCTGGCAAAATTAAGACACTGAAAGACGGATCGAAGCCCTTTGGCATCCGGCAAAATGTCGCCTTCCTCAATCTCGCAATCCTTCAGCTCAATCAGCGCTGTGGGTGATGTTCGATAGGCAAATTTCCGCTGAATTGCTGTGGCCCTGAATCCCTGCGCATCGGTCTCCACCAGAAAGCCTCTGATCTCATCATCCCATTTTGCCCAAATAATGGCCAGCTTGGCAATGGTGCCGTTGGTAATCCACATTTTCTGACCATTAAGCACCAAACGCCCTTTTTTCATTTGCGCCCGAGTCTGCATGCCTGCGGGATTTGAGCCAAATCCCGGCTCGGATAGACCGAAACAACCGACAACACGACCTTTGGCCATTTCCGGCAACCATTTTCGGCGCTGTTTTTCTTCAGCACGGAGCAAAGCGTCTATCTGGTAAAAATCAACCATCTCGTTTACCGCCATAACATATCTCCTGGTTTTTTTAAATTTGAAAGCGCCACTCAGGCTCCTATACGCTTTTATCGCTTATCGAATACTGGATTTCAACAACTACTTTATCATAAGTATCTGCAAGAAAAAGAGCAACTGTTCAAAAAAACAATTTTCGCCGGTTCTTGTTTTTTCAACTTTCAATGGTTACTTTGGCCTGTGTCATTATATGGCGTTTTGTGAAATTTGATTTTGGCCACGTAAAATGGGGCCTTTAACGGCATCGGGTCCTGATGAGCCGAACTGTGCAGCCGAAGATTCAACGAGGGTAGAGAAGTTGCGACGGAGACTGGCAAATCATCTCTGAGGTCAGGAGGCAAATATGCGCTTGCGTAAATTAGGACGGTCAGATCTACAGATTTCACCCATCATTATGGGATTGTGGCAGGCCGGAAAAGACATGTGGGTGGGAATCGATGACAAGCAAACCACCAGAGCCATCCAGGCTGCCTGTGATGCAGGAATCACCACTTTTGATACAGCAGAAGCCTATGGCATGGGGCATTCAGAACAAATCCTTGCAACAGCGACCGGCAACATCCGCGATAAACTTATTTATGCAACCAAGGTTTTTGCCAACCATCTTAAATATGACCAGGTGGTTAATTCCTGTCATCGTTCGCTAAAAAATCTACAATCCGATTACATCGACCTTTTTCAAATCCACTGGCCTGCGGGTTCATTCGGTACGAAACAAGTGCCGATCGGAGAAACGATGAGTGCCCTCAATAGTCTCAAAGATCAGGGCAAAATTCGCTCAATCGGCGTATCAAATTTTTCACGCGTCCAGCTGCAAGAAGCCCTCGAATACGGTCAAATCGACAGCCTGCAGCCTCCTTATTCTTTATTCTGGCGCCATGTGGAAAAAGATGCCATGAGCTTTTGTATCGAAAATAATATCACGATTCTGGCCTATTCGCCCATGGCTCAGGGGCTTCTGACCGGAAAATTCGGACCGGATCACAAGTTTGCAGAGGGGGATATCCGGACAAAGAACAGGCTTTTACAACCGGATGTGTATACACGCGTACAGAAAGCACTCGCAAGGCTGCGTCCGATTGCAGAGCAAAAAGGCGTTACGCTGGCTCAGCTGGCTCTGGCGTGGGTCATTTCTCACCCCCAGACCTGTGCGATTGCCGGGGCACGCAATGCCGATCAGTCTACTAAAAATGCAGGCGCCGGTTCAATATTTCTATCGGATGATGAGCTGTCCGAGATAGATGAGATCGGACGCGGGGTGACAGACCATCTGGATGAAAATCCGGTGATGTGGACGTTCTAGCAAAACGGGCACGACGATCTCAACTTAAAAATCGGCCGCCGCCTTCATGAGATCCTCCAGTGACATCACAACTTGCTTTTTCGTCACTGCCTTCATCAGGCGGGAGCAGTTCAATCAAAAAAGCGCTTCGCATATTTAATTGAGACCTGATCAAATTGCCCGTATAACTGAGCCAGACGAGCGTTGGCCACTTCAACAGCCTGCTGCATTTCTCCGTTATCTTTGCGCGTCGGAAAGCATGCAAAAAATCGCTCAAAATAATGACGGTTTCCCAGGGTCTTAATGGCAAATTTGGCTGTCAGAAAAGTCTGCGCATTTTTATGGGTTGCAAAATGCTCGACAGCCGGAATATATTCGAGTGCAATCTCCACTTCGACATCGTTTCCCTCCTCGGCGATAATGTGAATAAAAAACTATTCAAGAGGGTGTTATGCCAATATACGAATATGAATGCGAGTGCTGCGGGCAATGCTTTGAACACTTTGTTTTGCCGGCGATGACCAAAAAGTCAACTGCCCACAATGTGGCAAGAGCAAAGTTCGCAAGCTTGTTAGTTGTGCAGGTTTTCTGGGCGATTCATCGTCAGGCAGATGTGGATCGGGTTCGTCATCGGGTTTTTCCTGAGCCGGCTAACCATGTAGCAGCGGTCCGCTGGACAAAAGAATTTGAACTCATTGGAGATTGATTCATGGGAAAGGTTATAATTGAGTTGTGCGACGAAGAGGTTATGCGCTTGGAAGCCATCATTTTGGATGCCGACCAAGCCGATGCGCTGAATTTTTTGAAAGAGGTTATCAAGCCGAAGCTGAGAGCAAGGCAGATCGGTTCCCTGGATCGGAGCAAATCCACCGGTATAATGACCTAATACAGCTGGATGGATAAGACCGTTCATTAACGGCTCAAGAAGCCATCGGTTGTGCCGCCCACAAAATTTGAGGATTCATAAAAAGGAGGGTATAAAAAATGAGTGACAACGCCGAAAAAGCAGCATTTATTTGTGTGAAAGACACCCTGGATGGTGCCTATCCATCGCTGGTTCTGGCAATTAACGCCGCCCGCCAGGGCATGGAAAGCAAAATATTTTATTCTTTTGCGGGTCTGAACCTCGTCTTGCAGGGCGGCGCTGAACGCGCGAAGTATTTCCCTGCCGGTGTGATGGGGGCTATACCGGGAATGACCTCGCTTGCCACCGGAATGATGAAGAAAAAAATCGAGCAGGCCAACATCCCCAGCCTGGCCGACCTGCAGGAAATGGCGCAAATTGAAGGAGTAGAGTTGATCGCCTGCAAGATGACCGTTGATATGATGGAACTTGATGAAGACAAACTGATCGAAGACGTAGCAGTCTGGACGGCGGAAGAGTTTCTCAAGTATGCCAGAGGCTGCAAATTGTGTCTGTATACCTGAATCCGCTGGCTATCCTAAAAACGGTTTATAAAGCTTTCACCGTCAACCCACGCTATTAATGATAATCCTAGGCAAACATTGATCGCCGAAATTTTGCCGTGTAATGCCTTCTGCAGGCAGCGCAATGCCGCAGCAACCCATTAATCGGGGACGTTCTCTTTCAGCTCGTTGAGCCATGCGGTAGCTTCAGAATCGCTGGGAGCTCGCCAGTCACTTCGCGGCGAAAGCGAGCCGCCCGATCCCACCTTGGGAGCATTCGGCAGAGCCGAGCGTTTAAACTGGCTGGTCTTGAAAAAACGATACAGGAAGATCTCAAGCCACTTTTTAATCATGGGCAGAGAATATTCGTTGCGTTTCTCCTGTGGCAGAAAGTCCGGCCATGACCCTCGTGTTTTGTCACCCCAAGCGTGAAACGCGAGAAACGCCACTTTACTTGGCCGATAACCGAAGCGGAGCAAGTGATACAGGTTGAAATCTTGAATTTCGTAAGGTCCGATAATGGATTCCGTGCTCTGAGCCGGTCTATCGGTAATGCCATTGTCGTCCGGCACCAGTTCAGGTGATATCTCAGTATCAAGAATGGATCGAAGGACTTTGTTCGTATCATGGTCAAACTGTTTTGTCTTGATGATCCACGCAATGAGGTACTGAATCAGCGTCTTTGGAACCGAAGCATTAACATTGTAATGCGACATCTGATCACCGACACCGTATGTCGTCCAGCCCAAAGCCAACTCACTGAGGTCACCGGTGCCCAGTACGATGGCATTATGATAATTCGCCAGTCGGAAAAGATGCGACGTTCGCTCACCCGCCTGAACGTTTTCAAAAGTGACATCGTAGACCGGCTGGCCATTGCTGTAAGGGTGTCCGATATCTCGAAACATTTGCATGCATGATGGCTTGATATCAATTTCATTTGCGCTGATTCCAAGCACTTTCATTAAGCGTTGAGCGTTTTGATTTGTGATCGTACTGGTCGCAAATCCGGGCATGGTATATCCAAGAATATTCAAGCGCGGCAATCCCAATCGGTCCATGGTCTTTGTAGCAACAATCAGCGCCTGGGTGGAATCCAGGCCACCGGAAACACCAATTACCAACCTTTCGATTCCGGTGGCAGTTAGGCGTTTGATCAGGCTGTGAACCTGAATATTGTACACCTCAAAGCATCGTTCATCCAGCACGGTGGGGTCAATGGGCACATAAGGGAAACGTTGCACATGTCGAATTAAATCAATGTCACCTCTTGGCACTTCAAACTCAAATGGAATGTGCCGCATTTCCGCAAGCTGTTGACGGTGTTCGCCGACGGCGTCATTAAAACTGGTAATTCGCATTCGATCTTGCAGCAAGCGATCCAGGTCTATGTCCGCAGTGATAAGCTGCTCCTCTTGTCCAAAGCGTTCCGACTCGGCCAACAGGTCGTTGTTCTCATAAATAACAGCATATCCATCCCAGGCCAGATCTGTCGATGATTCCCCTATGCCGGCAGCGGAGTACATGTATGCTGAGATACACTTTGCTGACTGTGAGGCACAGAGTAGTCGGCGGTAATCCGTCTTGCCCATAGTAATATTGCTGGCTGACAAATTCGCAAGTATGGTAGCACCAGCCAACGCACCGTGAGTACTGGGAGGGATCGGTGACCAAATATCTTCACAGATTTCCACGAAAAGAGAAAAGCCCGGTATATTCGAAGCATCGAATATAAGGTCGTTGCCGAAAAAGACTGTTTCCCCAAGAAAAAACACTTCCCGCTTGACCGCATGCCGAGCAGATGAGAACTGCCGTTTCTCATAGAACTCCCGATAATTAGGAATATATGTCTTTGGTACAATCCCAAGCACCTTACCTCTATAAATCACAACGGCACAGTTAAACAGCTTTCCTTCAAATCTCAGTGGAGCACCCACAAGGATAACCGGCAAGAGGCTGCGGCTTTCGGTTTTCAGACAAGCCACTGCCGATTGGCTAGCATCGAGCAACGCTTCCTGATGAAACAAATCCTCGTTGGAGTAAGCGGAAATGCCGAGTTCCGGAAAAAGCGTGATCGCAGCGAAGTTTTCGGAAGCGTGCCGAGCAAGCTTTAACGTATGCTCAACATTATAGCTACAATCCGCCACGCGGACAGATGGGGTAGCGACAGCTGCCCGGATAAAACCGTGTGAATAGATAGAATAGAAAGGGCCACTCATATGACCACCCTCTCACAAAAGTGTTAAAGCGTTTTTTTGGGTCACAAAGCTGCAAATCCGACAAGAACGAATTGCCAAATGATATAAGAGATCAATGATGCTTAGCATCGGAAAGGATAGAAATGATGGTAACAGTACCCCTGAGGATCGCCCCACTTCATTTCGGTATCAATCAGGCACTGCCCGATCATCTGCTTGGAGACCTCTTCGTAATCCGGCTTTTTTTCTTCTTCTCTTTTACAGGCCATACAAATAGCCTTATGATCATAAATCGATAGAATTCTTTGATCACTTGCTCCCATCTGTTTATCGCACCGGGAGCATTTTGTCGCGCAGCTTAGTTCTTCGGCCCACTCGTCTGCCATTTTGGTTTCCTCCTAGAGTTTATTTAATATGGAAGTTAAATAGATTTTCAGAAAAATCAACCTGGCTATTTCTTAATGTCATTCACCAGATCTTTTATGATCGCAATCACATTGCGCCCTCTTTCGCGGGCAATCCGATGCGCTTCTGCCACAATTTTAGATGCTTGCAGATTGAGTTCGGCATCATCAGGAACCGGTTTATTTAATTTTTGGTACTGCCAGTTCAAAAATCGCAGAGCCAGTCGTTCTTCCTGCTGTCTGAAAAAGCCCATGTCTCCTGCTCCGTTTATCTAAATACTGCTTTGCGCATTTTTTTGAGGGTTGCATATCCGTAAAATCAATCTTTCCAGAGCAAGTTTTGGATTTTGGCTGGCTGTTTTGAGCTGCATATCGATCTCGTTTAAATAACCGATGGCAGCTATAAGTTCTGTTGTTGAATACTGCTCGGACTTTTTTAAAAGCTGGAAAACCGGATACGCATTTTTAGGATTTCTGGCTAACAATAAATCCGTACTAATTTTCCTTTTTTTCTTTGCTCTGCCCTGTTTGGAAACGGCATCGCTATCAACGGAATTGAGATTCGAATATTCCCATTCTTCAAGCATCTTCAACAGGGATTGATCATAAGCCACGACGGAAGGTATGATATTTTGTTGGAAAACATTGAAAGAAATGCCGGCCTGCAATCGCATTTGTAAAATCATATACCGGATCTTTTTTGGTGCGTTTTAAAACCGATTCGATATCTTGCACCGTTATGGTATCTCTTTCACCCACATAGTCGACTAATTTTTCAAGGCCGCCGCAAAAAGTGCGCAGATCAAAGCCGGTCATGTCCATCAACGCAAGATAAGCACTTTTGTCCATTTCCTTGTTATTTGGTTTGAGGATTTCGGCCATTTTTTGAAGCAGCACATCCTCCTGTGCCATCTTGTCGGCACGGCGATCTCCTTTGGGAACCGCACAGTCAATAACGACGCCCTGGTCTTTTATCGTTTTATAAAGGCTCCGGCGTTTATCAACGATGTCGGTGATAATCAGCAAATGATTGTTCCTGGGAAAGCCTTTCTCTATCGCCCGTTGAAGCGCAGCTGTTTCGTCTGCGGGTTCCGGTATGCGCAGTTTATTTTCAATGCAATAAACGATGATATCGTCCAGCCATTCGTCGTCCCGGCTCGACTCCGGATTAAGATTTAATGTTTTCTGCCGGTTGAATTTATCGACATCATCAAAAGACAAATTTAAATTGCCCAGCAGGCTCAGAAAGTATTTGGCCGCTTTTTTGAGGTCGTCATTATCATAGGCATTTTTGGATCTTTCTAACAGGCGGCTTTTATCCTGCTGGGCATAAAATATTTTTGATTCCCGCATGGCAACCACTTTGATGCCCCCTAATAGCGAATACGTGTTTACTCGCTCGATCACCTCATAGATGTTTTCAACCGCACCATCTATTGGATCATAGTTTGCATTGCGCTGGGCATCCGGAAGCATTTTCTGCAGAAGATCATCAAAGGTGGCTTTAACCAGCAATTCCTCTCCAAAAATAAGATATACCGGAGCAAATTTTTTCTCGGGATCATTATTCAAATCTGTTAAATATTTATTGACTAATTTATAATGGATCTCTGGCATTATTCCGGCATCCTTTTAAAAACCAGATGAAACACAAATATGACAATTCCCACAGAAATAGCGCTGTCGGCAATATTAAATGCGGGCCAATGCAGGTTGCCGATATAAAAATCTAAAAAATCGACCACCGTTCCGAACCGGACACGGTCGATCAAATTACCGATGGCACCGCCAAAAATCAGCGCAAATGCAGCTGCCAGCCAGGGATAATTTGGCGGCGTTTTTTTATAGAAATAAAAAATTAAACCCACTGCCAGAGAGGATATAAAAAGAAAGATGATGCTTCGCAGAGTGGAACTCAGGTTAGCCATGAGGCCAAAGGCACCACCCGGATTGTGGATATGAGTGATGTTAAAAAATCCTTTGAAAACGGGTATGATTTGATTAAACGCCAAGTAGTGGATGACCAGCGCTTTGCTTAGCTGATCAAGCAAAATAACAACCCCGGCAAAAATTATCAGCTTTATATATTTATTCTTCAGCATTTTTCAGTTTTATCGGCTCAGTCCTCAATCCTCAGCACTCATAGCTTATTCTTATGACTTTGAACCTATGACGACATCTCCGCCAGCGCCTGCTGGCAGCGTCCGCAGATAGACGGATGCTCCTTATTTGATCCCACAGAGGTTTCATGAACCCAGCAGCGTTCACATTTTTCGCCTTCGGCGACCTCGATCTTGATGGATAAACCCGCTACA
The DNA here is from genome assembly GCA_037388985.1 of Desulfobacterales bacterium. Lineage (GTDB taxonomy): Bacteria > Desulfobacterota > Desulfobacteria > Desulfobacterales > JAHEIW01 > JAHEIW01. The sequence goes on along the minus strand of JARRJQ010000197.1, from coordinate 8,988 downwards.
TTTTCGCTTTGGAAAATGGCGTCAATCTTTTCATTTTTAAGCAGTGTTACTTTGGAGACAATGAAGATGAATCTTAAATCCTCCGCATAGGGTTTTAAAGCGTTATATAAATCTTCTTCGGCAGAGATGATAACCGCCGCGTCAAGGGGATGCCCGATTCGTTTTTCAGTGCGAGCCTTTTCCAGAGCCTTAGTCGTTTCGGCGCGCACCTGTAAAATTTTTTCCCATTTTTGCCCCAGACTTTCATCTTTCCATTGGCTGTTGACTGCCGGCAACAACGCAAGGTGAATACTTGACGCTTTGTCCTTGTAACCCGGCATGTGCTTCCAGATTTCATCGGCAGTAAAAGGCAGCAACGGCGCCATCAGACGCACAAGCGAATCCATCAACAAATACATTACAGTTTGGGCGCTTTTACGACCTGCCGATTTCGGTGGTGATGTGTAGAGTCTGTCTTTAAGAATGTCCAGATAAAAAGCAGAAAGGTCAAGCGTGCAGTAATTGTAGAGGGCATGGTAGATGACGTGATATTCATATGCATCATAAGCTTTTAGCGTCATTTCCACCAGCTGCTGCAATTTGTGAAGGGCAAAACGGTCGATTTCAGGCATGGCTTTGTAGGAAACTTTATCTAGAGCTGGATCAAAGTCATACAAATTGCCTAGAATAAACCGACTGGTGTTGCGGATCCTGCGGTAGGCATCGCTTAACTGTTCTAAAATATTTCCCGAAATACGAATATCCTCCCGATAATCCGTTGCCGATACCCATAGGCGCAAAATCTCCGCTCCATATTTATCGATAACTTCACTGGGCGCAATGACATTTCCCAGCGATTTGGACATCTTGTGGCCTTCTGCATCCACTACAAAACCATGGGTTAAAACCGCTTTATAAGGTGCCTGTTGCCGGGTACCAACTGCTGTCAAAAGTGAGCTGTGAAACCAGCCCCGGTGCTGATCGCTGCCCTCCAAATATAAATCCGCCGGCCAATTCAAGTCTTCTCTGGATTCCAGCACGGCTGCATGACTCACCCCTGAGTCAAACCACACGTCAAGAATGTCGTTTTCTTTGATAAAGTTTTTATTGCCGCAGGACGAACATTTTAGGTCCGCAGGAAGAAAATAAGAAGCATCCTTTTCAAACCAGATATCTGCTCCGTGCCGCTCAAATTCAGCATAAACCTTCTCCATTATCTGTCGATCCTGAACAATTGCTTCACAGTCTTCACAGTAAAACACCGTAATGGGAACTCCCCAGGCCCGTTGACGGGAAACACACCAATCCGGACGGTTTTCAATCATGCCGTATATCCGATCCCTTCCCCAGTGGGGAATCCAGGTAACGTTGTCGATAGATTTGAGAGAATTTTCGCGCAATCCGGTTTTGTCCATGGAAATAAACCATTGCGGCGTTGCCCGGAAGATAACCGGCTGTTTACAACGCCAGCAATGCGGGTAGTTGTGCGCGATACTGCCCTCGGCTACCATTGCGCCGATTTCATTTAATTTTTTCGTGCCAGTATGAAAACTTGATTCGGGCTTACTTCAACAGCTGCATATTCAAACTCGGGATGCAAGGCAATCGCCAAATTAGCCGGAAGTGTCCAGGGTGTGGTTGTCCAGATGACCACATAGACTGATTTTCCTTTTAACTCCGGGTAATCGCTGCCGAGATCATCCTGCATGCGAAATTTTACAAAAATCGACGGTGCGGATTCATCCTGATATTCAATTTCCGCTTCAGCCAGCGCAGTCTGACAGGTAAAGCACCAATAAATGGGCTTTTTGCTGTGATAGAGACTGCCATTGTGAGCGAACTTGCCGCATTCCCGGGCAATGATGGCTTCGTATTTATAGTTCATGGTCAGGTACGGTTCCTTCCAATCCCCCATTACCCCCAGCCGCTTAAATTCATTGCGCTGAATATCAATAAATTTATTGGCATACTCTCTGCAAAGCTTACGGACATCGGCTAAAGACAGTATTTTCTTTTTGCCTCCGATCTCCTTATCAACATTGTGTTCAATCGGCAGTCCGTGACAATCCCAGCCGGGCACATAAACAGCGTCATAACCGGCCATCTGTTTTGAGCGCACAACAATATCTTTTAAAATTTTATTTAAAGCGGTGCCGATATGGATATTACCGTTGGCATAGGGTGGGCCATCATGTAGAATAAATTTCTCCCGGCCTTTGGATGAATTTCTAATTTGAGCATACAAACGGGCATCTTCCCAGTTTTTGAGCTGTTCGGGTTCTCGCTTTGACAGATTCGCTTTCATGGGAAATTCAGTCTTCGGCAGGTTCAGGCTCTTTTTGTAATCCATTAATTCCTCCAAATTCGGGTTATCAGTTTAAACAAAAATTTTTACTCGCAATGCCAGATTCTGTCAAGGAAATACCATCTTAAGACGGCTTCAACATTAGGGTAACAGGCATAGATTCCTGCTTTGGGGGGAAAAATGACATGACTTCATGGGTGGCTTTAAGATTACCGCAGGTCAAATTTATTTTAAACCCGCTACCTTGATGCGGGTTTCATGACCACCGACCCAACCGCAAGATAGGTATAATTACTCGCAACCAATTCAGTGTAATCCGGAATCATCCGCCGTCCGTCCGGTCCGCGAAAATCCTCGAAACTCTTCACAATCAGAGGAAATAAAAAGCGCCTGCGTTCCCTGAATAGCTTCTTTGGCCGATTCAAAATATTTTATTTTTTCAAATAAAATGTTTTTAGAGGGGTCAAACTCCTGTTTGGCAGACTCATTGGCCAGTGGATCATAGGCGTTGATCTGCGATACACCTTTGCTCAAAAGCGCCTCAACAACTTTAATTGAAGAGGCATCGCGCATATCATTGGTGTGCTTTTTAAAAGCCAGACCTAAAACAGCAACTGTCTTGTTGTTGAATTTAAAATCAGCTTCATTAACGGCCCGGTCGACCAAATAGACTTTCTGGTATTCGTTTACTTCAAAAGAAGCTTCGAGCATCTTGGTGCTCACATTCATCTGTCGTAATTGATAAATTAACGAAGTGATATCCTTGCCAAAACAACTGCCGCCAGCTCCGTTGCTAACAAAGGATCCCCAGGTGCTGATTCTGTCGTCAGCAGTGACGCCCAGCCGAAGGTCGTCGATATTCACGTTGGTTATTTTTTCACCGATCTTAGCCCCGACGCCGTTCCAAAAGGAAATATAGGTCAGCAGCACTGTATTGGCCACATATTTGATGGCTTCGGCAGTCTCAGGTGTCGTTTCGATATACTTAATACGCACATGGTTTACAAATTGAGAATAAAAACTCGGGATTTGAGGCCACCCCAAAATTTCCCACACCGTGTTTGTTCATAATCGCCTCCAAGCGTCGGGCGGTTTTTATTGGCACGGTACTTTTGCTGACAATAACAACGCGGCGTTTATCCTTCCTTTTGGCCAGAATTTCGGCGATTGCTTCAGCCGCCGCATCATAGTGGGTTAGGTTTGTGGACCCGTCTAAATTTGAGGGAGTCGGCAAACATAAAAAAATGGCATCGGTGCCTTCAATGATTGACTTCAAATCGCTTGAAAAGAAAAGGGATTTGTCGTGTGTTTCGCGAATAATATTGGATAACCCGGGTTCCAGGACAAATTTTTCAATTTCATCGGCGCTGCCGGTCGAAAACGCCATAATTTTTTCTTCATCAACATCATAAGCGTAAACCTCATGGCCGTATTCCGAACATACGGCTGCCTGAACAAGTCCGACATACCCGGTTCCCACAACAATAAGTTTCATAGCCACCTCTTATCCATATTGAGTTAAACTTATCAGACACGGACGGTTATCAACGGCAAACAGAGGCAATTGGTAAATTGGGGGGGCGTTGACCATCACCACAGAACAAAACTGCTGTCTATCGTGAACCTAATACACACCAAGATCCCGTAAAATCTCATGAATGCCAAGTCTTTCGAGTTTCAGTCTCAAAAATTCTGAAATGGTTGGTTGGACGGGCCTCACATGGAGAAACATTTTTGCTTCGCGGGGAGTCTGATCTCCCTTTTTAATATTACACGGCTTGCACGCCGCGACACAATTTTCAAAAGTTGATTGGCCTCCCCTCGACTTTGGAATAATATGATCTATAGTGAGGCGCATTTTGGTTGTACCGCAATAGGCACACTTAAATGCATCCCTGATAAACAAAAAGCGACACCTGTACGATAAATTGTTCGGATTAATTTGATCAACCGCATTACCGCAGGAATTTTAAAAATTGCCCCGGCGGAACTCCTCACCGTCACTGAAGAATCTTTCAAGACTTCAACTTTACCTTTGGCTATCAGGCAGACCGCACGCTTCCAGTGAACAACATTTAAAAATGTGTAATCTGCGTTTAGCAAAATGCAATGTGTCATCCCCATGCTCCTTATTTACCCCGATCAACCCTTCTTACGAAATTACCTCCCTATAAACACAGATCAAAGTCTGTGGAAATATCGATACCAATTACAATAAAAAATGTTATAATAGCGGCATTTAAAAATCAATTCAATATTGCGATTTACCCCTAAGGCACTATCTCAGTGCCTGCTTTCCCTTCGACTGCCGATATGATCTTTTCAATGGAAGTAATCACCGCCCGCCTGCCCTTTTTATGCACGAATTGGATGGCGGCTTCAACCTTAGGGCGCATGGAACCAGCAGCAAACTGATCTGTTTTTAAATACCGCTTTGCCTCTTTTATTCTCATTTTACGCAAATATGTTTCTTCAGGTGTGCCATAATTCAGCGCTACGGCGGACACATCGGTGGCAATTAAAAAAATATCGACTCCGACTTCTTCGGCCAGCTTCGCGCTGGCCAGATCCTTGTCGATTACGGCATCAACGCCCTGAAATGCCCTGCCCTCCCGCACCACCGGTATTCCGCCCCCGCCGCAACAGATCACGATAAAACCCGCATTGATCAGCTTTTTTATCTCGCGCTTCTCAATGATCGTTACCGGTGCGGGGGACACTACCACACGCCTGAAGCCTTTTGGTGTTTTGCGCACCGGATAGCCGGAAGGAACGTCTCTTTTTCGTATATAGGCCGGTCCGATCGGCTTGGAAGGCTCTGAAAACGCCGCATCATTTTCATCCACCACCACGTAAGTAATCAGGCTGACCAGGGGCTTCACGTGGATACCCAGATCCATGAGTTGGCTGTCCAGAGTGGATTCGATCATGTAGCCGATTTGACCCTGGGTCTGGGCGACCAGAATTTCAAGGGGCAACCTAGGGACTTCTCTGCAGCTTTCTTGCTGTAACAAAAGGTTGCCGACCTGTGGGCCGTTACCATGGGTGATAATGATTCGATATTCCTGGGAAAGCCTGGCGATTTGTCGAATCGGCACTGCCAGATTTTTAAACTGCTGTTGAATGGTGCCTTGTTCGCCCTTGCGGATGAGGGCATTGCCGCCCAGGGCAACCAACAGTGTCGGCATTTGGGTCTGGTACATCTTTTCCCGCCTTCCGAAAATATTCACCATAGAGGCTAAAAAGGTTTCAGGTGTCAGGTTTCGGGTCAGTAGATAAGCGATGAGTCCTGAGGATTTAGGACTGAGCAAAAAATTATTCTTTATGTCCCACAGGCCTCAGTCCTCAGCACTCAGTCCTCAGTCCTATGTTTGCAGACCTGACACCTGAAACCCCCGAACCCGAGCTGCGCGTATCGGAGGTTAACTTTTAAAGCGCGCTGATAATAGCTCCTCGAGAGTTGGGCTTCCATGGTCACGGTACTCATAGCGCACGCGAAGCGTCGGTTTTTCAATATTCAAGACCAGTGGAAGATGAATGGGCGTGGCAAACATCACCAGATCACAGTCGGTTTTGGCAATCGTTTGCTCCAGATCATTGATTTGGTCCGGGGTGTATCCCATAGCCGGAATCACATTTCCAATGTGCGGATAAACGCTAAAGGCTTCTTTTAAAGAACCCTGGGCAAAAGGACGCGGATCAACGATCTCTGCGGCCTTAAATGTTTCGGCGGCAACGACTCCGGCGCCAAAAGGCATTTGTTCACCACCAGAGACGATTCGGCCAAAACGATTTCGGCCCGGGGTGCGTGTTTTTCGATATTTTGCCTCACCTGCCACACTTTTTGGGCAGGTGCTGAATCCACTTTATTAATAACCGCAATATCCGCCATTATCATATTGGTTTCCCCCGGAAAATACAGCAACTCATGACCCGCCCGGTGCGGATCAAAAAGGACAACATGCAAATCCGGTTTATAAAATGGGGTATCGTTGTTACCTCCGTCCCAGATGATGACCTCAGCTTCTCTTTCGGCCTGCGCTAAAATTTTGCCATAGTCGATTCCGGCAAATACGACGATTCCCTGCTCAACAAGGGGTTCGTATTCTTCTCGTTCTTCAATGGTGCAACGATGTTTTTTAAAATCTTCGTACTTCGAATAGCGCTGCACCACTTGATTTCTCAAATCACCGTAAGGCATCGGGTGACGGACCACGACGGCTTTTTTCCCCATCCCTTTGATAATTTCGCATACTTTCCGGGTGGTCTGGGATTTACCGCATCCGGTCCGTACCGCACAAACGGCAACAACCTTTCTTTTGGATTTAAGCATGGTATAGGGTGCACCGATAAGAATGAAATCTGCACCTTCAGCCATCGCCAGCGACGCTTTGTGCATCACTTCCAGGTGGGGGACGTCACTGTAGGAGAACGCCACGAGATCCACCTTATATTTTCGGATCAATTCAGCCAGCTCATTTTCAGGGTAAATTCGAATACCGTCAGGGTAGAGTTTACCGGCAAGCTCGGAAGGGTACAAACGACCGGCGATATCCGGTATCTGAGCGGCGGTAAAAGCAACCACATGGTACCGCTGATTGTCTTTGAAATAGACATTGAAGTTGTGAAAATCTCTGCCGGCTGCTCCCATGATAATGACTTTTTCGATCATAGCTTCACCTTTCGCAAGCAAATTGGAATTTAAAGTTAGGTTATAATATATACCAATAGCTGGTTAACCTGCAATCATCTTTCACCCAACACCTGGAAGGCTTCAGGTGTCAGGTGTCAGGTGTCAGGTTTTACGTACCAGCTACCTGGTTCAAGTGTTCAATGCTTAACGTTCAGAGGTTAAAAGAGACTTATCGCCCAGAAAGCCTTGAAAGTTTTTAAGCCTCCAAGCTTGCCAGCATCCAGGCATCCCAGCTTTAAGGCAATGAAATAGGAGCTATATGTTGTAAGCTATTTGGCTGACACCTGAACACTGACACCTGACACCTTAAATTATGAATTGATCCTGAAGCTAATTTATATTAAGTATCATTGCCAATAAACTTTTTAAAGGAATCCTCTGTGACTCGGCAACTTTTTCTCCAGAACATCATCGCCTGCATCTGGGACTTTGACAAAACATTGAGCCCCGGTTACATGCAGGATCCTATTTTGGAATTGTACAAGATCGATTCCAAAAAATTCTGGAACGAAGTAGAGCAACTCCCCGAATACTACAAGAAAGACGGCCTTGATCTCATTTCGACCGACACGCTCTACCTGAATCACATATTGACTTACACCCGGCAGGGCATTTTTAAAGGACTCAATAATGGCACATTGCGAAAACTGGGCGGTAAAATTGAGCTCTATGAGGGACTGCCTGATTTTTTTGAAAAAATAAAACACTGCGCATCCATGACCCCGGAATACGTACAGCATGAAATTCAGGTCGAGCATTACATCGTTTCAACGGGTTTAAGGCAAATGATTTTGGGCAGCAAGATTGCCCCTTTTGTCGATGGCATCTGGGGGTGTGAATTTATAGAAGGGCCTGCCCCTGCCGGCTATCTGGATAAAGGCATGAAAAAGGCTTTAGGTTCAAATAATACACAAATTATCTCACAGATTGCATACGCACTTGACAATACCACCAAAACCCGCGCCATCTTCGAGATCAACAAAGGCAGCAATAAAATCCCGGATATTGATGTAAATGCGATGATACCGGATGAAGATCGCCGCGTACCGTTTCAAAACATGATTTATATTGCCGACGGGCCAAGCGATATTCCGGTATTCTCATTAATCAACCGATTTAGCGGCAGAACCTACGCCGTTTATCGGTCTGGCTCAAATGAGGAATTTTCGCAAGTCAATAGCCTGCAAAAACAAGGGCGTGTCCAATCATTCGGCGAAGCCAATTACACCGAAAACTCGCAGACCTCTATGTGGATCAAAAATGCCGTCAAGGAAATTTGCGACCAAATCGTTAAAAACCGTGAAAGAGCAATGGGGGAAAAAATCGGCAAACCCCCGAAGCATTTAGCGTGATGCCTCTTTACCGCCGAAACACAAAGAACGCATCAAAAAAAGGAGGAGAAAGATGTTTAAGGAATTCAAAGAATTTGCAATGAGAGGCAATGTCGTTGACATGGCTGTTGGAATCATTATCGGCGCTGCATTTGGATCAATTGTAAAATCGCTGGTTGCCGATGTCATAATGCCGCCGATCGGTCTGCTTTTGGGGAATGTTGATTTTTCTAACCTTTTTGCTGTTATCAAACAGGGTTCGGTTGCCGGAGCATTTGCCACCGTGGCGGAAGCGCAAAAAGCAGGCGCGGTTACCATCAATTATGGTATCTTTATCAACACGGTCATCAGCTTTTTAATTGTTGCTTTTGCCGTCTTTCTCCTTGTCAAGGGCATCAACTCGCTAAAAAGGAAAGAAGAAGCTCCGCAACCAGAGCCAACAACAAAGGAATGCCCCCGCTGCTTTTCGGTAATCCCGATTAAGGCGACCCGTTGTGGGTTTTGCACATCGGAATTGACCACGACTTAAATTTTGCAATCAATATGAAGCTTGCTTTAACGTCATTGTTGATTCTGAGTCTGTTTTTCAGCTCATCCTCACCCGCCGAGGCCCAAACGGAAAATACGCATCAGGAAGTCAAAAAGGGTTCAGACTGGCAGCAACTCGACAAAGGGCTCGA
>JARRJQ010000196.1:0-6137 GCA_037388985.1 Desulfobacterales bacterium | reverse complement strand
GAAACAACCTGCGTCGATCATGGAGACGGCCGGTCGGCCTTTGTACAGTGCGCCATGGGCCTGCGATGCATCTTCGATCACAAACAGGTCGTATTTTCGGGCAATTTCCAGAATAGAGTCCATATCCGCCGGATGTCCGTAAAGATGAACCGGAATCACGGCCTTGGTCCGGTTGCGGGTTGCATGTTCTTTATTGCTCTGCTTTAAATAATCTTCCATTTTCTGCGGATCCATGGTGTAGGTTGTTTCATCAATGTCAACAAAGACAGGTTTTGCACCGCAAAAAGAAATCGCTTCAGCAGTAGCAATAAATGTGTTGGGCACAGTTATGACTTCATCACCGGGTCCAACACCCAGAGCCAAAAGAGCCATCCAGAGTGCTTCAGTCCCGCTGCCGACCCCGATAGCGTATTTACATTGGCAGAATTCGGCGAAATTTTCCTCAAATTTTTCTACAAAGGGTCCGCCGGCGAAGGCACAACAGTCCAGCACTTGTTGAATGGCGTCGTTTATCTCATCTTTTATTGATTCGTATTGTATTTTTAGATCGACAAAGGGGACTTTCATAAATAACTCCAAGGTGCATGGTATAAGACTCAGAGCACAAGGTTAATGGATAAGAATCTGATCTTATTTCATTGCATTTATTTTTGTCTCTTTATCATCTATCATTCGTAGTACTTTTGCAGGATTTCCGGCGACAATGCTGCCGGGAGGCACATTTCTGGTAACTACACTACCGGCACCGATAATGGCATTTTCTCCAACGATGATTTTGGACAACAGGGTTGCGCCCGACCCGATCGACGCTCCGCGATTTACGATGGTGGTTTCACACGTCCAATCTGTATCTGTTTTTAATCGGCCTTTTGCATTGGTGGCGCGGGGATAGGAATCATTAATAAAAGTAACGCCGTGTCCGATAAACACATTGTCCTTTATCGTTACGCCCTCACAAATGAAGGAATGGCTCGAAATTTTGCAATTTTTGCCGATGGTGACATTTTTCTGGATCTCAACGAAAGCGCCGATTTTGCTATTATCTCCGATAGTGCAGCCATAAAGGTTTACGAAATCATATATTTTCACGTTTTTTCCAATTTTGACATCTGGTGCTATCCTTTTCATATGCCACTTTTTATACTTCCTTTTTTCCTGCACCGGTCGGCACTAATGCCCGATGATTTTCACCATTGACGCTCCCGATAGAAATATTTGTCAATTTCACAGCACATTGGCAGCCTGCCTCTCTTCTATTTTTCCGGAGTTGCGCCCTGCTTCTCTCCCCAGAGGCGCGATATCCACCCTGGCTCCGGTACGTTTTAAGGATTCAGAGGCTGCCTCAAGAATCTCAACGACTTTCAGGCCTTCATATCCGCATGAAGCAGGTCTTTCGCCGGACTCGATGCAATCTAGAAAGTGCTGACACTCCATTTTTAAAGGTTCATATTGCTTCAAATAGGGCGAATACATGTCGCCATAATGATATGAATATTGAAATTCCGCAAAAGTGTCGTAGTAAGGCGGCGTTTCCACGCGCTTGTCATAAATTTTTATCTTTTCATTCGGTTCAACATCATTGTAAACCAGCATCCTTCGGCTACCCACAAATGTCATTTCACGTATCTTATTCGGATCAAGCCAGCTGCTCTGAATTGTTGCAAAACAGCCGTTGGCAAAATTTAGCGTCAGGGTGGTGACATCTTCGATATCCGGATGGATATGGGCTTTGCCCTGGCAGTTTACCGATTTCGGGTATTCATCTAACACATAGAGAATAATAGAAATATCATGGGGCGCCAGATCCCAGGTGACATTGATATCTGTCTGAAAAAGACCGAGGTTCAAACGCCGGGCACTGATATATTGGATTTCACCGAGCGCACCACGGCGTATGATTTCCTTAATTTTACGTACCGGGGGCGAATAGACAAAAGTATGGCCCACAATTATGGTTAATCCATTTGATTCTCCGAGTTCTATTAGTTCCCCGCATTCTGCCGCTGAAGAAGCCAGGGGCTTTTCAATAAATGTGTGTTTTCCGCCCTGCAATGCCTTTTTAGCCATTGCATAGTGAAATCTCACCGGGGTTGCGATAGCAATGGCATCAATTTCATCGTCATCAATAACCTCATTGAAATCGGTGGTAGTTTTAACACCGGAATAAAGCGATCGCATATGCGCCAGCCGTTGATTATCGATATCGCAGACAACCTTTACCCGGCATGCTGAAAGGGAATTAAAATTACGGATGAGATTCGGTCCCCAATAGCCGCAACCGATGACTGCAATATTAATCATTTTTTCCGACCTCCATATTTATATCAGGCGATGCCACTTGCTGATTACCTAATGCCTCGGAGATAATCATAATGGGCGTTGTGATTAAAATCTTAAGATCCAGCCAAAAGGACAACTCGCGTGAGTATTGGATGTCAAGCCTTACCATCTCTTTAAAGGTCAGGTTGTTCTTACCGCTGATCTGCCAGAGCCCTGTCATCCCCGGTAGGCTGTCGAACCTCTCGTAATGCCAGAATGAATATTTCTCAACTTCGTAAGGAATTGGAGGACGAGGTCCGACAAGACTCATTTCTCCACGCAATACATTAATCAATTGTGGAATTTCATCCAGATAATATTTTCTGAGAAAATTGCCGCACGGAATAATACGGGAATCGTTTTCGATTTTATACATGGGTTGACCGCAACTCTCGCCTACGGCTCCGCTTTGAATAAGTTCAGCGAAGTATGTCTTATGCGTCGAAGCATCTATTCCCTGTTTCATGGTTCGGAATTTATAAAAATTAAATTCCTGACCGCCATAACCGATTCGCGCCTGCCTGAAGATAACGGGCCCGGGTGAAAACAGTTTAATTATAAGAGATATAACGAGCATAACCGGCGCCAGTATAATTAGTCCTGCTATTGCACCCAAAATGTCCATGGTGCGTTTCCAAAGCAGCATTTTTCGGGAAAAGAATGCTTCAATGCTGAGAAACTGTCTCATAATTTATTGAATTGGGTTTTTTCCTTTGAGAAACATTATGATTCGCGTTGGCACCAATTTTTTATTGATCGGAAAATGCTTCAATCCCAATGAATTCTTCGCCAGATTTTTCTTGAATTAAAATTCGGTTATCAAATGGATAGGTATAAATTTCACATGAGGGCATTTTTGAGATATTTTCTATGGAGTTATAAATATAATCTGCAAGCTTGCAGGCCCCGAGCATGGAAGTATAGGGCAAAATGATTCCTACTCGCGAATTATCATACCATCCGACCTCATCTATTTTTCGAACGCGGCCGGCAATCGTTTGAAGCAGCATGCTCCGGTCATTATCATGCGGCTTCATCCGATCTAACGAAAACAATACAATCGAATAATTATGATTGTTGCGATCGGCGCGAATTCTTTCTTTCTCAAGAATCTGCATAAATTCTTTCTTGGTATAAAGTGTATCCGTCATTTCTGAAAGTGCATTGCTTCCAATTCGATTAAGCAGGTATTTAATTAATAGTCTACTCAAGATGCCAAGAATATTGCTCATCGCCCAGAACAAACATATAAATACGGGGGTGATTAACTCAATTTCAAATAAGTAACTATCGATCAATATGATCAAAGTCCCGACCGTAGTAGCTTTAAGAACACCGAGCGATTGATATTTTCGTTTTAGATTATGAATCGATTGATATAGCCCGAAAGATGAAAAGACCCACAGCCATGCGCCGCCGATGCTCATAAAGAGGATGAAGTTTTGGATTTTCATCCGCATGGTTACCAGCTCTTCAAACGGTACCTGATCGATCTGGTATTGAGCAATCCACGCAGATAGCCCGAATGAAGTTACCAATAGCAGCAAATCCAAAAGCTTCATTCCTTTGAGCAAAATTTCGTTTTTTGAAATATTCATTGAAAGAATAAATATCTTAAGTATTGTTGCCTATTTAAAACGCCACTTCTAATTAATTTAGGACTTGACAATAGAGAAATTTTTAGCAATTTTTATTTCATCGCCCGGATTTTATCATCTGCCTGAGGCGCATGTATATAGCTCCGCATGGTGAATTACATCTATCCTTAACATCCGTTTTACGCATTTTACTCAAAAATCGAAGGGTTGCCCTTTGATCAACTATTCGCTAATGACAGCCCAAAGACAAAGTTAACCGAGTTTTACATCGCTGGCTCATCTTTTGATGTAAAAATCAAATGTTCTCTTCCTTTTTAAACTCAAATTTCGTAAAAATCATAAATCGACTCATTGACTTAAATTAGAAAAAATAGTTCAATTTCCGATTTGACTTTTTCCATTTGAATGGGTTGTAGGCCATATGACGGACAGCCTCTCTGATAACACCATCATCGATTATTGTTCTTTCGGTAGCATAACTTATTCGCAAAGAATTATCGCATAGCATATTTATCTTTAACGGAACCCCCTCGGAGTTCTCCCAAATCAGCTTCAAAGCATTTTTGTCAAAAAGTTTCGGACCTTTGTATTTCGCAATGTTTAAACGATGATCAATATAATTATACGTATCTTTTTCGTTAAGCTTTTTGATGTAACATTTAATACTGATTCTTTGGATTAATTGCTCAAGTTCGGGCCCGGTCAATTTGTAACCCAGCTTGGGTTGCCCGCAAAGAACTATTTGAATTAATTTATTCTGCCGGTTTTCTATATTAGACAAAAGCCTCATGGATTCTAGTTCATTGTAACTAAGATTTTGGGCTTCGTCTATTATCAAAACTACATTACCGCCTGCTTTTGACTGCTCTAGTGCAAACTGATTTAAGCATTGTAGTGTTTCTGCAACCGTCATCTTCTTAGTTTTCTGCAATCCCAGTTCTTCCGATACCAATTTAAGCATCTGTTTAAATGATATTTCGGTATTAAAAATAAAGGCTACTTTCGCGCAGTCTTTAATGCTTTCTCTAAGCGCATTTAAAATGGTCGTTTTGCCGGTTCCAACTTCTCCAATAATGAGAATAATCCCTCGCCGGTTTTGAACTCCGTATATTAAATTAGCAAGTATTTCACCGGATATTTTATTAAGATAGAGGTATTTTGGATCGGCCGTCATCTCAAATGGTTTTTCTTCGAAGCCAAAAAAATTACAGTACATGGTAATCACGTATTTTCGGATACAATTAAATATCCATCTATCCCGAAAATTCCGTTGAATTATTTTCAATAAAATATTTTAAATGCAAATAATCATCATTGGGCAAGGTATCGAATTTTAATCCGCATCGTCTAGAGGTTAGCGCATTAATATATTGATCAGATACATATGGAATGTGAATTCTAATATTATAAATAATCTCACAGGATATATTGAATAAATGAAAAATATTTTCAAATGTGAAAATATCTAGTTTCGTTGAATCAATTTTCATATTTTCACCAACAATGTACTCAAAAGACAAGCCGCTAATACTAATATCGATAACTTTTCCTACTCTGGTATATTTGTTTCCGAGAACGGCAAGTGTTTTCTGTTTAGGTGAGAAACGTCTGTGTTTTCTCTTATCCACTTTCATTACTCTTTTGATTCTCTTTACATCTTATGATGTACCTTCATACTTAAATTGATTATGGATGACAAGTAGGAATTTAGGGGATGATAAAGTAGGTAAATTTACTAATCAGTCTTTAAATATGATGTGAGAGATGGATTTAAAAAGAGATAACACCGCATTATAGAATTTTATTTGTATTTTGCAGTAATTGTAATTGCTTAGCAATGATGTGGTATACCTTACTTGCAGATCTAAATCCTGCTGAATTCATCAGCTCAATTTATAAGGGTATTTGAAGGTATTAGACAATAGGTATATTTACTAATCTCTACTTTTTAAAATAATCCTTATAAATGAAAAAATACTTTTAAGTTAATCGGTATATTAGAATAAATCTTTCAATATAAATTTATTGAACAAGGCGCAAGATCTCCGAATAACTTTTTATTTATAATGCATTGTTTTCACTAGTTTTACCAAGCTTCAGTTTCAGGTAAGATTCCAGATTGATGTTTGCATTCCTAATATTTAATTTTTTTCGAATACTTCTACGATGGGTTTTTATTGTGTGGGGTGAAAGATGAAGCAATCTTGCAATTTCTTCGCT
>JARRJQ010000195.1:0-20401 GCA_037388985.1 Desulfobacterales bacterium | reverse complement strand
GTTCTATTCAGGGATTACGATCAACAAAGTTCAAACCGCGATACTGGAACAAATTGAAGCCGATGCGGTTGTTGTATACGCCACTAAATATAACAGCCATTTCGAATTTCTATTTTATTATAGCCGGTATCAGAAACTAAATCTGCCGTTTCCGCAAATCGGTTTTGACTATGAAATTTACTCATGGCAGCCACTTTCCCGTATCATCAAAATGATGCTGGCACACGTCGATTATTTTATTCATCATCGGTCGTTTCCCCACCCGTATAAAAGCGGCTATATTGCACAGTCCCTGCTTTAAAAAAAGGCCGGTTTGCTATCCCTGGTTGGTAGAAAAGGATTTCATCGCCGCTTTGTCAAAGCAAAAACCGATCCCATTCAATACCTGCTTGAACTTCAAAAATCCACCGAGCGAACCGTTTATATCATCCCGCAGTTGATGTTTTTCAGTAAAAACCCCCATCGTTCCATTCCGACCCTCATTGATATTTTTTTCGGCCCCGAGGACAAACCCGGTAAAATACGGCGTCTGTTCGCATTGGTTAAAAAGCCCGGCAATGTCTTCGTTGAGATATCAGAGCCGCTGAGTCTGAAAACATACCTGCAGGATGAATCCATTCGAAATCAACCGATTGAATATCAATCGCTACTGCTAAGGCGTAATTTGCTGCTTCAACTGAACCGCCATCGCCAAACGATTACGGGACCGTCTTTAAAATCCAGGCAAGAACTGAAGGAAAGCATTTTGACCGGTCATCGATTTCAGGAATTCATGGAGAACTACTCTAAAAGCCGGGATATCCCGATGGTTGAAGTCCGCAAAAAAGCGGATGAGTATATCGAAGAAATCGCCGCGGGTTATAATCCAGCCTATATAAAAGTTTTTTCAGCGATTGTTGGATGGATCATTCGCACCATGTTTGACGGCGTTACGCTCAACAATGATGCCCTTAATAAAGTCAAGCGTTTAGCCCTTAAAGGACCGTTAATCCTCGTTCCCTGTCATAAAAGCCATATCGACTATTTGATTCTTTCCTATTTACTGTATCATCATAATATGCCGGTTCCCCTTGTTGCGGCAGGCAAAAATTTGTCATTTTGGCCCATGGGCCCCTTGTTCCGCAGTGGCGGCGCCTTTTTCATCCGTCGTTCATTTCGGGGGGCTGTCCTGTATGCAAAAGTCTTCGCTGAATACATCTATAAGCTGCTGGAGGAAGGTTATAACATTGAACAGTTTATCGAAGGAGGCCGCAGTCGTACCGGAAAACTGCTGATGCCCAAATTGGGTTTGCTCTCCATTCTGCTCAATGCATACAGAAACGGCGCCTGTGAAGATATGATTATCGTGCCAATTTATATCGGCTATGACCGGGTGCTGGAAGAAAAGTCATATTTGCATGAGCTTGAAGGCGGGCAAAAGAAGCCGGAAACGCTCAGCAGCGTTATCAAGGCCAGAAAGTTTTTAAGCAAGCACTATGGCAAAATATACATCCAATTCAACGATGCGATATCCATGAACGAGCTGGCAGATAAATTCGGAACGCCTTTTTCAGAAATGAGCCCCAAAGAACAAAATGTTTTATGCCGCAATCTCGGGTATAGAATCATAAACGCCATTAATCGCGGGGCGGTGGTCACCGCCTATTCGCTGGTGGCCGGTGCAGCTCTAAATTGTGACAGAGATCGATTTTCGTATAATCAGATCATATCGATCAGCGAGATATACATGAATTATTTGGCCACGCAGGAAGCCAAATTAGCCGATACACTGGTATTGGATCACGTTCGTGCCATTCAACACGCGTTGGATGATTTTGTTCAGAACAAATTCATCGAGCTCCTTTCAAAAGAAAAAGATGTGCCGCATACCGAAAGAAAATATTTAATCAACTCCTCCAGACGGCCTTCTCTGGAATACCATAAAAATAGCTGTATCGCGTTTTTCATTCCGGCAGCCATCACCGCTCTGGCGATCCTGATCAAAGATGCTTTTCAATTTTCGGCCGCCGATCTGCATGCGGATTACAAATTCATGCAGCATTTCTTTAAATTCGAATTTGCTTATGATATAGACAAAACACCTGAATATAACGTGCGTAAATCGATTAAAGCATTCATTGACGACGCCATTTTAATGCCTCACCAGACCATACCCGATACCTATAATATAACGTCATCCGGTTTTCGGAAACTCAAGCTTTTTTCGATTTTTTTAAAAACCTACTTTGAATCCTACTGGATCGTATTAAACTTTTTCCTGAATAACTCTCAAAAATCGATGGACACAAAAGATCGTCTGAAAAAAATTGGGAACCTCGGAAACCGTATGTATAAAAGACATGAAATTGAACGTCTAGAGGCACTTTCCAAAGTCAGTTACCAAAACGCACTCGATTTTTTTACCAGTCAGGGTATCAAAGGCTCCGAAAACATGGAGAAGATCGAGTTCTATTCCGCAGGCATTCAAAAATCATTAAAAGCACTCCAATGAAAGCTTTGATCCTAGCAGCCGGTTTGGGTACGCGGCTGCGGCCCTATACGAACCACACCCCCAAAGCGCTTTTTACCATTTCAGACCGCCCGCTTCTGGATATTATAATCACCCGACTGATCGAGGCGGGTTGCAAAGCGATTATAATCAACACGCACCACCTGCATGACCAAATCGAATCGTATTTAGCGCAACAATCTTATACGATTCCTGTTTTAACTCGATTTGAACCGCAAATCCTCGGAACCGGTGGTGCGATCAAAAATGTCAATGATTTCTGGAACGATCATCCCTTTATGGTGATAAATAGCGATATTGTCACCACCATCGATTTCAAACAGGTTTACGATTTTCACTGTCAGCATTTACATCCGGCAACCCTGGTGCTGTTCGATGACCCCGAGTTGAACAGTGTCGCCTGCGACGCCGGAGGTTTCGTTGTTGAATTTAGGCACCGCAGTGAAGCGGTGAATAGACCCGCCCCATCTGCATTCACCTTCACCGGCATTCAGGTGCTGGATCCGGAAATCCTGGAATTTATACCGGCCGGGGTGCCGTCTAGCAGTATCGATGCCTACGTGCGCATGATCGCTAAAGGGAGGAAAATAAAGGCTTTTATTTCTAAAAATGCCTATTGGAAAGACATCGGCACCGCTGAACGCTATAAGTCCGCCGTATTTGAAACACTCACGCCCCTAATTTTTCAGCAAGTCTTTCCCGACTTAAAATTCAAGCCACTTGTCCGCGAGAGTCTGGAGGGCGATGGGTCGGATCGGAGCTGGAATCGCTTAACAATCGGTACCCAGTCGATGATAGTGGTTGATCATCAAATCAAGAAAATCTCTAAAAAGGCTGAAGTGGATGCCTTCATGAACATCGGCCGCCATCTTTTCGACCGAGGCGTGCCGGTGCCGAAAATCTATGGGGGGGATGCCCTTGCAGGTTATGTGTATTTAGAAGATCTCGGAAATTTAGATCTGCAAACGGCCGTGCAAAAAGCCGGCAATCGGCAAAAGATCACCCATATGTATCAATCGGTAATTGATCTGCTCATCGGATTTTCCGCACACGGCTCCCAGCAATTCGATGCGCGCTGGACCTACCAGACAACCCGCTATGATAAAGCGTTAATTCTGGAAAAGGAATGCCGCTATTTTGTTGATGCTTTTTTAAATGCCTACCTCGGATTAGAAATCAGCTATGGGGATTTTAAATCGGAATTTGACTTCTTGGCTGAACACATTTTGAAAAATATATCCCGGCGGCGGTCAACACCCTCAGACGCAATCTGGTTAAACACGAAAAAAAGACGTTGCCGGGGCTCACCGCCCTTGCGGATAAGATAATAAAACATGATCGAATTCAAAATATTCGATCGCTAAGCGGGAGGAAAACATGAGTCGCATAAAAGTAATGGTAAACGGCATTCCAGGCAATATGGCCACCATCTTAGCCCGGCATATTTTGGCCGACGACCGCTTTGAGCTTCTGCCCTATTCACTGACCGGACCCGAAATCCAGGTAGCCGAGCACAAAGTTTCCGCTGTCTCGATTCGTTTGCTCAAGCCAGATAAGCGCAAAGAACTCATTGAAGAAATCGCACCAAAAAAGCAGCCTTTTCTCAGTGCCGACTATACCCACCCATCGGCGGTAATCGCCAACGCTGAGTTTTACTGTAAATACCAATTGCCTTTTGTCATGGGTACAACCGGTGGAGATCGCGCTCGTTTAGAAGAAACCGTTCGCGGATCGTCGATCTGCGCTGTGATTGCACCCAACATGGCCAAACAAATCGTTGGTTTTCAGGCCATGATGGACTATGCGGCACAGACTTTTCCCAATCTTTTCAAAGGCTACACGCTGGCGATTAGGGAAAGTCATCAAAAAGGAAAAGCAGACACCAGTGGCACGGCAAAGGCTATGGTGCGCTATTTTAATCAGATGGGGCTGCAATTTGAGGAGGATCAAATCGGTAAAGAGCGCGATCCCAAAATTCAATCAAGTCGGTGGGGAATACCGGAAAAATATCTTACCGGCCATGGTTGGCATACCTATACCCTGATTTCCGGCGATGAGACCGTCCGCTTCGAATTTACCCACAACGTCAACGGACGCGATGTTTATGCGCAAGGCACGCTGGATGCTCTGTTGTATCTAAACACCAAACTGACCGCAGGTGTTCGCGGGCAGGTTTATACCATGATCGACGTGCTAAAAAACCGTTAGGTTGAGCCCGTTGCCCGTTAAACCGTTGACCGGTAAGGAAAATAAAATTAGACTTTCTCCGATCATAACCGGCTCAACCGGCCAACCTCAATGCATAATCACTGGTTTTTGAGTAACGCTCGATAAGCATTTGAGCAAAAATGAGTCTTTTAAATATTTTGAATGACTTGGTAGGCCTTCTCAAGCGCCTGATCCAGATTTTCAGGATGCGTGCCACCGGCCTGAGCCATATCCGGCCGGCCGCCTCCGCTGCCGCCCACCGTTGGTGCAATTTGCTTAATGACATTTCCGGCATGAAAGCGACCGGTAAGGTCCTTGGTTACGCCAACGATCAGAAATGCTTTGGGACCGTTAACGCTTCCCAGTACAACGATTCCTGATTTGATCTTTTCCTTGAGCCTGTCTGCCAGCTCTCTGAGCGCTGCTGGATTATCCACCGCCACTTTTTGGATCAGAACCTTGGTATTGTTAACCGATTTTATGGCGTCGCCGCCAACCTGAGCCGACTGGGCAGCGATTTTAGCCTTAAGGCGGTCAAGCTCTTTTTCTAAGGCTTTTAAATCAGTCAGCATCTTTTCGACTTTTGCAGGCAGATGGTCTGGTTTTTCTTTAACCAGATGAGCGGTTTCCTCAAGCAGCCTGGCAGTCCACTGAACATTCGCAAGCGCTTCTTGTCCGGTTAATGCTTCGATTCGTCGAACACCGGATGCGATGCTGGACTCGCTGACAATTTTAAAAAGCCCGATGTCCCCGGTTTTCGCAGTATGGGTGCCTCCACAAAGCTCTTTGCTGAAATCAGATAGGGAAACTACCCGGACGCGATCGCCGTATTTTTCTTCAAAAAGAGCAGTGGCCCCTGATTTAAAAGCCGCTTCGGCTTCCATCTCTTCAGTATGCGTGGGCACATTGTCACGAATTCGGCGATTCACCCGGGTTTCGATTTCAGCCAGAGTTTCAGGATCAACCTGGGAAAAATGGGTAAAATCAAAGCGCAATCGATCCGGCGCAACCAACGAGCCGGCCTGTTTAACATGCGCACCGAGCACCTCCCGCAAAACGGCATGCAAAATATGCGTGGCGGTATGGTTCAAGGCAGTTGCCCTGCGTTTGGCACCATCAACCTCAAGAGTCACTTTCTGGCCTTTTTTTACTTTGCCGGAAATTATTTTTCCCCGGTGAATCACAAGTCCGGTGGGATCTTTGATCGTATCGCTGACATCTATTTCACAATTTTTACCGAAGATTTTACCCATATCTCCGACCTGGCCGCCGGACTCCGCATAAAAAGGCGTTTCTTCAACAACCAGTTCGATGAATTGGGGTGCTGCGGCTTCGGAAATTTCGGCTCCATCCGCTACGATCAGCAAGACCTTTGATTCGACAGTCAGCGTCCGGTAACCTTTAAACTCCGGTTTAAATCCTTTGGCTGACAATTTTTTATAAGCGTCGCTGATCGTTGCGAAAGTCGCCACTGACCGGGATCGCGCCCGCTGTCTGCCCATAGCGTCGTCAAACCCTTGCATATCAAGAGTCATATTTTCATCCCGCACAACATCCCGTACGATATCGACCGGAAAACCGTAAGTGTCATATAACTTGAAAATGACATCCCCGGGCACCTGGGTGGCGCCTTTGGCCTTGATCTCCGAAAGAGTATCGTTTAGCAGCTTCAGCCCTGTATCGAGGGTCTCAAGGAAACGCATCTCTTCGTTTTCAATAATATTGGTAATAAATGCCGACGCCTCGAACAGTTCGGGATAGGCGGGCTTCATGATATCAAATACCACTCCGGCGGTTTGATGTAGAAAAGGTCGATTCAGGCCGATATTGCGCCCGTAACGAAGGGCGCGTCGCAAAATTCGACGTAAAACATATCCGCGGCCCTCGTTGGAAGGCATGATACCGTCTCCGATCAGAAACGCTGCCGCACGGCTGTGATCGGCGATAACCTTCAGTGCCACATCGGTTGATGCGGATTCTCCGAAACGCTTCTCAGCCAACTTTTCCGCTTCACGGATGATGGGCCGGATAAGGTCTGTATCAAAATTGGTCGGCACATCCTGAATGATCGAAGCGACACGTTCAAGCCCCATTCCTGTGTCGATACTGGGCCTGGGAAGCGGTGTCATCTTACCCGTAGCGTCCCGGTTAAACTGCATGAATACCAGATTCCAGATTTCCAGATAGCGATCACAGTCGCAACCCACAGCACATTCAGGTTTGCCGCAACCATACTGTTCTCCGCGATCGATAAGAATTTCAGAGCAAGGTCCGCAGGGCCCGGTATCGCCCATGGACCAGAAATTGTCCGCCTCTCCAAAACGAGCAATCCGATCATCGGGCAGACCGATGTTCTTTTGCCATAACGTATATGCCTCATCATCATCAAGATATATGGATGCGTAAAGCTTGTCTTCCGGCAGCCCGTAGCCATTGGTTAATAAATCCCAGGCAAAATTGACCGCACCTTCTTTAAAATAATCGCCGAAGGAAAAGTTTCCCAGCATTTCGAAAAACGTGTGATGCCTGGCGGTATAGCCGACATTTTCCAGATCATTATGTTTCCCTCCTGCACGCACGCACTTCTGGGATGTCGCGGCCCGCAGGTAATCTCTTTTATCTTCGCCAAGAAAAACGCGTTTAAACTGCACCATGCCTGCGTTGATGAACAGCAATGTGGGATCATCCTGAGGGACCAGCGATGAACTGCGAACGATCCGGTGATCGTTTTTTGAAAAATAATCTAAAAATTGGGCTCGAATGTCGTTGCCTGATAAAGACATCTTCAAATTAATCCTTTTTCTCCTTTGGACTTGCCTCGGCGGCTTTTGCTTCGCCCGGGAGATGAAGTGCCTCCCGGGTTTTGAGATACATTTTTTCATAAAGATCTGGATTTTCTTTGATAAATCTTTTGACGTTTTCCCTGCCCTGGCCGATGCGTTCGCCGTCATAAGAATACCATGACCCGCTTTTTTCGATAACTCCGAGTTCAGCGCCCACATCAATTAAATCGCCGGATTTTGAGATCCCCTCTCCGTACATAATATCAAACTCAGCTTCGGTAAAGGGCGGAGCCATTTTGTTTTTAACCACCCGGACCCGCGTGCGGTTTCCCACAACCTCCTGTCCCTCTTTAATCGCACCGATACGTCGGATATCGAGCCGCACAGATGAATAAAACTTCAATGCATTGCCACCGGTAGTGGTTTCCGGATTTCCGAACATCACTCCGATCTTCATCCGAATCTGGTTGATAAAAATAACCGAAGTCATGGTTTTGCTGATCGTACCGGTTAATTTGCGCAACGCTTGAGACATCAGCCGGGCTTGTAGACCCATATGCGAGTCACCCATTTCGCCTTCAATTTCGGCACGCGGTACTAGAGCGGCCACCGAGTCGATAACCAGAACATCAATGGCACCACTGCGCACCAGCATATCCGCAATTTCAAGCGCCTGCTCACCGGTATCCGGCTGGGCAACCAGCAAATCGTCACAATTGACGCCGAGTTTTTTAGCATACACGGTGTCAAGGGCGTGTTCGGCATCGATAAAAGCGGCGATGCCGTCACGCCTTTGAGCCTCTGCCACTGCATGTAACGCCAGTGTCGTTTTGCCGGATGCCTCGGGTCCATAAATTTCAATGACTCTTCCCCGGGGCAATCCACCGATTCCCAGCGCCCTATCAAGCGCAAGCGATGTGGTTGAGATAACCGGTACAACAATGACCGGGCGGCTCCCTAATTTCATAATGGAACCTTTACCAAACTGGCGCTCGACCTGGGTTAAAGCGGTTTCCAACGCTTTTTCTTTATCCGGTGCTATAGCCATAAAGCCCTCCTCTCAAATTGATGCAAATTTTCAATATGAAGTTTCCGGGTGTCCAGAAAAAAGAGCCTGTTGCACCCGGGTGTAAACCGCTCCGGCAGGTCGCAACTCACTTTTAAACAGAACGATCCGGTCGACTTCAAAGGGTTCGGATTCATAGCTCTTTAATCCGGCAATCGCTGTTTTCATCCGGGCAGAAATAATTTTGCCTTTCACGCGCCCCAATGTCAAATGGGCACGGAAGGTTCGGCGGTCTTTGGGAAAACCTATTTCTGCCAGATGATGGTCAAGGGTGCGCTGCAGAGTTTCCAGTATCTCAAGCTGTCCTTTAACGCCGGCCCATATGACCCGCGGTCGTTTAAGGTCCGGGAAAACGCCGATATCTTTGGCGGTCAGGCACACACCGGTACAGTTCTCGGCCGCCAATATCATTGCTGCAGCGATTTTGGCGGTTTGGGCCGTTTCGATATCGCCCAAAAATTTGAGAGTCAAATGAATATTTTGCGGCCGAACCCATTTTATCGGCAATTTGTATGATTTGAGGTTATCCTGGATCTCCTGCAGAAACAGCCGCACGGATTTCGGCAGATCAATAGCAATAAAGGAGCGAAAAGTTTCGGGCATAATGAAGAGGTCCAGAATATTAGTTCTACAGTTTAATCCAAATCCCCGAAGTTCATGCCCCTGAACGCCTAGCATACGATTAAATAGTCAAGTGGTCGAATTGTTAATTTTTCAAAGGATTCAATCTATAGAACCGTAACCCACCAAGGAATTATTTATGCGCCGGGGCGGACGCCACGGCTTCTATTTTGGATAAAATATTATTTTCAATCCAGGCCGCATCCCACCATTCAATCGGATTGACAAAGGTTTTGTTGACCAGGATGCTGAAATGAAGATGATCGCCTCCCGCAAGGCCGGTGCTGCCTGTACGTCCAAGAATTTCACCTTTCGAGACATTCTGTCCTTTGCTGACATCACTCCGACTGAGGTGAGCGTACATGCTAAAAAGGCCGAATCCGTGATCAAGAAGAATCGTTCGACCATATATCCCCAAAAGCCCGCTAAAAACGACGATTCCATTGTTGGCTGCCGGCACCGGCGCATGCGCTATCGAAGCCAGATCCACCCCCAGGTGAATCTGATGGTCAATTGTCTTATCATTGTATTGATACACGCGATGGTCTGCATATCCCGCTTCCTTCGCCGAGCCGGGCATCCGTAAAAACGGGCCTTTCCATTGTTTGACGGTTGTTGTCGTTTCCACCAATTGGGCTATTTTTTGGTAATCTTGAATGTAATGCCTCAGTCCAATAGCAGCTTCATTTCCGGCTTCATCAACTGCTTTTACCATGATCGGAGTTCCCGGTCCCTGCCGGTAGTCAAGCCCGATAAATGCCATCTCAATCCGAGGATCTTGATAGTAACCGGAATAACCGGGAAAAAAATCATCACCCACCTGAACCCCGGTATGACGACAATCCTCCGAAATACGGTAGATCACGATTCCGGCGCCGCCCTGATTCAGGTTGTGGGCTCTGCTGATGACTTCAATCTGCGGTGGCTGCGTATCGATGGTCAGGTTCTTTTCGACATAAGTTTGATTCCCCTGCCACCAGCCCCTCCATGAATAATCCCATACCGCCAGGCGTAATATGGCTTTACCGTCAGAGAATTCATATTTTTCAGGCTCGAAAGCGATGCGCAGGTTCTTGTTATTAATTTCCCCGCCACTGAAAAACCCGGCCGAGGCAAAGCGTTCATCGGTCAAGACGACCTCTTTTCCATCCTGGACCATAGCGATCCAAACTTTACGCAGCCCGCTTTTTTTATCGGCAATCGATACTGAAAAATCATGGGATTTCCCGATAAATGGCGATTCAATCGTGATGTGTATTTCGGGTTTCTCGCCTTCGAAACGGTTCAGCAATACCCAAAGAACAGCCAACAAGGCAATACCGCCGGCAACTGCCGCAAATAATTTTTTCTGACTTTTGTTTTTTTCTTTCAAAGGTTTACACTCCGATAAAAATTTATAATTAAATTAATAAAAATAACAGTTCATCTTCAGAGAATCAAGATTTCTTTTCGTTTATTGACTTTCCATAGTACGCAGATCCATCTAAAAAAATGTGGATCAGGGTTCATGGCAACTAAATATAAGAAACCAAAAAAATTAAAAATATTTCTGCTGGCCACCATTTTCGTGACTCTCGGCGGCGTTATTGGGATTTACATTGGCTTCAAGCAGAATTTGAAAATTGCAGAATCGGTTCAGCCGCCTGATGAACCGGATGCCGCCCTGTCGATTGGCAAGATCCATCAAACGGCTACCCGAAACGGAAAGAAGGAATGGAGCCTTGAAGCCGATTCGGCCCATTATATGGAAAAAAGCAACCAAATGGTTTTAAAAGACATCAAGGTTGTATTTTTTCTAAAAGATAAAAGTGAAATCAATCTTAAAGCCGATCAGGGCATATTGAAAATCGACTCCAATGATATCGAAGTATCCGGCAATGTTGTGCTAAAAAACCAGGAATACGAACTGCTTACCGAAAAATTGGCCTATGCCCATGATCGACGCCTGCTGTATTCGAAAGCCCCGGCAACCATTTTCAGCCGATCAGCTCAAGTGGCAGCTGATTCGATGTCATTGGATCTTAGCGTTAAAAAACTCACTTTGGAAGGAAGCGTTGAAACCATTATTGATCAGAATTTTGCGTTCTAGATTAGATAAAAGGTTTGTTTTGTTCGGCGCGCTTTTTGCTCTGGCTCTTGTATTTTTCTGCATGCACGCACTAGCCGCAACAAGCCCAACAATCGACGCTGCTGCAAAAAAGAATGAAAACAAAACAATTAGGATAACTGCCGACAAGCTGATTGCAATGATCGATGTGGGAGAAATTGAATTTATCGGAAATGTCAAAGCCATTCAGACGAACACGGTCGTCACTGCAGACCGCCTTAAAATTATTTATGCCCCGGACACCATTAAAAGCCAGAGCCGCACGCCAGCGATGGCATCCATTGAAAAAATCATTGCGCAGGGACAGGTAAAAATTATCCATGACGATATCATCGCTGAAACAGACAAGGCCGAATATACAACGAAGTCAGCGGTCCTGATTCTTTCCGGCGAAAGGTCCAATGTTACCCAGGGAGGCTATTCGATTAGCGGCACAAAATTCACATTGTATCGTTCAGCTGGGAAGATAACCGTAGAGAGCAACGAAAAAAACCGTGTAAAGGCTGTGTTTGACGCAGTGCAAAAGGATAAATGAAGCTGCCCGGAATCTAAACGGGTCCAAAGTGGACAATCCGCTGCAAGATCTGCGGGCAAAGGCGAATAACACCGGGCGCCACATTATGGATCAGATTTGAAATGGTTGCATTTTTTAGGCATCTCATTTAAAATAGGCTAGTTGAACTAATCTGCTGTCAATGCGCGGGAAACCTCCCAAGTGCATGTGTCTGCGTCCTGGCCAAGTAAAGCAAATGACGACACTTTATTTACGAAATCTCGTTAAAAAATTTGGGGGAAGGCCGGTGGTAAATTCGGTCAGCCTAAATGTTGAAAGCGGAGACGTCGTCGGGCTATTGGGGCCCAACGGTGCCGGCAAAACAACAACCTTCTATATGACTGTGGGGATGATGAAGCCTGATGGGGGAAATGTGCTGCTTGACGATGAAGATATCACTGATTATCCTATGCACATCAGATCTCGTAAAGGTGTGGGATATCTACCGCAAGAAACATCGATTTTCCGAAAGCTGTCTGTGAATCAAAACATCATGGCAATTCTTGAAATTTTGCCGATTTCGGCTTCAGAGCGGGCAGAGCGGGCGGATATGCTTCTTGACGAGTTGGGTATCAAGCACCTCTCCGAACAAAGGGCCGGGCTGTTGTCGGGTGGAGAAAAAAGGCGGCTGGAAATTACGCGGTCACTTGCCACAAACCCTTCATTTATGCTTCTAGACGAACCGTTTGCCGGAGTAGATCCTTTGGCCATAAACGATATCAAAAAAATAATCGCGCACCTCAAGCGACGCGGCATCGGTATCCTTATATCTGACCACAATGTCAGAGACACCCTGGGTGTTTGCGATAGGGCTTACATATTGTGTGACGGGAAGGTAATCGAATCCGGACCGCCACAAAAAATTGCAACCAGCGAAGCCGCTTGCCGGGTATATTTAGGAGACGAGTTCAGGTTATAAGATGGCTCTTGAATTAAGACAACAGCTCAAATTAACTCAGCAGCTGATCATGACACCCCAGCTGCAAATGGCGATTAAATTGTTGCAGCTCTCACGATTGGAGATGCTCGACACCATCCGCCAGGAATTGGAAGAAAATCCAGCGCTCGAAGAAATTCAGGATAATACGCCGGATGAAAATGTGGGGGAGCAATCTGAAAATTTCGAAACCGAATCCTCCCACACCGAAGAAGTTACGATCAAAGAAAAAATCCAGGACGACATTGACTGGAGTGTCTATCTGGGCGAATACAATACGCCCGGTCGGGTCAGTTATGAAACCGAGGATAAAGATTCACCGCGATTCGAGGCCTTTATCGCACCTAAACAGTCCCTGCGCGATCATCTGTTGTGGCAGTTTTTAATGATCAAACCATCCGGGCAGGAGGAAGCCATCGCCAGCGCTATCGTCGGCAATCTCAACAAGGATGGATTTTTATGCTGCAGCGTTGAAGAAGTTGCGGCGATGAGCAACACCACTGTCGAGGAAGTTGAACCCGTTCTGGCCAAAATGCAATCCTTTGATCCGATCGGCGTGTGCGCCAGAGATCTCAAAGAGTGTTTGTTGATTCAGGCCGACCATTTCGGGTTTAAAGACACGATTGTTTCCGATATCATCAACAAGGGAATCTGCAAGGCATTAAAAATTAGCATTGGCGATGTGATTGCCGCGGTCAATGTTATTAAAGGCTTTGAACCCAAACCCGGTCGCCAGTTCAGTGAAGAAACCCCGCAGTATATCAATCCGGATATTTACGTCTATAAATGGGAAAACGACTTTGTGGTCATGCTCAACGACGATGGAATGCCCAAGCTTCGAGTCAATTCGTTTTATAAAAATACGATCAGCCGGGGAAAGAAAATTTCCGGCGAGGCCGAAGATTATATCCAGGATAAGATCCGATCGGCTGCATGGCTGATTAAAAGCATTCATCAACGCCAAAAGACCATCTATAAAGTCATGCAAAGCATTTTAGGATTCCAGAGGGACTTTTTCGAAAAAGGAATTGCTTTTCTCAAACCGATGGTCCTCAGGGATGTCGCTCAGGATATCGGCATGCATGAATCTACGATTAGCCGCGTGACCACAAACAAATACGCTTATACACCCCAGGGAATTTTTGAGTTAAAGTATTTTTTTAACAGTTCGATCAAAACGGCCCAGGGCGGCGATATCGCTTCAGCGAGTGTTCAGGAAAAAATCAGGCAGATCATTCAAAATGAAGATCCGAAAAAACCATACAGTGACGATAAAATTTCACAACTTCTCAAAGAAGACCATCAAATTCATATTGCACGCCGAACGGTTGCAAAATATCGTGAAATGTTAAAGGTATTACCATCAAACAAACGCAAGCAAATTTAGGGGGGGTTCAATATGCAGACATCGGTAACATTCAAAAATTTAGATCCTTCCGATCCATTAAAATCCTATGTACAGGACAAACTAGATCGATTTGATCGTTTACTTGATAATCCGGCAGAAGCCAATGTCGTTTTATCTGTTGAGAAATTCCGCCATATTGCTGAAATTAATATTAACGGAGACCGACTGATAATAAATGGTAAAGAAGAAACCAATGACATGTATTCGGCAATCGATATGGTGCTGGACAAACTTGAGAAACAAATAAAAAAGAACAAACAAAAAGTCAGGGAGCGCAGGATCGCCCCCAAGGGCAAAAACAAGAACTTGTCGAATAGTGAGATTAACACGCCGGAGGAAGAACCTGCAATAGAAGTTAAGGTTAAAAATATTGAGTATAAACCCATGGATGTTGAAGAGGCTGTTTTACAGATGGACCTGTTAAATGACAGCTTTCTTGTGTTTACCAATGCGCGTTCAGACCAGATCAATGTTCTATATCGCCGCAAAGACGGCCATTATGGATTGATTCAACCCAACAGCTGAATCATTTGCGGGTAGTGAGTTTGGATTGCCGTATTGCACAAATGGTGATATAACTTGCTGCCCGATTTTATTTTGGTGAGTATGAGATGAAAATTCTTGATGTATTGCAGAAAGAAGCGATTTTAGATGATCTAAAATCGCAAACCAAAAAAGGGATTCTTGAAGAACTAGTGGTTCCGCTGGCCCAGATGACCGGTCGGGATCAAAAGGATCTTGTGCGTGTATTAATGGATAGAGAACGCCTGGGAAGTACCGGTATCGGAGGCGGTATCGGAATCCCGCATGGAAAAATAAGGGATCTCGAATCACTGGTTCTCGGCTTTGGCCTAAGCCGTAAAGGAGTAAACTTTGAAGCGATCGACGGACAGCCGACGCATATCTTTTTTATCCTCATAACGCCAGAGAATTCCACTGGTCTTCATTTGAAATTGCTAGCGCGAATCTCCAGAATTCTTAAAAATGACCATTTCAAGGAAAGACTGCATAACGCGGCCGATGGCGATGAGATATGGGGTATCATCAAAGAGGAGGATGAAGAATTTTAGGCTGCAATGTTAATCTAAAGTGAAACACCTAACGATTATCATCATTACGGGTCTGTCTGGCTCCGGTAAGAGTACCGCCTTAGCAGCCTTTGAGGATGCGGGCTTTTACTGCGTTGATAATATGCCGGTTGCCCTTCTCCCCAAGTTCCTCGAAATACCCATCGAAAGTCATACCGAAATTGCCGGAATTGTCTTCGTGATGGACTTACGGGAAAGGGGATTTCTTACCAAATATGGCTCCATTTTCGATTCGCTCAAGAAAAAAGGGTATCCGTTTGAAATCCTTTTCCTGGAAGCCGAGGAAAACGTGCTGGTGCAACGTTACAGCGCGACGCGAAGACAACACCCGCTTTCACAGGAAAGAAATCTCCTGGACAGTATCCGGATCGAAAAGCAGCAGCTAAATGATCTGCGTGCGGTGTCCGATAAAATCATCGACACCTCCAATTACAATGTGCATGAACTCAAAGCCAAAATTCTGGAGATTGCCCGCAAAAGTAAAAAAACGGCATCAATGGGAATTCAGATCGTCTCCTTCGGTTTCAAATTCGGTGTGCCGCTTGATGCTGATATGATTATCGACGTGCGCTTTTTAGCCAATCCCTATTTTGTTTCGGAATTAAAGCATCTGGACGGAGAGAACCCTAAAATAAAAGAATTTATCTTGACCCATAAGGATACGCAGCTTTTTTTAACTAAATACCTGGATCTACTTGACTATTTGATCCCAATGTATGAAAAAGAAGGCAAAGCCTATTTGACGATTGCAATCGGCTGCACCGGAGGTCGGCACAGGTCGGTAACTATTGCGCGCAGGATTTTTGAACACCTTCGACGAAGAAATAAACAAACCGCAATTGTTCATCGAGACATTGATCAACCGGAATAGATTATAGAAAGTGAGCTAAAGTTATAAATGATCTAAAATGCCTAAAGTTGAGGAATTCTGTCCATTTTATTAAAAAAAGATGGGGCTTAGCGACAGCATCACCCTGGCCCAGACCTGGATCACGGGCTTAATCAGTCGCTCTAAAGCACTTGCCGCTAAATGAAACAAGCTCTTGATTGTAACTTTTAGCGCCAGGGCGGGCTTTATGCACTTCTAACTTTAGTTCATTCTAGACATTTTTTTGGGGTGAATTATGATAGGCATCGTTATTGTCACGCATCGCCAGCTCGGTGATGCCTTGATTGAAGCCGCTGAATTTATTATGGGCAACCGTCCGGAAGCTTTGGTTTCAGTTTCCATTGATTTGAACGAAAGCGTCGATGTGCTGCGTGGTAAAATTGCCGATGGTATCAGAAAAGTCAAATCAGAAGATGGCTTACTGATCTTAACCGATATGTTTGGTGGGACACCTTCGAACTTAAGTTATTCGTTTCTTGAAGCGGGACACATTGAAGTCATCTCCGGAGTGAATCTTCCAATTTTAATCCAGGCGGCCAATACCAGAACTAAAATGAACCTTGAAGAACTGGCGGTCAAACTGGAGGAATTCGGGAAAAAGAGCATCTCCCTGGCAAGCAGTATCTTAAAAGGAAATAAACGGAGCTAATTATGCCATCATGGCAGCTGGAAGTTATCACTCCCGAGGACTTGAACAGAGTGCTGACCATAGATTACTTGGCGTTTAAACGTCCCTGGAATCGAAATCTATTTCTCGATGAATTATCCTGCGACCATGCGTTTAATTTCTCGGTAAGATACAACCAAACAAATCAAGGCCTTGCGATCATCGCTTACGTATTTTGCCGGATGGTATTGACCGAACTGCATATTATCAGGATTGCTGTTGCACAGGATTTTCGCACCTTGGGAGTGGCCACCTGGCTTTTGCGTACCCGACCTAATTACTATCCGGATTCCAACGAAGACGCATTGGTGATGAAAAAACAACTAAAGGAGAGCATATGACAGTTAAAATTGGTATTAACGGGTTTGGCAGGATTGGACGTCTCGTCTTTCGTGCAGCCTGGAATAATTCAGCAGTTGACGTTGTCGCAATTAACGATCTGGCAGACGCTGCTACCATGGCCCATCTTCTTAAATATGATTCGGTGCACGGCATATGGAATGCAGACATGACTGCCCGTGATGACCGCCTGGAGGTGGAAGACAAATCGATTGCCATTCGCTCCATTCGGGAGCCCGAAAGAATCGGCTGGGGCGATCTTGGCGTTGATATTGTCGCTGAGTGCACGGGATTGTTTCGCGACCGCGAAGGCGCCTCCAAACATCTCGCCGCCGGAGCGCGCAAGGTCATCATATCCGCGCCGGCCGGAGACCCGGATATTACGATTGTTATGGGGGTTAATTCAAACCAGTACGATCCGCGACGCCATCATATCATTTCAAATGCATCCTGCACCACCAATTGTCTGGCCCCGGTGGCCAAAGTGCTTCTTGAAAATTTCGGGTTGCAATATGGATTAATGACCACTATCCATGCCTATACCGGTGATCAACGGCTGTTGGATTTCCCCCACAAGGATTTGCGCCGGGCAAGAGCGGCGGCCCTATCCATGGTTCCGACCACCACCGGAGCGGCTAAAGCTGTTTCGCTCGTATTGCCGGAATTATCGGGCAAGCTTAACGGACTTGCCGTCCGCGTCCCCACCCCCAATGTGTCTATGGTGGATTTTGTGGCTGCTCTGGAAAAGGCGGGAGTTACCGTTTCCGATGTGAACTCGGCCCTGAAAAGAGCTTCTGAAGATTCTTTATCCGGCATTTTAGGGTATAGCGAGGCACCTCTGGTCTCGGTCGACTTCAATGGATCCACATTTTCCTCGATCGTTGACGCCCCGACTACATATGTGGTCGGCAACATGGTAAAGGTGCTTGCCTGGTATGACAACGAAAGCGGCTACTCTCACCGCATGGTGGATCTATCTGCCATGGTGGGGCAGCAGTTATAAAGTAAATTAAGGTGTCAGGTTTCGGGCCTTCGCCGCGCCGAAGCGGCTACGGCCGCGCAGGCGGGTGTCAGGGCCATTAGCTCATAGCTCAAAGCTGATAGCTCAGCTGGGAAGCCATAAAGCTGGAAGCCATGAAACTTTTGAGCCTTCAAGCCTACCAGCTATTTTGCTGACACCTGAACACTGACACCTGAACCGCCCTCGGCGGATCCTTTTTGAAACCCTGACACTTGAAAAAGGAGTGAAGATGGAGCCACGAAGACCACTGATTGCGGGTAACTGGAAAATGTATAAAACTCCGGACGAATCCAAAGAAACTGCCAAACAACTCGTCCGATATGTCGCAGCGGTCAGGGATGTCGATATGATGATCGCTCCCACTTTTGTTGCTTTAGCAGCAGTATATGAAGCGATCAAAAACAGTTCGGTCGCTCTGGGTGCTCAGAATCTTTACTGGGAGGCTGAGGGGGCATACACCGGGGAGATATCGGCGCCCATGCTT
Organism: Desulfobacterales bacterium; assembly: GCA_037388985.1. GTDB lineage: Bacteria > Desulfobacterota > Desulfobacteria > Desulfobacterales > JAHEIW01 > JAHEIW01. Next base: position 1,721 of record JARRJQ010000195.1, on the reverse strand, counting down.
AAATCCGCCGGCTGCCGGTATTGCATTATCGGACACTCCGAACGCCGGCAATATTTCGGCGAAACCGATGAAACGGTAAACAAAAAGATCCGGGCAGCGATTAAAGCGGAACTTCAGCCTGTATTTTGTGTGGGTGAAAGCGAAAAAGAGCGAGAGTCCGGACAAACATTATCCATACTTGACAAACAGATCAAAAAAGGATTAGAAGAACTCGTTTCAAAACAGTTGGAGTCGCTGATTATCGCCTACGAACCGGTGTGGGCTATCGGTACCGGCAAGACCGCCACCGATGATCAAGCCCAGGAGGTTCATCGGTTCATTCGATCGCTGGTAAAGGACAATTTTGGCCAAGCGCTTGCCGATTCCATCAGAATTTTATATGGGGGCAGCGTCAAACCCGCTAATATTGAAAGTTTGATGGCCATGCCGGATATTGACGGTGCGCTTGTCGGCGGTGCGAGTCTCAGCGCTGAATCGTTTAGTCAGATTATTAAGTTCAAAAGATAAATCAGAGAGTAAAGAAGCTTAAAAATGCCTGTAATACTGATAATTATTCACGTCATCGTGTGTATCGCTTTGATCATGATTGTACTGCTCCAGACCGGCAAAGGGGCCGATATGGGGGCCGCCTTTGGCGGGGGATCCAGCCAAACGCTATTCGGCAGTACCGGAGCTTCAACATTTTTAAGCAAGGCCACCACAGTAGCGGCAATTGTTTTCATGCTGACCTCTTTGGCTCTTGCATACTTGTCCAGTCACCGCACTGCCGAGTCGATTATGAAAGGAAGCCGGCCGCCCGTTGAGCAGTCAGCTCCGATTCCGGCAGCGCCTGGAGATAGCTCAGCCCCGCAAAGTGATGCACCAGCCCAACCGTCGCAAACGAAATAAACAATATCAGTGGGCTAAAGATACGCCGAAGTGGTGGAACTTGGTAGACACGCTATCTAGAGGGGGTAGTGGCGCGAGCCGTGCCGGTTCAAGTCCGGCCTTCGGCACCATATTTTATACTATATTTTCAAAGCGTTACAATATTCTTGTAGCCCTTTTTTCGTTGGCCAGCCGTTGGCCAGAAATCGGGGAAGATTTTCGGGATCAAACCGTGAATGGATTACCTTCATCTTGCACTTTTTAAAATAGTTTCCGTTTTATAGAACTGCCACTCAAAAAGTTCTAAAAGCCAAGGACAGCATTGATTTACAAAACCATCTATTAATATCCAAAATTTAGAATCTTTGAGTTCTGCAATGCTATGAGGATCGTATCGTACTATATAATACGATACATTTTGACTATCTGCGTGCTATATCTGCAAAATTGGATCCATATTCAATGCATTTTTTGACATTTTCAGCATCCGGGTTCCACATTACTTTGATTCCATCATCAACCAGCTCAAAACCGGCGACCTTTAAATTCTCAGAAATTATTTTCGTGGATTCGCCGGACCAACCGTAGCAACAGAAAGCGGCTGCCATCTTGTTTTTAAACTGCAACCCTTTGATCTCCTCAAGGAGACCTGCAACTGAAACCAAAATCCCCTGGTTTATCGTCGGCGAGCCCACCAGGATCGCCTTGGATTTGAAAACCTCCGTGATGATATCGTTTTTATCGGTTTTGAGCTGGTTGATGATGGAATCAAAGTAATGTGGAACCCGGATGCTGAAAATGTCAAAAAATGCATTGAATATGGATCCAATTTTGCAGATATAGCACGCAGATAG
>JARRJQ010000194.1:0-24845 GCA_037388985.1 Desulfobacterales bacterium | reverse complement strand
GTAAGTTTGATTTTGACTTTTTTTAACAATTGTTTCAATATATTGTATCAAAACGCGTGTAGAAAACCGATATTTTTGGCGGCTATTTTCACTCATCGCAGGCAAATGAGGAGCGCGATTATACTTGACCCAACTGAATTGTGTTTCAAAAATTCTATTTGACTTTTGTTTTTGTTTTTATATAAAAAAGATGCAGGATTTTTCTAAATTTATTATTTTTTATCTAAATTAGGTTGGAAAATAAAAAATTATGGCCCTAATTCAACAGGAAAGAGAGAACCGGATTTTAGAGTTGTTTCGTAACCAAAACGTCATTCGTGTGAAACAACTCGCTTCTGAATTGAACGTTACACCGGCTACCATCCGAACCGACCTCCAGCGAATGACCCAAAAAGGTCTGGTCCGCAGGGTCCACGGTGGCGCAGTGCTCGAGAAGAGCTTCACAAGCCACGAAACGCCATTTATTTTGCGCAAGGATTCGTTTTTTAAGGAGAAGCAGCAAATTGGTCGGCTCGCCGCGGAAGAGATCATAGATGGTCAAACCGTTATACTGGATATTTCTACGACAGTTCTTGAGGTGGCTAAAAATATAAAAAACCGAAAAAAGCTTATTGTGATCACCAATTCTCTACACAACGCTCTGGAGTTGGTGGATGTTGAAGAAATACAACTCATACTGACGGGCGGATTGGTGGAAAGGGTCGAAAAGTGCATGGTGGGATCCATCGCGATCAAGACACTGAGTCAGTTTTACGCAGATAAGGTGATAATCGGCATCGGCGGACTGAGTCTCGAAAAGGGCATCACCGATTTCGGCCTGGCCGAATCGGAAGTTCGCAAGTTGATGATTGAATCCGGAAAAGAGATTATCGCTGTTGCCGACAGCAGTAAAATCGGCAAGCTGGCCTTCGTGTCGACCGCGCCGCTGACTAAAATAAACAAGCTCATAACGGACTGGCACATCAGTCCGGACCAGCGCGACGCCTTCCGTGAGCAGGGTATCGATGTCGTCGTCTGCGAACCTCCTGATTAACGCTTGGCGCAAAATCCGTGCGGTTAATATTTGAACGGCCAGATGATGGTGGTTTCGATTAAAATAGGCATATAACAACTCATGGCAGAAGGAGGATTTTAGATGGCAAGCAATAAACCGACGCATACCGCGGACGATATATTTGAGGAAATGTCTCAATGCGCACCCGAAAAAATAGAGGCAATGGATCAAAAATATATTCTTCGCGCCTGGACACCGGTGGGTGAACCGGTATTGATCGAACGCGGACAGGGCCCCTATGTTTGGGATGTGTTTGGCAAGCAATACATTGATTGTAATTCAGGATTGTTCTCCAACAATGCGGGGTTCAGCAATCCGAAGATAATTGACGCCGTTACCAGACAGGTATCGAAGGTTATTCAAACATCGATGCGTCAGTCCAATGTACCCGCTGTTTTTCTGGCAGCCAAACTGGCGCAGATAACGCCGGGCGATCTTGATCAAATTTACTATACGACAAGCGGTGCCGAATGCGCTGAAAACGCAATAAAAATGGCGCGGTCCTATAGTAATAAATCCGAAATGATCGTACTAAAAAATGCCTACCACGGCCTTTCATACGGTGCGCTGGCAGCAACCTCGAGTTCAAAATACAAAAAGAATTTCGGCCCGATGTTGCCGGGATTTTTAAGGGCGCCGATGCCATATTGCTATCGATGCCATTTTCAGCAGGAAACCTGCAATTTGTGGTGTGCGAATGAAATCGAAGCCATCATAAAAGGCGACGGCATCGAAACAACCAGCGAATGCAATGAGATTGGTGCGCTAATGATTGAGCCCGTTCAGGGATCCGGCGGCATTATTCCGCCGGAGGGCTATTTAACACGGGTACAGGAAATATGTCGCGATCACGGCCTGGTCTTCGTTCTGGACGAAATACAGACGGGGTTCGGGCGCACCGGGAAAATGTTTGCGGCCGAGCATGAGGGGCTTACACCGGACATTGTATTAATTGCCAAAAATGTCGGCGGGGGCTTCCCCCTCGGCGCCGTCGTGACCACAAAGCCGTATGCCAAAAACTTCATCACCGGTACGTGTACGACACTTGCCGGCAACGCAGTTGCCTGTGCCGCCGGAATGGCCCTTATCAGCGAGCTGCAGGAAAGGAAATTGGCCGAAAATGCCGCTGAAATCGGCGCTTACCTTAAAGACGGTTTTGAAAACTTAGATAACCGGCGCTTTATCGGTGAGGCTTATTTTCAGGGACTCATGGGCGGTTGTGAAATCGTGAAAGACAAAAAAACAAAAGAACCCATCTCGGGACCGGAAAAGGAGTCGCTTGTCTGGCGACTGCTGGATGAGGGCATCATGCTTTCGGCAAGTGGTCCACTCGGCAATCGTTTCAGGGTTCACCCAACCCTGGACATTACCAAAAAAGATGCCGATCAGATTCTCGTGTCATTCGACAAAGCCATCCACGAAGTGTTAGCCCAGTGAAACGCAAATGCCTTATCGGTATCGATTGCGGCACCACACGGCTTAGATGCGGAATTTTCGATCTAAAAGGCAAGCGGGTTGCCCAATCTGATTACAGATTCCAACTTAAAGTCCCCAGAGTCGGCTGGGCTGAACAAGATGCCCATGAATGGTTAAAAGGGCTGACAAGCGTTACGCGAAACTGTGTCGAGCAGATAGAGGGATCCGGCTTAGAGGTCATTGGACTCGGGCTTGCGTCAACCAGTGCGTCGGTGGTGGCGATCGGGGAGGACCGACAGCCGCTTTCCGATGCGATCATGTGGATGGATGTTCGCAGCCAGCCACAGACCGAAAAAATAAAAAAGCTGGCATCCAAAAGCTTTCTGAACAATTTTGGAGGTCAGATCAACGCAGAGTGGTTTATCCCCAAGGTTCTGTGGCTGAAAGAAAATCAATCACAGCTTTTCCAGCGGGCATACAGGATCGTCGATGCGGTTGATTGGCTCACTTTCTTCTTGACCGGCAACTGGGTCGGATCTGTCAGCAATGCAACCAATTCAGGCGCCTTTTTTCCCTCAGCCGGCGGCTGGGACGAAGACACATTGAGGGTAATCGGGCTCAAGGATCTCCCGGCTAAATTGGTGGATCGGGTCGCAAATGTCGGCTCTTTAGCAGGACAGTTGACTGTTGAAGCCGCCCGGGCCATGGGTTTGCCACCCGGATTGCCGGTCGGAGTCGGCGGCATCGATTGCCACATCGGGATGATCGGACTCAACAGTCTGAAGGAGGGAAAGCTGGCGATAATTATCGGTAGCTCTTCTTGCCATTTGACATTGACCCGAAAAGCCCACTATTTTCCCGGCATTTGGGGACCATATGAAAGTGCTGTTTTGCCGGATATGTGGTTGATTGAGACCGGCCAAACGACAACCGGGTCCATTTTGCAATGGTTTCAGTCCCAGTTTGCCCCCGATGGCGAATCGATGGAAGTGCTTTCTAAAGAGGCCGAAAAAGTCGAACCGGGCGCCGAGGCCTTGATCATGTTGGATACTTGGCAGGGAAACCGCTCACCTCACAACGAATCGTTTACTCGCGGAGGTATTATCGGTCTTTCCCTTCGCCACACAAGAGCCCATATTTTGAGAGCGATTTTCGAAGGTATCTGTTTCGGGGCTTCAGCTTCCATCGATCATACCGAACGCAACAGCGGGGTATCGATCACTGAAGTCGATATCGGCGGCGGAGGCACTGTCAACCGTTTTTGGATGCAGATGCATGCCGATATCATCGGCCGCCAGGTATGTCTGACGGCTGAGACCGAAGCCACCTTACTGGGTGCGGCCATTTGCGGGGGAACCGCTTGCGGAATCTTAAGAGATCTGAAAGCGGGTGCCAAGCAGATGGTACGGCAAAAGGCAATCCTGGTGCCGAATATGAAAAATCATCATCTGTACAGCCAGTTGTTCGATAGATATCAAGACGCTTACGCAGCATTGCGTCCCTTATTTCATAAAATGACGCATTAATCTAGATCGTGAGACACACCCCAATTTGGATCTATAATCGCTAACGGACAGGCCGGAAAAATATAAGGGAGGTTCGGGATGAAAGCTTTGGTATTTCGGAACAAGCGGGCGCTTGTCGAAGAGCGGGATACGCCCCAGATCAGCGCTGAGAGCAATGTCTTGGTCAAAATAAAGTACTCCGGCATCTGCGGCACTGATATCGGCGCTTTGTTCGGAAAATTCTATTGCAATGAAGGCGTGATCCTTGGCCATGAAGCAGCAGGCGTTGTCGCAAAAGTTCACCCCAATGTGACAGCGTTTAATGTTGGTGACCCCGTGGTTATCGGTCCTATACCTTATTGTGACAAGTGCCGTTACTGCCGCCGCGGTCGGCACACGCTCTGTGTCGAGAAAGAGAAAATGGAAATCGGTTTCCGTTTGGACGGGACGCATGCCGAATATTTTCTATCTAATGACACCTTTCTCTATCCGTTGCCGCCGGAGATGCCACTAATTGACGGAATCTTTGCAGAACCTTTGGCATGCTTGCTCAATAATTTGAAATATTCATTTGTTGAGCCGGGAATGTCAGCTTTTGTTTACGGTGCAGGTCCCATCGGCCTGATCTACTATCAGCTTTTTTCCAACATAGGCTGCCGCACGGTAATTGGCGAAATCGCTTCGCATAGAATCGAGTTGGCAAGCCGGCTGGGTCAAAATGTCGTCAATCTCAAAAAGAAAAAGCCTGAACAGATCATAAGGGAATTCAATCAGGGACACCGTTTCGACGTGGTTGCCGATGTCACCGGTGTGGCCCTTGAAGATGCCTTAAAGCTGGTAGACAGGGGTGGAGAGATATTGCTGTTCGGTTTGAACATGAATTACAATCCGGTTTTCAATCCGGCCGATCTGACGATAAATGCCGTACGCATTTTGACCTCCATTGATTGCGATAAAACATTTCTGCCGGCAATTCAGATGATTGCCGATAAAAAAATTGATGTTTCCGGAATCGTAACAGACAAGTTGCCGCTCGACGACTATCAAAGCGCTTTGACCAAACTGGGTTTCGATGGCCGGTAAAGTCGCTTTTGGTTTGTAGGATGTAGGAGAAGGTTTTAACGCAGTGCGGAGGAGAAATGCGCTGGCTGAAAGCAACGCCTACTGGTCCTTTTACTGCCGGGCTTTATTGCCAGCAGTTCCTTTTTGCGTTTAACCCTCAGGTGGCGTTAATATCCGGTTGAGCATTTGCGCGTGGATATGACCGTTGGAGGCTACGATTGCCCCTTGGCTTAATTGAAATCTCTCGCCATCAAGAGCCGTTATCTTTGCGCCGGCTTCAAGAGCGATGATTACACCTGCAGCCAGATCCCATGGCTGCAAATTCCATTCCCAGAATCCTTCGAATATGCCTTCAGCCAGATAGCACATGGAAAGAGAGGAACTGCCGAATGTCCGGATCTCCTGAGCGTGCTTCAGTGCCTGAGCTATCTTTTTGAGGGCCGGTGTTATCTGGCTTTTGTCATATGGCCATCCGGTTGAAATAAGGGAGCGGCTCAGCGACTTGACCTTTGACACACGTATGCGTTTGTCGTTTTTAAAAGCGCCCATACCTTCAGCCGCGTGGAAAAGTTCGTCGTCAATGGGGTTATAGACCACACCGGCGACCGGCTGATCCTGATTCCAGTATCCGATGGAAACCGAAAACTTGTTGAATCCATGAACAAAATTGAGTGTTCCGTCAATTGGGTCCAGATAGATGACCTTCCCAGCAGGGGTTCCAGGCCTTCCTTCCTCGCCCACAATCTGCACGTTCGGCAATGCGCGCGAGAGTTTTTCGGTTATGATTTTTTGCGCTTGCAGATCGACTTCGGTGACAAGGTCGGCTGCACTTGATTTGGTCCGGATGTTAATTCCGCCCGCCGAAAAGCGGTCTTTGAGAAACTGTCCGCCTGCTAAGGCGCAATCAATGAGTATTTCTTGGATCTCCGCGCCAGCCATCGTATCCTCCTTGCGGATTTTTGTCGTTAGGCCAATTCACGAACATACAAAATTATGCAAGTTCCTTGGTCGCCTCATTCAATCGAGGAAACGTATCTCTTAAAGACGTGTACAAGTCCAGGTAGGTACTGAAAAGACGATTATAGCGCTCATGATTGACTGGATCGGGTCGAACGATGGTATCGATTTCGATGAAGTTGTCGATTTCTTCCCACTTGTGAAAAACACCAACGCCCATACCAGCGATAAATGCAGCCCCAAGCGACGACCCCGGATGTTGGGCTACATGTTCAAGAGGTAGGCCGAGAACATCGGCGGTGATCTGCTTCCAGAGACCAGAACGCGCGCCGCCATTTGTCACACGAACCTTCATCACCGCCAGACCTCTTTCTGCCAAGATGACCAAGTGGTGTTTGAAACCGTAAGCGACTCCTTCCAGCACGGATCTGAACATGTGAGCGCGGGAATGACTTAAGGTTAAGCCGAGCCATACACCGCGCGCCAGCGGATCATGGATAGGAGTCTTTTCACCTAAAAAGTAGGGTAGAAGAATCAATCCCTGGCTGCCGGCACTTACCGCACCGGCTTCTTTATCCAATACCGAAAATGGAGTCTCTGTCGTCAGGTTTTGGCGGAACCATTTTAGAATACTTCCGCTAGTGGCCATACAACCGTTCAACAAATATTTTCCGGGTGCGACATGGTAATCCAGGAAAAGTCGATGATCAACGATCATTTGGTTCATACAGTAAAGTATGTCTCCAGCCCCTCCCAGCTTTACCAGCAAATCACCGGGTTCGTTCAAGCCGGCGGTGAAGGCAGATGCAATATGATCAGCACTGCCTGCAACGACAGGCGTTCCGGCAGCCAAGCCAAGACGCTCTGCAGCTTCGATCGTGATGTGGCCGACGACATCGCTGGGCCAATGAAGTTTTCCCAGCCATTGAGGCCGTATTCCGCTTATATCGAGAAGTTCGTCATCCCAGTCTTGACGATGCAGATCGAATAGGCCGCTTTCCAGCGCCCAGTTTCTTTCGCAAGATGCGACACCGGTCATTTTGTATACGATAAAGTCATAAGAGCCCATCAAATGCGAGACCGAACCCACGATCTCAGGTTCATTCTTGCCCAGCCAAATCATCTTGGGACCGATGCTTTGTTGAGTGATGGCGCTTCCGGTTCGACCGAGAACTTCCGCCTCATCTAGGTTCGCTCGCATATGCTGAATTTCAGAAAAAGCACGAGCGTCATTTTGCTGAATGGATGGCCGTAAATGTTTTCCATCTTTGTCTAAAACGATAAGGGTCGGTACCATTCCGGTAACACCCACCGCGGCCACTTGATGAGCGTTGATATTTGCCTTGGAGAGGCAGGTACGGGTGATACGGGCAACGTTGTCCCACCACTGATCCGGGTCTGCCTCAGCCCATGCGGGGTAGGGTGATTGAAGGTTTGAAAACTGTTCGTCTTCGGCTACCATCCCTTTTGTTGGATGGAGTAGGATGGATTTGGTGGCCGTGGTACCGATATCGATCCCCAAAAGATAAGAATTCATTCTTTACTCCATTTTGCGGATGACTCTCAGACCGTTGCCGGGGATCCCAAAATCGGTTACGCACAATCGGTGGATTCTACTGCCGTACTTGCTTTACGGCCTTCATGAAGGCTTTTACCCGCGAGGCCTCTACTGAATTCCAGGTGTAACCATCCACTTTCAGGCTGGAACCGACAATCACGGCATCGGCCACCGCTAGAAAAGCTTGAATGTTGTCGATGCGGGCTCCGGTATTGAGAAAGACAGGTGTCGAATCTCCAACCGCCTCCTTGGCTTTCTTCAAAGCGGCAATATCCGGTTCTGTCCCGGCCATAGGGCCGGCGATCAAAATGGCATCGACGAGGGTAGAAATGACAGCGCTTTTGGCTCGTTGATAAATACTACGATTTCCCAATGGCGATGCGAACTCTGGCGTAATATTAGCAAATATTTTGACCGATTCGGCATCGATCTGCCGGCGATAGCGGTACAATGCACCGGCATCGGGCATCCAAAGTCCCATATCGCTTTCGTATACACCGGTGATAACTTCTCGTATAAAAGCGGCGCCGGTTGCTTTGGCTATCGCGAGCGGCGCCTTGGCGTCCCAAAGGAAATCGACACCAAAGGGCCGGTCGGTCGGGCGCAACTCGCTCACGACGCGGGTCATTACGGCAACCGATTCAAAATTGGCCTGAAAAGTGTAGGGCCGATCATCTTCATTGCAGAATAGAATGGCGTCCACCCCGCCTTCCAAAAGATGCTGAACGTCCTGGCGGACATGTTCAACGATACCCTCGACTCCTGTCTTATGGTTGTAACGCGGCGTTCCCGGCAGGGCAGGTAAATGGGCCATCGCAATAACCGGCTTTGTGACGCCGAACAGGTCCTTTAGCATGTCGGACATCAGGGATTCCTTTCTTCAGGCTGCTATGTTAAATGGCATCGGCAGAGTTGCGCGCTCAATGTCGTTGAGCAGTCTTCATTGCTTTTATATGATTTTTTTAACTACATTCACCCAAAATATAATCATTAAAGATTATAAGCACAAACGAAAGCCCGGACAGTATCACGGTTTTCGATGTATTTGCCAGCCAAATCAACTTTCCTGCCTTTTTATTCATACCAAGATACTCTTGCGCTTTTGCCGATTTCAAATCAAACACTTGGCTTTTTGTTGAGCCTGTTGACAGGAGGCAGAGGGAAAATATCCTTTGCCAGATAAAGCCGGAAAAAGGAAACTCATTAGAGCTGCGAAAATTGGCAGGCCTTGATTATCGGATAATCTGCTGCTATTAGTCACCGATGAAAAGCGATCCCGAGATTGTATCTTATTTAAAATTTTTTTGATGACCGAAACCTGGCCTGAAAATCCCGGTGACGGAGGTTGAAACCTGCAAGGAGGATCTATGAAACCTGCATTAATTTGTGCTGCAGCTGTTTTGACGGTTGCTTCCCCGGCATTGGCCGGCGATCATCCCAAGGTGGCTCTGGAAACATCTAAAGGCAAAATTGTAGTGGAGCTTTACGCGGATAAAGCGCCGCAAACCGTTGAAAATTTTTTGACATACGTGGATGCCGGCTTCTACGACGGTACCATTTTTCACCGCGTGATCCCCGGTTTCATGATCCAGGGCGGTGGTTTTACCGTCGAAATGCAGCAAAAGGAAACCCGGCCGCCGATTCAGAACGAAGCAGACAACGGCCTGCATAATGAACGCGGGACGATCGCCATGGCCCGCACCCCGGATCCGCATAGCGCTACGGCCCAGTTTTTCATCAATCTTGTGGATAATGACTTTCTGAATCACAAAAGCAAATCCGAACAGGGCTGGGGGTATGCCGTATTCGGGCGCGTTGTTGAAGGAATCGATGTTGTGGATGAAATTTCCAGGACCAAAACCGTCTCTCGCGGCATGCACCGGGATGTGCCGGCCGAGCCCGTCATTATTGTCAGTGCCAAACGGTTGAAGTGAGGCTTTACGTTCGTGCTTTGATCCTCGATATTCAGCCATTGAAATGCGCTGCCTCATCTGGAAGTGGTTTCAACTACTTCTAAGACCGGTCACCGCCGGCGCGACAACGGACTTAACTCGACTAAGGTGGCGCCCCAGCCCCCGGCCTCAAGAGGTGCTTGCCTGAAACTTTTGACTAGCGCGTGCCGCTTTAAAATCCGGTGAACCTGTTTTTTCTGGATGCCTTTGCCTTTGCCATGAATCACGCGTACCGAGTGGATGCCGGCTTTGACGCATTCGGAAAAATAAGTGTCCAATAAATCCGGGATATCTTTGGGCTGAAATGTATGCAGATCCAAAACATCTTCAATGGGTATTTTAACCGGTTCCATTTTTAAACTCGCAATGGGTTTCCCTGGGCCTGGGGCCCTGGTCCTTGATCTGGGGTTAACCGATGATATAAAATACGAACCTTAAAAAATCGCCCGGAAGCGGATTTCATATGCCATTGCCGAAACAATTCACCGAATCGACTTTCATCGGACTGGTCATTTGCGCTTATCTGCTGGGTTCTATACCCTGGGGCCTGATTTTTGCCCGTATCTTTGCCCAGGATGATATCCGGCTTAAGGGCAGCGGCAATATCGGGGCAACCAATGTCGCACGCGAAGTGGGCCTGATAGCGGGTTTTTTGACTCTTCTCAGCGATATTCTAAAAGGAGCGGTTCCCGTTTATCTGGCGCTGATGGCTTTCGGCCCTGTTGACGGTGTGGGCGGCATTTATGTGTCGGCAGTTGCACTGGTCGCATTTTTGGGCCATCTGTATCCCATCTATTTAAAGTTTCACGATGGCGGCAAAGGTGTCGCGACTGCCGCCGGATGTTTTGCAGTCGTTTCGCCTGCAACTGTTTTAGCCGCATTGGGGGTCTTTATTGTGATGCTTCTGGCAGTGCGGCGAGTTTCAGTTGGATCGCTTGCCGCGGCTGCCACTTTGCCGATTGCCATATGGATAACCACTGATTCTAAAAGGGGTCAAAACCCAGATTAAAGAAATGATGCCGGCGAGAAACATCTGGGTTTCAACCAAAAATTCCAGGCGAATGCCCGGAAACATCAGGGCGCGTTCATAAGCTAAAATGATAATCGCGATAAAGACGGGACACAGGATTAGCGCGAAGCCCAGGCTTGAGGTAAGCTGAAAAGCACTTGAAACGATCAGCGTTGCGGTCAAAGCAAGCAAGATGGTCTTTAAAATGCGCATGGAGTGTTTCTCTCCTAAAAGAATCGCGATGGTTTCTTTGCCCACAATTCGATCGCCTTGCATATCGAGAATATCAAAAAATGCCGTTCTGACAAAAACCATTCCGCTAGCCCACAGCGCCACCAGTATATTAATCCAATTAATGCTGCCGAATTTAGATAATGGAGGCAGCACAGCGGTTACAATCCCCCAGGCAATCGCAATCAAAAGAGTTTTTGAACCCGGGATATCCCTTAGCCTGCGATATTTAATGGTTGCAATCCATTGCGGGATTACCCTGAGGTTATAAGAAAGCCCCAAAAGGCTCATGATCAAAAGGGCCATAAACGGAAATACACCAATACGGTAGGCAATCAGCAGTCCGGCTCCCCCCGAAAGCATCGCGAAAATAGCGAGTAGCAATTTGTAGTTGTCGTAAAATTGCGCTCTATCCGGATCATTGAACCGGTCGGAGCGGGTGTCGGTCAAATGATTGAGGATATGCATGGATTGAACATAGAGCATCGAAATTAAAATAAAGGGAAGGTTTCGGTGAATTCCCTGCAGTTTACTGCAGGCATAGCACAAAGCGCCGGCACCGATGGATACATACGTATTGCTCAAGAGGAGCGCACGCTGAATTTCGAATACAACCCGCCGCCAACCCTGCTTGCGTTTAAAGAGCACGCCCTCCAGGGCTCGGTAAACTTTCTTGATTACCCAGTTCGGTGTGGATGCGCCGGCGGTTATTCCGATTTGGCGGGCGTTAGACAAAGATTGCAAATCAATCTCCGAAAGATCGGCCTCGCTTTCAACATGATACGCCGGTTTGCCGGTCTGGCGTGCAATGTCAACCATTCTTTGCGTATTGCCGCTGCTGCGGCCGCCGACAACGATGACCGCATCCACTGATTGAGCCAAACGTTGAACCTCCATCTGTCGCCTTTCGGTGGAATCGCAGATGGTTTCAAATATTTTATAGTGAGGGTAGTTGTCAGCCGCCCATTTTTTTACCGACCGCCACAGATGCGTATTAAGCGTCGTTTGAGCGACAATTATGGCCTTTTTAAATGCCGGCAGTGTCTGAAGCTCATTTAGATCCTTGACGACATAGGCTCTGTCTTCGCCGTAACCGCGCAGGCCGATAACTTCCGGATGATTCTTGTCGCCGACGATGATCGAAGCATACCCTTTTTTATAATGTTTTTTGATGATCGTCTGTACTTTTATGACCCGGGGGCAGGTTGCATCAATGACCTTGAAACCCACCTCCTTAAGTTGATCTCTTGTTTTCGGCGGTACGCCATGAGCGCGGATAAGGATTGTGCCGGAACCCTGCCGGGGGATCTCATTAAAAGCGGAAATGCCTTTTTCCTCAAGAATCTCCAGAACCTGGGGATTGTGGATCAGCGGCCCGTAGGTCGATATTGGATTCTGATGTTCCTCGGGAGCATCCAGCACCATTTCTACCGCTCGGCGAACCCCCATGCAAAATCCCGAAGTTTTGGCAATGATGATTTTCATTTCAAAGCTTTTTAATTTTAATTCGGTTGCGGCGCAGTCTTTTAGAAAGCCTGCGGGAGGGGCCTTTCTTCTTTGTGCGGGAAACCCGCCCCGAGTCATTTTCGCTCACACGCCCGTTGCGTTCGGCCCTGGTGGCCATTTGCATTATATCCTCAAACTGCGGTGCACTGATCGTTGCCGCTCCGCATAGGGCTGCGAAATCAACAATTTCTCGATCAGAGCTAACCACCAGCGCTTTTTCTCTTTCCTGCTGAGCCATGCGCTTGATGACATCGTCTGCAGACTCCCCCCTTCTTGAAAACCGAATGGCAATTCCCTTCTGACGGTCATTTTGCCGTGAAAACGACAGGCTGTGGCGGGCATCAAAGACAACGGTGATGCGATGGGATTTTATTTTTCGGTAAGTCGACAGCTGATTGACCAGCGCTTCCCGTCCCCGCCTGATATCCTGTTGATCCAGGACGCTCAAAGCCTCTGATTGCCGTATCAGATTATATCCATCAATGATGATATGAATCGGCATTTGATTATGATTTGGTTTGACGCAATCGCTCTATCAGGCGGTCTAAATCTTCATTGCTGTAAAATTCAATTTCGACTCTACCCCTTTGGCCCCGTCGCTTTATCATTACTTTTGTTCCTAAATACCGCGAGAGTTCATCCGCCAGGCTCAGCAGATACAGATCATCAGAACTTTTTCTGCCCGTCTTCGGTTTCGGCTCTTCGTTTTTTAAAGACCGCACAAGATCTTCGGTTTCCCTGACTGAAAGACCTTTTTTGACCACCGCGCGCCATGCAGCCAGTTGCTGGGTGGAATTTTCGGTACCCAGCAGCGCTCTGGCGTGGCCCATGCTCAATGCACCTTCTTGAATGCTGGCTTTAATTTGTTCGGGAAGCTGTCGCAATCTTAAAAAATTGGCGACCGCTGATCGGCTTTTGCCCACGCGGGTTGCGGCCTCATCCTGGGTTAGATTGAATTCGGTAATCAGACGGTAATAGGCTTCAGATTCTTCGATGGGGTTGAAATTAGCGCGTTGAATGTTTTCGACAATTGATAATTCCAGCAATTTAGAATCACTGATGCGTTTAATGATCACCGGCACCTGGGTCAGCCCGGCTTTTCTGGCGGCTCGCAGACGCCTTTCACCGGTTTCAATTTCGGGGATGATCGCACCCAAACCTCTTCCCAAAGCTTGTTTTTTTCTTTTGATCGGGCTTTTGACAGACGTTTCGGTGATTTTTTTCTTTTGCATGGGTATCCTCAGGTTCTAAAAAGGCCTTATGTCTTTTCCGGTTAAGGCGTGGTTTCCGAATCTGGTTGAGTCAAAAACGCTCGACTGGGATTCCTCTGATTTCTAATAATTTCTTTGGCCAGGTCAAAATAGCTTTGGGCGCCGGCAGAGGTTGCATCATAAAGCAGGATCGGTTTTCCAAAACTTGGCGCTTCGCTTAACCGGATGTTTCGGGGCACTATGGTTTTGAAAACCAGATCCTTGAAATATTTTTCGGCCTCATCTGCGACTTGGTTGGCGAGATTGGTGCGTTTATCAAACATGGTCAATAATATTCCGCATATCGTCAGACCCGGATTCAGGTTGCGCTTAATGCGTTTGATGGTGTTGAGCAGCTGCCCCAATCCTTCCAGTGCATAGTACTCAGCCTGCAGGGGTATTAAAACCGAATCGGCGGCGGTGAGGGCATTGACCGTTAAGAGGCTTAGGGAAGGCGGGCAGTCCAAAAAGATATAATCAAATGCCTGGTCGATGCCGGAGATTAGATTCTTTAAGGCCTTTTCGCGGTTGGGACTGGTAATCATTTCGACTTCAAAGCCGATCAGTTCGACGTCGGAAGGAATGACCTTCAAGGTGGAAATTTCACTGTCTACGATCAGGTTCGACGCGCCGGCGCGTCCAAGCATACCGTGATAAAGTGTTTTTTCTAATTTGGATCGATCAATTCCCAGCCCTGAAGTTGCATTGGCCTGAGGGTCACAATCAACCAGCAGGATTTTTTTCTCAGAAACCGCCAATGCCGCCGATAGGTTTATGGCGGTGGTGGTTTTTCCAACACCCCCTTTCTGGTTTGCTATGCAGATGATGTGTGCCATAACGCGGTTGCTCTAACATAAAATTTAGGGTTTGAAAAGAAATTTAAAATATGGCATTTATAAACCATGCTCCAATTGAGCATCGACGAATATCGTCGGATGTCGATTGATCGAGGAGTTTTAATGAAACCAATTCGAAAATTCGCCTATCTTTGGATCGCTTCATTGCTTTTGCTGAGTCAGCTGACCCCCAGAGTTGCCAGTGGTGTGACCGTCACTGATGAAGAGAAGATGGCCAGATCTTTCCTTAAGGTTATATACAGCCACTATGAATTTATTGACGATCCCGATATTGCAGGTTATGTCAGCAAAGTCGGGAATCGAATTGTTTCGAAGCTGGACAAGCCTTTATTTAGTTATCATTTTTATGTAATAAAAACGGATCCTTATAATGCTTTTGCGATTCCGGCCGGTTATATTTTCATCAATAGCGGTCTGCTGATGGCTATGGACGATGAGGATGAATTGGCCGGAATTTTGGCGCATGAAATTGCGCATGTCAATGCCCGCCATATATCCCAAAAAATCGAAATGTCTAAAAAAATCGGATGGGCCCGGATGGCGGGAATGGCGCTTGGCGTATTGATGGGCGTGGCCGGCGCAGCAGATGCCGGACAGGCCGTGACGCAAAGTTCGGCAGCCGCGGCGACATCTGCTGAACTGGCTTACAGCCGTGAAGACGAAATGCAAGCCGACCAGCTCGGGCTGGACTACTTAGCGAATGCCGGTTACAGCGGTGAAGGGCTGCTTCAAATTTTGAAAAAAATGCGCAGCAAGCAGTGGTTCGATTCGAATCAGGTCCCGACTTATTTGATGACTCACCCGGCTGTTGATGACCGCATTGCGTATCTCGATACGCAAATTGCCAGCATGCCGAAAGCCACCAGACTGGATGCCGACAAACCGTCAGCCGAATTTGAAAGAGTGCTTACCCAGTTAATCACTCAATATGGCGATGAGAATCTGGTTTTAAGACAAACGGAAGGTGCCCTAAAAAATGATCCATCCGACACGCTGATACGTCACCGTTATGGCCTGATTCTGGCGCGGGTCGGCAGACGACAAGAAGCCATCGACCAGCTAAGAATGGTATTGGAAAAGAATGCGTTTGATCCTTACGTGCTCAGGGATATGGGACGGATTTATTTCTTAGACGGCCAATACCAGGTGGCGTTAAAGATGTTAAATACAGCGCACCATATGATTCCAGACGATGCGCTGGGCCGTCTTTATCTTGGGCAGACACAGATGGAGCTTGAATTATATGATCAATCTTCGTTGATTTTGTCAAAGCTCGTTGATCAAAATCCGCATTATACGGAAGCATATTATTTTTTAAGTCAAAGCCTGGGCAAGCAGGGAAATTTAGCCGACGCCTATTACTATCTTGCGGTTTACCACAGTCGAAAAAGAGAGTACCAGGCGGCTGCCATTCAATATCAGAATGCGCTGAAATATACGAAAGACACGGAACAAAGAGCTAAAATTGAAGACAAGCTAAAAGAGCTCAAGGGTGATTCATCCCCGAAAAAAGAGAAATCGGAATAGAAGTGGTTTTAAAACCCCATCTAATCAAAAAGCATATGGCCCAAACGTGCCGCCGGCCTGCGCTCGGCTGAGATGGATTACAGAGGTAATTTCAGCTGAGATCAAAATGAGAAAACTGCATTGAAAAGGTTCCCCGACCTTGGGTTGCAGAACGAAGTGCGGTTGAATAGCCAAACATTTGCGACAACGGTACGGTTGCACTGATCACCTGGATCCCGCCTTTGTGTTCGATGGATTCAATTTTTCCACCTCTGGAATTCAGATCGCCGATAACGTCTCCGATAAACAGCTCCGGGACCAAGATTTCAACAGTCATAATGGGCTCCAGCAAAAATGGATTTCCCTTGGCCAGCGCTTCCTTGCACGCCATTGAAGCACTGACCATGCAGGCAAGTTCAGTTCCTAAAGACTCCTTATAGTTGGCATCCAACAATCTGGCCTCTACATCGACCACCGGATAACCAATCAGTGATCCGCTTTCTAAAGATTCCATAATCCCTTTTTCCACCGCGGCGATACAGATATCCGGCAGTACCCCGTCAGCGATTTCAGCAATAAATCGATTTCCGGTGCCGCGGGGCAAAGGCGCCAGTCTCACTGAAACCCCGGCGAAATGTCGTTGGCCGGTGATCTCTTTGTCAAAAGTGGCCGAAGCCTCCGATGGCTTGCCAATGGTTTCGCGATAGACAACCTGGGGTTTTCCCACCCTGACATTGGTTCTGAACTCCCGTTGCATGCGGCTAATAATGATTTCCAGGTGTAGTTCGCCCATCCCTGATAAGATGGTTTGTCCGGTATCTTCATCCTTTCGCACTTTCAGCGTGGGATCTTCTGCCATAAATTTGGCAAGCACCTCGTCTATTTTTTCCTGATCCGCATGTGTTTTAGGCTCCACTGCAATGGAAATAACCGGCTCATAAAATTCGATCTTTTCCAGCAAAACCGGATGTTCAGCGGTACATAGGGTTTCGCCGGTTGAAGATTCTTTTAAGCCGATCACCCCCACAATGCTGCCCGCGCCCGCGCTATCCATTCGTTCCCGCCGATTGGCATGCATATTCAATATGCGGGCGATTTTTTCCTTTTGATTACGAGCCGGGTTAAATACTTCAATGCCGATCTTTAACTGACCGCTGTAAATCCTAACAAAGGATAATTTGCGACCTTCCATCATTGCCACCTTAAAGATCAATGCCACCGGAGGGTCGGAATTTTTGGGCAGGCATTTGATGACCTGACCGGATTCGGGATGGGTTCCTTCAATCGGGGGGACATCTATCGGGCTGGGCAGAAATTGTACGATGCTATCGAGTAGCGGCTGAATGCCTTTGTTTTTTAACGCTGCACCACACAGCACCGGAACAAGCTTCAGATCAATGGTCGCTTTGCGGATGGCGGCCAGCAATTTCGCCGTATCAACAGGGGCTTCCGCTAGATAGGCCTCCATGATATCATCATCGAACTCTGCTATGGCTTCGATCAGTTTCTCACGATATTCTTTGGCAATCTGTGTAAATTGCGATGAAATTTCCTGCTCTTCAAAATTTGCTCCCAGCGTTTCGTCATCCCATACGATCTGATTCATGTGGATTAAATCTATAACGGCTCTAAAATCATCTTCTATGTTTACCGGTAGTTGCAAAATGAGAGGCTGGGCATGCAGGCGTTCTTTCATCATTTTAACGGTGCCGTAGAAATCGGCGCCGATACGATCCAGTTTATTGATAAAGGCAATTTTGGGCACCTTATATTTATCTGCCTGGCGCCATACGGTTTCGGACTGAGGTTCCACTCCTTCCACGGCGCTGAAAACGCCAATGGCGCCGTCCAGCACCCGCAATGAACGCTCAACTTCAATGGTAAAATCCACATGTCCGGGGGTGTCAATAATGTGAATTTCCATATTTTTCCAATGACAAGTCGTGACGGCGGACGTAATTGTAATGCCGCGTTCCTGCTCGTCTGGCATCCAATCCATGACAGCTTCGCCGTCATGCACTTCCCCGATTCGGTGGGAACGACCGGTGTAATACAGAATCCGCTCGGTGACCGTTGTCTTGCCGGCATCTATATGAGCAATGATGCCGATGTTGCGTATGTTTTGTATTTTTATCTTAGCGCTCATCGTATTAACAGCATGTTTGCCTTTACCGGAACCTGCAGATCGATATGCCCCGCAAGAGTCGCGGATTCATTTCCATTGACTAATATTTTAACCGCCTCTATCTCCGGAACATTCAACACCAACGAATTCGCGATGGAATAGACCGTAAAGAGTTCAGATTTTATACCTCCCGGGTGATCATCCGCAACACTGGCAGTCAAATCCACATAGCAGACGCCTTCCTGTGTGACATAAATCGCCCGAATAGCAGTTTCTTCAGGGATAGTGCGCACCAATCCTTGCTGGGGCCCTCTGATTAGAGCTTCAACTATGTTTCGGGCAAAAAAAGCAGGGTTGTCGGGGTGTTCCAAGGTGCGTTCTTCAGCGATCAAAAAGTCATTTTCCTTGTCCGAAAAATACAGATGAACCCGTGTTGTTTGCGCTGAATTCAGATGAATCCTGGGTTGGGATGCAGCGGGCTGGCTTCCAACCGGTGAGTTGACCGTACGCGTGAGCATAACTCCGAACACCGCTGCGCCCACTATTATGGCTAAAATTGCAAATAAGATATATCTCTTTAAGTTCATGATTCTAACATAATGAGCTTCTGTAAAAATAGTCGATTACGTTCAATAGCGCTGCGAACTGGCGGGAATTTCGCCTCCTATTTTAAAGATTTGATGTGCTCAATCCGCCTACGCGGGTAACGAATCGATTGGACATCAGGTGCATTTTTGAGCTAAGCCCTACAATATTGTTTTGCTTTAAGATATAAACATCTGCTTAAAATTAGAATTCGCTTTTTTTATGTCAATCACCTGTCGATGTCAAGCAAAAGGGCTTTTTCCCACAATTCCCTGTTGCTTATTTTTAAGTTTGACTTGCTTTGAGCGGGGATGATATTAAGATTGATTTTGCAAGCAATAAGAAAAGGCTAGTCATCGACTAACCTTTTTTGTAGAATGCGTGGTGGAGCTGATCGGGATCGAACCGACGACCTCATGACTGCCAGTCATGCGCTCTCCCAGCTGAGCTACAGCCCCAGATCACGTTACAGGTTTTTACAGGCGCACCTAACAGATACCAACCATGGTGTCAATAGAAATATAAGGCGGCGTTGGTCAGCTTGCGTCCAGCTAAGGCAGTGAAGTCAGGATGAAAAATCAATCGACGTTCGGATTGTTATGTATTATACGGCTTTGCTGATATTGACAAAATTCTGAAAAGTAAATATTATTAGCAAGTTATATATGTATTAAAATCCTTCGGGCCGTATAGACAAACAAATTGTCAATCTAGCCCGCAAATCAGATTGGAAGGCAGGTATGAAAACTTTTGCGAATCCGCTGGTTGGGCACTCAACACAGCAAAACCCTTCAGATAGTTACGAAGAATTCGATGCCACCGAGCTTTACTGTCCGAAATGTAAGCAGGCGGTGCCGGTTCGCAAAAGGCTTTTGCTGGTGTTGCCGCAGGGGGATAAATATGAATATTTATGTGCTTATTGCTCAGAGACGGTTGGCACCAAGATTGACAAGCAGAGCAAGCCGTTGACAATTTTGTCTTAATACAAGGTCAGGCTCAATAAGGAAAAGATTATCACGAAATAAAACGATATTTATGATCGGAGAAAGATTCAATGTTAAGTTTAATGCGCAAACATGCGGGTACCTGGATGATCAAAGTCATTTTAGGCGCCATTGTTATCGTTTTTGTGTTCTGGGGAGTGGGAAGCTACACATCCCGTCGATCGGGTAGGGTCGCCAAGGTAAACGGAACCATCATTACTCTAGATGATTACCGGGCGTCCTACAACAACCTTCTTGAACAAGTGCGCCAGTCGTTCGGCAATAGTTTGAATGACGAATTGATCCGGATGCTTCAATTGCGAAAGCGGGCGCTGGATCAGCTTATTGATAAAGCCCTGATGTTGCAGGCCGCCGAAAAGTTAAAGCTGACGGTTTCCAATGAAGAACTTGCCAAATTTATCAGTAACATCGGTGCCTTTCAGACTGCCGGGGTATTTGACAGAGGGCGTTACGAAAACATCTTAAACAGAAACAGGCTGACCCCCGAAGCCTTTGAAGTCCAACAACGTGAAGCGCTGATCATCGATAAACTTCAATCCTTGATCGCCGGCAGCGTTAAAGTTTCAGACATGGAAGCCCAGCAATGGTACATCTGGAATAACACAGAAGTTGATATTGATTATTTCCTTTTGGAACCGCAGCGGTACAAAGACATCAAATTGACAGCTGAAGAGATTCGAAATTACTTCGACCAACACAAGGATTCTTATAAAACAGAACCTGCCATTAAGGTACGCTACCTTTATTTTAATCCCGAAGATTATGCAGCCAGGGTGAAGCTTTCCGAATATGACATCCGGGATTATTATGAAAGTCATCTGGATGAATTTAAAATCCCGAAGACCGTCGAAGCACGGCACATATTAATTAAAGTGGATCAGAACGCCAGTGCGGAGGAAGATGAAAAGGCTCATCAAAAAGCCGAAAAAATTTATAAATTGGCCAAAGAAGGTCAGGATTTTGCCGAGCTTGCTCGAAAATATTCAGAAGGCCCGACTAAAGCAAAAGGAGGCTATCTGGGGACATTCCGACGGGAAGAAATGGTTAAACCATTTTCTGACAAGGCGTTTTCCATGCATGCCGGTGACATCAGTGAACCGGTACGCACTCCTTTTGGCTGGCATATCATAAAAGTAGAAAAAGTCAATCCTGCGAAAACCCTTACTTTGGATGAAGCTGAACCCCAAATACGCATAAAACTGAAGGCGGATCGTGCTAAAAATATGGCCTACGATGAAGCCGAAGCGGTCTATGATGCAACCTATGAAAACCAAGATCTCGACAGTATCATTGCAGAGCACCATTTGAAAATCCGGACAACCGATTTTTTCACTCAAAAAAACCCGCCCAAGGAAATAAAAGACTCAGCTCGGTTTGCAGCCGCGGCCTTCAGCCTGCCGCTCAATGAAATCAGTGATATTCAGGATTTTGGCGATGGCTATTATCTGCTCGAGGTTGTCGATAAAGTGCAAGCTCAAATTCCAGAATTGAAGACCGTCGAGAAAAAAGTAAGAGATGATCTGATAAAGGAAAAACAGGACCGGCGAGCTCGCGATGAAGCCGATTTACTCCTGACTCAACTTAAAAATGGTCAAACTGTTTCCAGCGTCAGTCAGAAGTTCAAAATTTCCGTTAAGCAGACAGGCTTTTTCAAACGCAATGGTTCCATTCCCGAGATTGGTGATGAAAGCGATGTCGCTCGTATTGCGTTCAAGCTTTCAGACAAAAATAAGCTGCCAGAAGAAGTCATTAAAGGTCAAAAAGGATATTATGTGATTATTTTTCGAAAGAGACAGGAGCCGTCTTTAGAGGGATTTGAAAAAGAAAAAACTGCGATCAAGGATCGGCTGCGGCAGCAAAAGACAATTAAAACCGTTGATGCATGGCTCGCCCGGCTGAGAAGTAAAAGCGAAATATCCATCGAAGAAGATATACTGGGGACCTAAATTTCTCAATCAATAGTCAACTCTATCAAGCGTTTTACCAGAGGAGCATTGAAAATGCCCAAAGAAGACTATTCCCGCGGCAGCGGCAGTTACGGTTTTGTGACCAAAAAATGCCCCGAGTGTTTTGCGTATCTTCCCCTCAAAGCAACTAAATGCCCTTCCTGTAACACAAAGATCGGAGGCGTTGACAAGCTTGGTTTTGCAAAGCGTCACTTTGACTGGTCAGGTTATCTAATCGCCATCATAGCCATCCTGGGACTTTGTTTTTTTATCTGGTGGGGGTTTTTTAAGGATTAATAGAAATGGTTTCAAAACCCCATCTCCCCGCTCAACAAAGCGGGATTTCGCATCTAATTTGAAAGATTATTTAAGGGGCTCAAAATGCCTCGATAGCTGCGTTGCTCCGCTGAAGGCGGATTAAAATGCTCATCCGCCAGAATGTGCGGCGGACTGCGCTTTTTCACTTGTCCCGCCATAGCCCTGCAACTCGTCAAAGGGCGACGGCGGATCGGCCTGCGATTGCTGAGCACTTTAAATTAAAAAGATTGGATGCGAAGTCCCGCTATCTAGCGGGGCTCTCGAACATGATCTGGGATTTTGAAGCCCCTTCTAGCGATATTCGAATTGCTTTTCGAGGATATCATCTCCGATGCCATCGAGATAGCGCGACGGGCGGCTTAATATCATGCCTGTGCTTCGATCGTAAATATTGCCCGGATAGGTGAAGAAAAGCTTTTCTTTGGCCCGGGTTGCTGCTACATACATCAGTCTAAGTTCTTCTTCAAGCTCCTCTTCTTTGTGTAAGGTATGCACCGAGGGGAATCTGCCGTCCAGTGCCCAGATTACGAAAACAGTGTGCCATTCCAATCCCTTCGCGGAGTGCACCGTCGAAAGAATCAAACGATTCGGCGCAGAAGCTCCATCATAGAGCGAGTTTTCGAAACTGATGTTCGGCGGCTCCAGGGCCATATCCGTCAGAAAGGAATCCAGGTTTTTGTAACGGTCCATAATTTCGGTCAAATGTTCCAGATCTCTAGCCCTGCGAGGGTGGTCATCATAAGTTTTATTGAGAATCGGCAGATAGTAATCAATAATCGTTTTTCCCATTTCCGAAACGGTCATTGGATGAGCATCCAAAGCTGAGATGAGCTGCCTTAAACGGTCAAGACCCTTGATGCGTTCGATTTTTGCTGAAAGAAGGCCCGTATAGCCTGATCTTTCTTTAATGATCGCTTCATAAATTTTCGCGGCACTTTTGGGTCCGACCTTTTCGATAAGCATTAAGATTCGGTACCAGCTAATTCGGTCATAGACGTTGGCAATCACCCGCATGTGAGCCAGGACGTCCTTTATATGAGCGGATTCAACAAATTTAAATCCACCCATCTTCAAAAAAGCAATTCCCTCACGGCTGAGCTCGATTTCAAGATCAAAAGAATGAAAACTGGCACGAAACAGGACTGCAATTTCATTTAATGCTACCCCTTTGCGCTGCAAATTTTTAATTTGATCAATTACAAATCTGGATTGACTGTATTCATCTTCAGCATTTACAATCACCGGTGTGGTTCCGCCTGATTTTCGCGTAAACAAATTTTTTGTATATTTTTCCTTTGCTCTAGAAATAATCACATTGGTCAGGGTCAATATCGGCTGAATGCTGCGGTAATTTTCTTCCAGAGCGACAATACGGGTTCCGGGAAACATCTTTGGAAAATCGATAATATTTCGGAAATTGGCTCCTCTGAAAGCGTAGATGCTTTGGGCGTCATCGCCAACAACCATAATATTTTTATTCACATTCGTTAAAAGATACAATATTTCGGCTTGAATCTTATTGGTATCCTGGTACTCATCCACCATGATATATTGGTAACTGGAAGAAATGCGATCTCGAATTTCAGGATATGCACCTAAAAGGCGATGCAAAAAGACTAGTAAATCGTCGTAGTCAAGGAAGTGGTGTTCGCGCTTGCGGGCTTCATATTGATGATGTAATTGATTGATCACATTAAGGTAGGCCGCGAAATGCGGGTAATCAATATTAATGATTTCTTCAATGGCCATGTCCTTGTTGACCGCACGGCTGAAAATGTCCGCCAGTGTTTTTCTTCTTGGAAACGATCGATGTTTTGTTTCCGGCTGCATTTCTTTGCGCAAAATGCCAATCAGATTTTCCGAATCGACGCGATCCAGGATCCCAAAAGCCGGGTTCAATCCCATATGCGACGCATATTTCCGCAGCGTCATATTGGCAAACGAATGAAACGTCCCGCCAGAAATTTTTTCGCAGCGGTCATCGAGCAATTGTGCGGCCCTGCGAAGCATTTCCTGGGATGCCTTGCGTGTAAACGTTAACAGCAGAATAGCAGCCGGCGACACGCCTTTTTCCACAAGGTAGGCCGCCCGATATGTCAGGGTTCTTGTTTTTCCGCTCCCGGCTCCAGCGATAACCAGCAGCGGTCCTGCGGTATGGGTAACCGCCTCAAGCTGGGAAGGATTTAAAGCGGTTTCATAGCGAATCCGAAATTCTTTGTGGCTTATCTGCATTATCTTCTCTGTATATTGACTTTCAAATGATGCTGTCTTACTCTTCTCTATAACCAAAAGACGACAATTAATCCTTTAACAGGGAGGGTTAAAGCGAATGAATAAAATACAAGCCCAACTCAAAACGATCTCCAAGTCACTTGTGAGCCTTTCAAAGCAGGTGGAGAGAATTAGCAAACAGGCTGATAAATTTCAACCCGCAAAAAAGGCAGCGTACGCCAGACCTAAAAAATCAGTCCGTAAAGCTGCTTTTCGCAGCAAGGCTGCACCGGCCCGAGGTGCGACCGTACTGGATGCGGTATACAATGTGATCAAACGCAGTCCAAAAGGAGCTACGATCGATGCATTGAAAGCCAAAACAGGTCTCGGTGCTCGACAGATAAGCAATGCCCTTTACAAGCTTTCGAAAAAGCGCATGGTGCGTGCAAAATCGCGCGGCCTGTACGTAAAGAAGTAATTCACATAACGAATTCAGCAAAATTGATATGATCTCAAGGTGGTTTCATTACCAAGATAGTCTTGCGCATGCCGGCTTCCACCCAGAGCTGCGGAAGACTACTTTATTCAGTCTTCGCTTAACATCTCTCCGGCAATTTTTGATGTTTTGATCCAGCCGGTTTCCTGTCGATAGCCGCTCTGCTTTTCTTCAGGCGTTACGTTTTCCGAATTTACGTTTGCCTGCGCCTTGTTGAGCACTTTTAATTCGAAAAATCAGATGCAAAGCCCACAGATAATGGTGGAGTTAAGCCCATCGGGTTTTAGAATCAAAGGC